>JAKLFO010000051.1 GCA_022711155.1 Candidatus Bipolaricaulota bacterium
GCGCCGGCCGACGAGGGCCAGGATCCGCGCGACGGCTTCGAGCTCCGAGACGCAGCCACGCACCGCTTCCTCGGCGAGGTCCTTGATGGATGCGTCGTCCTTCTGGACGACGTCGGTCGCGCTGAGGGCGGCGCGCGGCACGGACGACCGGGCGGACTTTGAGAGAGGATATGGGTCGCGCGTGCGCACGGGCCCGTACATCGCCTCCGTGACGACAAGCGCGCGCCGCTCGAGCGTGGTTCGCTCGGCGAGCTGCGACCAGTAGACCGTCTGCCACCGGTTGCCCCAGGTGTCCTCCTCGGTCCACTCGCTCGCCACGGCCGTGCTCGCCTGCACGCTCGATTCCTCGACGCGCACCGTGTACCAGGGCTGCTGCGCCTCACGCAGCCGCGGGAAGGTCGCCGACACGCTCCAGTCGGGTTCCAGGAAGATGCGATAGGCGTAGTCAGTCTCCTGGACGTGCTTGCCCTCGAGAACGTAGAGCCATGACGGATCCGGCACCGCGGACGCTGCAGCGGCCCACAACAGCCCGACCGCCGCCACCACAAGAAAGACACGGGTTCTCATGGCACCTCCTGACTCGCTAGGGAAACACTCTACTCCCGGCGATCGAGGCGGGGCAATGCTCGCGCCCAACCTGCCGTACACTGAGGCACCATGGACACGCGTGAGAACCACCAGCTGCAGAGCGAGAAGCTCGACCAGCTCCCGGCCCTGTTGCGCGAGACGGGCATCGACTGCTGGCTCGTCTGGGTGCGCGAGACGGTCCAGTCGTCGGACCCTGTCCTGCCTCTCATCCTTGGCGCCGACCTCGTGTGGCCGTCGGCCCTCCTGTTCACCGCGGACGGCGAGCGCATCGCAATCGTCGGTACGTACGACGCCGCCGTGGTTCCCGCCGAGCTGTACAGCCGGGTGATCCCGTACACGGAAGGCATCGCCGGCGCGTTGCGCATCGAGCTCGACCGGATCGCGCCGCGCGCGATCGGCATCAACGAGAGCCGGAGCGACGTCGCGGCAGACGGCCTGACCTCAGGAATGAAGGCCCTGCTCGTGGACATGCTCGCACCGACGCCGTACGCGAGCCGTCTCACCAGCGCCGAGCGCCTGGTCGGCGGCCTGCGCGGCCGAAAGAGCCCGTTCGAGCAGGCGCGCATCCGCGACGCCGTGCGAATCACCGAGCAGATCTTCGACGAACTGGACGCGTTCCTCTCGGTCGGACAGACGGAGATCGAGATTCAGGAGTTCGTGCATCGCCGCATGTCCGAGCTCGGCGTGGGCTTCGCGTGGCAGGCGGCGTCCAACCCGGCGGTCGACGCGGGACCGAACAAGCCGTTCGGCCACGGCGGGCCGTCCGACAACCGCACGAAGCGCGGCCACCTTCTGCACTTCGACTTCGGCGTGCAGTCGGGCGGGTACAGCTCGGACATCCAGCGCATGTACTACTTCGGCCCCCCGGATGAGATCCCGGCCGAGGCGAAGCGCGCGTTCGAGACGGTGCGCGACGCCATCCAGCTCGCGGCGCGCGCGCTCCGTCCCGGCGTCCGCGGAAGGGACGTCGACGCCGTGGCGCGCGGACACGTGGTCGAGTGCGGCTATCCGCCGTTCGCCCACGCCCTCGGACACCAGATCGGTCGCTACGCGCACGACGGCGGCACGCTCCTCGGGCCGGCCTGGGAACGCTACGGGGATTCGCCAAACGGCCTCGTGGAGGCGGGCAACGTCTTCACTCTCGAACTCCATGTGCCCACGACCGGCTACGGCCAAGTGAGCCTGGAGGAAGACGTCGTCGTCACGGGCGCCGGCTGCGAGTCCCTGAGCCATCCGCAGCGCGTCCTGCGCTGCATCGCCGCGTAGGCGCCGGGCGCCTCGGCCTGCGGTACACTCGCCCCATTCCATCACGTCGCCCGTCACGGGCGACCTAAGGGGGCACGGTGGACGCGCTCGCGAAGTATCGAAACCTCCTAGGCGACATGGGAAGGTACGGCTCGGCTCTGCGGCTGTTGAGTTGGGATCAAGAGACGCACATGCCGCCGAAAGGCATTGAGGCGCGGTCGGAGGCCACGGGGATGCTGTCGCGCAAGCGCTTCGAGCTCCTCGTCTCTGACGAGCTCGCTCGATGTCTGGCCGAGCTTCGCGAGGCGGACGGGCTCAGCGAGGTCGAGCGCGCCAGCGTTCGCCACGTCGGGAAGGAACACAGCCGCAACCGCGCGATTCCCCCGGCGCTCGTCGAAGAGAAGAGCGCGGCTGAGGCGCAGGCGCAGGCGGCGTGGGCCGCCGCGAGGAAGGCTTCGGATTTTGCGGCGTTCTTGCCCCACCTCGAGAAGATGGTCGGCTACGCGCGCCAGTTCGCCGAGTACTACGGCTACGACGAGCATCCCTACGATGCGCTGCTCGAGGACTTCGAGCCCGGCATGACGTGCCGCAAGCTGCGCGCGATCATCGAACCCCTTCGCGCAGAGCTCGTGCCCTTCCTGAAGAAGCTGGTCGACGAGGGCACGGCGCCGGACGCGTCGTTCCTCCGCGGGACGTACCGCGTGGACGAACAGCGCCGCCTGTCGCGCCGGGCGCTCGAGGTCATCCTCTACGACTTCGAGGCCGGCGGACTCGCCGACGTGGCGCATCCATTCACCATCTTGATCGCGCCGGGCGACGTCCGCGTCACGAACCGATACGTGGAATCGGATGTCCTGTCGGGCATCTTCGGCGCCCTGCACGAGGGCGGCCATGCCCTCTACAACCAGGGGATCCCGGCCGAGCTCTACCGCCTCGGCGTCGCCGGCGGCGCGTCGAACGGCATCCACGAGTCGCAGTCGCGGATGATCGAGAACCAGGTCGGACGAAGCCTCGAATTCTGGAACTTCTTCCAGCCCGTGCTCGCCGAGCACTTCCCGCAGTTCGGGAGAGTCGCTCCCCAGGCGCTCTTCGCCGCCGCAAACCTCGTCGCGCCGTCGTTCATCCGCGTGGATGCGGACGAGGTGACGTACAACTTCCACGTCATGCTGCGCTTCGAGATCGAGGCGGGCCTCATCGACGGTTCGATCGAGGCCGCCGATCTCCCGGAGCTCTGGAACGACGCGATGAAGCGATACCTCGGGATCGTCCCGCCGAGCGACGCGCAAGGCGTCCTGCAAGACGTGCATTGGTCCGTCGGCGCGTTCGGCTACTTCCCGTCGTACATGCTCGGGAACCTCTACGCCGCGCAGCTCTACGCGACGATGCGGGACCAGGTTCCACACCTCGACGCGGCCATCGGGCGCGGCGACCTCAAGCCGCTCGTCGGCTGGCTGCGCGAGAACGTGCACCGCTACGGCGCCATGTACGAGCCGCAGGAGCTCATGGAGCGCATCACGGGCCATGAACTCGACTCCGCCCACTTCGTCCGTTACGTCAAGGAGAAGTACGGCGCCATCTACGGCTGTCAGACTCCGTCTGACAGCTAGGGAGTTGCCCTCGCAACTCCTGGGAAGTGTCACTGGACAGCGGCCGTTCCGCTGAGCTGAATGGCTGGGGAGTGTGCCGCCACAGTTCCTGGCTGCGGGGGACGCCGGCGCCTACTCCTCGCGATCGCGCCGCGTGGGCGTTCGCAGGTACTTAATGAGCGCCGCGACCACGAGGCCGTAGAGCCCAAGCAGCAAGACGAGATTGATGATCGATACGGCACTCACCCAGACAGGACCGTCTACCCCGCCGACCACGACTGTCTCCATGGCTCCTCCTTTGCCCGCGCCCGCATCCGCGGGAGAGAGAGTATAGCCTCCTTCTTCCTCGTGTATGCGTCTCGCGCCTTTTTTTTTTTGGCGATTATATACTTGGCACACCAGCGCCAGGCATAGTCGCCGGCGCCGCTGAACCATTGTATCCTGACGCCCGGCTACGGAGGCTATGACGTGGATGAGGAGCAGACGAACGGCGGAGCTAGGTTCTCACACGATCTTCTCAAGGGGTCAGCGGCCGTAGACGCGGCGAATGCGCTGCGGCGTATCCTCGCGGCACGGAAGGAAGGACGACGAGCAGTGTATGTCTCGAATCAGACCGGACTCGGGCTTGCTCGCCGGTCTCCGTATGCGGAGCTGATGATTGCTGTCTTTGCGCTCTACACAGAGTCCGAGGACTGGCAGGAACAGCGGAGGAAGTGCCTGGCATCCACAGGAGGAAAGTGCGCCAAGTGCGGCGGGGAAGCGTCGGTGGCGCATCATGAGAACTACGCGGGCTGGTCTTGCGGAGACATCGAACTCCACAGCCTCGTTCCTCTCTGCGGAAAGTGCCACTCCGACGCGCATGCGAAGCCAGAGATGAGAGAACTGACGCCGTTCTTTGCGAAGAGCGGCGCGAGGCAGGACATGAGTTGGGTAGATGATGACGACCTGATGCGAAGCATTGACGGCGCTGGATGCGCCCCCTCTTAGGTAGGCTTTGTGCCTTTCTTCGCCGCCTTCTTGCGCGGTGGCTGCTTGAAGGTCAGGACCTTCGCGACAGCTTCCTCGAACCCGATCTCCCTACGATCCGCTTTGGGCACTCTTCCCCTTCAGGCCTAGCATTGGCGTAGTTGACGGCGGGATGCGCACAACGAGGCTACAGCCCTCCACGGCAGCACTCAGATCAAGGAGATTCTCTAGCTTCGCTGTCAGCCCCTCATCCACTGTGTAGAACTCGTGCGCGCCGTAATGTATCGCAGTCGAGATGTGGACTGCGTCCGGAGTTGACATCTTCATGCCTTTGGTGTTGAAGTACGTGCGCAATTCTCCCGCGGTGCGCGCGATTCTGATGTCAACTTCCATCACCTGCGGGTTCGTCCCGGACATGAGCTTGTAGAAGGCAAGCTGCTTGTCCTCTGGGTACTGCCCTAGCAGGATTTCGCTGTAGAGGACGGCCGATACAATGGCCTGTATCTCGTCCTTCCTGATTCGCTCGAAGCACTCCTGGATACCGGCCGCCTGATCGTCCGGACGTTGTTCACCAGTTAGCCACGCGATGAACAGTGACGCATCCAGCCCGATGATGGGCCGCGCCCTATTCGGCATCGATGCTCCTGCCCTCTCGCACGTAGACGTCGGCCGCTACGCCGTTCGTCAGGTCAGGGAAGATTCCCCTCACGGCATCGAAATCCGGGGCACCTGCGCTCTCAATGACGGAGATCTCCTTGACGGAAATGGCATGCGGATACCGGGAGATTGCCTTGTACCTGAGTTCTCCGCGGACCTCTACAAACTTGCCGATACCTGCCCTCGCCTGGTCGAGGATTCCGGAGTCAAACTGGCATGCGACTTCCTCAGGGCCGACGTTTGGGTAGATGCGGAAGACGTGCGTCTTGCCATGAATGTTGATGTACTCCAGCATGCCCTTGATCGTCCCATAGCACTTCTCCTCCGGCGCGAGTTTCCTTGCCAATCGTTCTCGGAACCCGAGATCAAGGGAGTATTCGGATTCTCGCGTAGATATGCTGAGGCACTTGATCGTCCTACCAATGGGCTCGCTCAGTTCCTTCGCGGCAGCTAGTACGCCGTAGTCCAAGTGCTGTCGGCCGTCCTCTGCGTCGATGGCCTCCATCATAGAGAAGAACCGTCTTGCCACCTCATCCCGGCGGTCCACCTCTGGATCTAGGAGACACTGCTCCATGACAACTTGAGTCGGACTGCTGTGAGACAGATCGGTGATGCGAAGGTAGAAAGATGCTCTGCCCCTACATCCGTCCTGCATGTCGAGCCTCCGCAGCAGGCTGACCACATTGCCAATGGCATCCAGGAACGCAGAGGCGCGCACATGGCCGCCCTCGGTGTCGGGGCCGTCAAGTGTGATTCTGATGCTGTGTTCGGACAAGGCATGCACCTTCTTCGCACTCATGCCAGGCTCCTTGCCGAGTCCCGGTAGAGAAGCCTCTGCCCAGCTGCTTGGCGAAGCACGTCCTCGACTTGTGTGTAAGCATGATCGCGGGAGTTCCATCGGAAATCAAACTCATGGAGGTACCGCTGCAAGTGGTGGCGGCTCACGTGGTGAAACGCACCCATGATTCCGCGCTTCAGGAGGGAGAAGTAGGACTCAGCGAAGTTGATATGCACGATGCCTCGGACGTATTCCTTGCTGTGGTCAACAAAGCTGTGCCCGGAGAACGTCTTGTCGAGACCGCGGTAGGAGTTGAGGCTGTCCGTCATGATGTGTGCAGTTACCTCGACGTTGTCAGCAACGAGCGCCTGGAGGGTCTGCTTCTTCACGTTGTCGACGTGGAAGGACTTCGCCCGCCCATTGCGCTCGATGAGTGCGAAGACGGGAGTCTTCTTCTCTGCTCCGCGTCCACGCTTCCCTCCGCGCGTTTTCCCGCCGACGTAGGTCTCATCCGCTTCAACAACGCCATCGAACATGACAGGTTCAGAGTTGGACATCGCCTGCCTAATCCGGTGCGTCATGAACCACGTTGTCTTGTACGTCAGTCCAAGATCCCGATGCAGTTGGTTGCTGCTGATCCCTTTCTTGCTCTCGCACATGAGATAGATGGCGTAGAGCCACTTGTTCAACGGAATGTGGCTGCCCTGGAAGATCGTGCCGACCGTGACCGTGAACTGCTTCCGGCAGCTCTTGCACTTCCACAACCCCGCACGAGCAGACTTGCCGGCTATGGCGTACGCCTCGCGGCCGCCACAATGTGGGCAGACAACACCGTCTGGCCAGCGAACAGACTCAAGATAGGCGCGGGCCTTCTCTGCACTGGAGAAGACTTCCTGCCGTTGCTCGAATGTCAGCTTCTTGACCATGTTCACCGCCTCCAAGACAACAATAGCATGCTGCGGCGGGTTTGTCAAGTATATAATCGCCTTTTTTTTGCGGCTCTCTGCCTCTTTCCTCTACCCCTAGGGCGCAACGAAGAAGAAGGCAAGCACGCGAGCCTCGTACTCGTCTGGATAGACGGCGTGTGCTTGGGTGTGGCCGGCGCCCGGCGCGACCCACAGCATCGCGCGGTCTCCGAGCGTCTCTGCGAAGCGCTCGTTGAGCGCGACTTCCGTCTCTGCATCGCCGCCAGCGATGAGGAGGAAGCGCGCGCGGGACGCGGCCATCGACTCGAGCAGGGGGAGCGGCTCAGGGTCACCGCTCAAGAGGCCGGAGGTGGCGAACATCAGCCGCGCGGTGAAACTGCGCCATAGAGGGCGCTCGGAAGGCAGAGCGAGCAGCTCGGACGTCGAGCGGCGCGTCGCTCCGTCGGCCACGATAGCCTCGAGTTCGGGCACCTGGGACGCCGCCCCGAGCAACACCTCGCCACCCATCGATAAGCCGAGTCCGACGATCCGCTCCGCGCCTTGCGCCTTGAGGACGTCGACCGCGGCGCGAACGTCGGCCGTCCCATTCCATCCGAGGCGATTCGTCTTCCCCGTGCTCTCTCCGTGGCCGCGCAAGTCCACGGCGAGCACGCCGTACCCGGCTTCCGCGAGGAACTCGACGTACTCCCGCACGCTGTCTCGCGAGCCGCCGGCGCCGTGCGTCACGAGGACGGCCGTCTCCGCCATCGCCGGCCGGTACCACGCGGCCAGGGTCTCACCGTCTCTGGTGCCCACCGCGACGTCCGCAAACCCTTCAGGAGCGTCGCCGACGTCGCCCCTCGCCGGCCAGACGGAGACCACGCCGATCCCGACCGGCAAGAAAACGTAGAGCACAACGACCATCGCCCCTACGGCAATCCCGATCCACTTGAACATGCGCGCCGTTCGCCTCTCTTTCCTCTCCATGCCCGGAGTCTCGCCCCTCCCGCGCGCCGGCGACAAGTCGGACCAGCGACGCATCGCCTCACCCCTTGTCTCCGCGGTCTTCGTTGGTCTAGTGTGTATGCTCTAGGACATGCGCTCTTTACTTTACGGAATAGGAGGCCGGCATGGACAAGCGCACGCAGGATCACGAACCAGCCGATGGCCGCGCCCGGGACGGCCTAGCATCCGACATCGCGAACATGCTCGACTACTGCAGGTCGAACGGCATCCCCGTTCTCCCCGCAAGCGAGCCGCCGCGCGGCGACGGCTCGGCGGCAGGCCGAGCGCCCTCCTCGGACTCCCCGCCTGCCATAGACTCCCCGATAACCCCGGCTCTTCACGCGCAGCTCTCCGCAGCGATACGCCCCGCGACGCCGCGCACGCTCGCGGCGACGGCGTTCTCCCTGCGACCGCTGCGGATGGGCGCCGCCGCCCTCTTGGTCATCGTACTGGCCGCCGTCGCCCTTGCCGCCGTCGTCGGTTACTCGACGACCCTCGCGGGAGCCGCCCGCGGCACGTTGGGATGGGTCGTGCAAGTGAACTACCTCTGCGCCGCCCTGCTGGGCGCCGCCTTCAGCGCGCTTTTCACGGCGTCGCCGTACATCCGCGACCGCACGTTCGACCCGCGATACGTGCTCGTGTACGTCCTACGCATGGTGCTGGGCGTGATCGCCGGACTCATCCTGGCCAACCTCGGCGGCGGGCTGTTCAGGTCCGATGCGCTCATCGCCAAGCTCGGCACGGGGATCATCGGCCTCCTGGGCGGCTATTCGGCCGAAGCGGTGCGATCCATCCTCGATCGGCTCGTCGAAGTCCTCGTCGCGGCCGTGGAGGGCAAGGACAAGACGAAGCTGAAGGAGAAGGAACTCGAGCTGTCGGCGGACCTGCTGGATGTCGCGCAGATCGCCGCGGCGGATCCCCAGACGCCGCAGGCCGTGCGGGACACCCTCGACCGCCTCCTCAAGAAGCTCAGGAAGTGAGGCAACCTCGTTGCGTCACGAGCCAACCCTGCCCGCTGTATGCTCGTCCCATGGGGTCGGAGCTTGTGACGAGAGAGAAGGCTCTCCAGGAGCGACGGCGAGTGGCCGTCCGTGCCGCCGACTGCGCCGAGGCGGTGCTCCCTCTCTTCGAGCGGGAGTGTCCGGGTGACGACCGCCCGCGGAAGGCGATCGAAGCTACCCGCGCTTGGGTCCGCGGCGAGATTGGCGTCGGCGAGGCGCGAGCTGCGGCGCTCGCCGCCCACGCTGCCGCGCGGGCGGTGAGAAACTGCCCGCCCGCGTGCGCCGCCGCCCGCGCGGCCGAACACGCGGCCGCAACCGCGCACGTGGCCTCCCACGCCCGCGCCGCCGCGCTCTACGCCGACAGGGCTCTCGGATAGTCGACCGCGCGGCTCGCTCGCAAGACCTCCTTCGCGGACGGCGGACTCCGCGACATCGACCTGAGGGCGCGGAGGGGCAGGACCGTCGTCTCTAGTCCTCTTTGAGATCCAGACGAACGGCGGCCGCTATACTCCGAAGGCGCAGCGCGGGGAGCGCTCGGCCTGTCTCCTGCCGCGGCGCACGGAGGGCTGCATGAAGATCGTCGACCTGGCTCCCCAGTACGAGACCCTGTTCGCGACGTGCCTCGAGGATCGCCTGCCCGAGGCGCGCGAAGCGGGCGGCCACCGCGCCGCGTGGATCGCCGCGATGAGGCCGCGCGGCCTCCGCGCCAGGCTGGCCGTCGACGAGAAGGACGTCCCCATCGGCATGATCCAGTACGTGCCGTCGAGCGAAACCCTGCTGGACGGCGGGGTGGGCTCCTACTTCGTCTACTGCATCTGGGTCGTCCGCTTCCCCGACGAGCGTGGTAACCATCAGGGCCACGGAGTCGGCACTGCTCTCCTTGAGGCGGCGGAGGCCGACGCGCGCTCTCTCGGCGCGACGGGCATGGCTGCGTGGGGACTAGCCTTACCCGTCTGGATGCGCGCCTCGTGGTTCAGGAAGCACGGCTACCGCCGCGCCGACCGCTCGGGAATCGCCGTCTTGATGTGGAAGCCCTTCGCTTCCGGCGTAGCCAAGCCGCGGTTCATCCTGCCACGGAAGAGGCCTGAGAAGACGCCCGGCCAGGTCACGGTGACGAGCTTCCTGCACGGCCACTGCCGCGCGGGCAACGTGGCGCACGAGCGCGCGCGACGGATCTGCGCCGAGATCGGAAAGCCCGTCGTCTACCGCGTCATCGACACCAAGGACATGGCCGTCGCGAGCGAGTGGGGCATCCTCGACGCCCTCTACATCGACGACCGCGAGGTCCGCACGGGACCGCCGCCCTCCTACATCAAGTTGCGCCGCAAGATCGAGAAGGAGGCCCGCAAGCTCCGCTGATCGGCTCGGCGAAGGCCGCTTCGCGGACGCGCCCGAGGGAGAGACGTGCAGGAGGTCCTGCGCGCCTCTGAGGCCGAGCGATCTCCGTCTGGCGCGCTTGGGCAAGGCGTCCGCGTCACTCGAGCCCGTGGAGTCCTTCCCGCTCCGCGCGGCGTTCGCTACGATGGGGCGAATGGAGGAGGTGCTCGTGCGAAAACTGGTCGCCGTTCTCTCTCTCGGGATCGTCACGTTGGCCGCCGCGTCGGGATGCGACCTCTTGACCGACCACAGCGTGGCTGTCGGGCCGGGACAGGCTGCCGTTCACACGTCCTTCTCGGTCTACGGCAGCGGGTTCGGAGACGCCGCGGGAACGGTCACGGTCGGCGGTCTCCCGGCCAAGATCACATCTTGGGCGGACGGCTACATCATGGCGCGCGTCCCGGTGATCGCGACCCCCGGCGGCGCGTCGGTAGAGGCCGATGTCGTCGTCCGTACCGCGGAGGGTGAGGAGTACACGGGGAACGTCACGGTCGTGCGCGGGATCCTCTTCCAGACCAACCGCGAGGGCGACTGGGAGATCTACGTGATGAACCCCGACGGAACGAACCCGACGAACATCTCACGCAACACGGCCGATGACGTCGCGCCGGATTGGTCGCCCGACGGAACGCGGATCGCGTTTTGCCGATGGGTCGGCAATGAGCGCCACATCTACGCGATGGATGCTGATGGAGCTAACGCGAAGAGACTCACGGCGGGAACGGGCTGGCAGCAGAACCCCGACTGGGCGCCCGACGGGACCTGGATCGCGTTTGACAACAGCGCGCCCTCGGAGAAAACGCAGCTCTACCTCGTCCGTCCCGACGGCACCCTAGTCGAGAAGCTGAGCCGCGGGACGCGCGCCGAGTCGTTTCCCGCGTGGTCGCCCGACGGCCTCGGCGTGGCGTTCACGTCGCCTGGCGACGGAACAAACGAGGACGTCTACCTGATGGAGCTGTCGACGGGCGAGATCTACCGCGTGACCGAGCAGCCGGGAGTCGACACTTCGGCCGCGTGGTCGCCGGACGGGCTCCGGCTGGCCTTCGCCTCGATGATCGATGGAGACTCCGACATCCGCGTCTTCGACAGCGAGGACGGGACGTTCGCCAACAGGACGCCGACCCGCGACACGCAGATCGAGCCGACGTGGTCGCCGGATGGGACGCGACTCGTCTACAGCGGCGGAAGCGGCGGCGCATACGACGTCTACTCGATGCCCGCCTCCGGCGGCCCGGCGACGCAGCTCACGTCCGGCGGCTCGCTCAACATGCACCCCTGTTGGGGAAGCTAGCCAGACCGGCGGCTTGCACCCGCCTCGGACCGCTCCTCGTTGGGCAATAGACCGCGGCGCAAGCAGGCTACTTCTGCGGCGCCCGCCTCCACTCCCCGCGCCAGATCCAGCGCATGCAGAGGGCAAGGAGTAGGCCGAACGCAAGAGCCAGAGGCACGTAGAGGTACCAGCCTCCCGCCAGTCGCTCGATGAACTGCGCCGACGAGCGGTCTCCTCGGATCAGACCAGCTAGGTACGAGACCAAGAGACACAGCGAGGCGTAGGCGGCGGTCTCGACGCCAAGCCAGAGGTCGCTCTTCTTTCGCTCCGACATGGATGCCTCCCAGCTCGCCCGCCTCACAGCCCGCAGGTTGCGAGTCTCTCGCGTCTGCGTCTCCTCCGCGTCTCGCGGCGCGGCGACTACGGGATGGTCGTGTTGAGCCAGACTTCGTTGGGGCGCGGCTCGTAGTCCCATCCCACCTGGGGGAGCGAGAGGGAGCCGATGAATAAGTCAAGGTCCCCGTCCCCGTCAAGGTCGCCGGCCGCGATGCCCGGGCTGAACGCGCTGCCCATGCGAGCGCCAGAATCGACGAACCCCTCCCCTCGGCTGAGCCAGACGACAGAAGGGAGCGCTGCGCCGCCGGCTCCGATACCCTGCGCGATGTCGAGGCGCCCGTCCCGATCGAAGTCCGCCACCGCAATCCCCTGCTGGGGGTGTGAGCTGAGGGCAAGCTGCGCCGGAGCCAGCCGTCCCGTTCCGTCGTTCCACCACACGTTGCGATCCATGACGAGGCCGGCCAGAGCGAAGACCGCGTCGAGATCGCCGTCGGCGTCCATGTCGGCGAGCGCGGCCCCGTGCACGTGCAGTGCAACCGCGTCGAACGTGCAGAGGGCAGTGAGGTGGCCGGTCCCGTCGTTGTGCCACACCCGACCCACCTCGTCCCAGCCCGCCGCGACGACGTCCAGGACGCCATCCCCATCCATGTCGCCGAGGGCGACGCCTCCAGTCGGAGCGCGGCCGAGGAACTGCCGGGTGTCGCGGAATGTTCGATCCCCCGCATAGAGGACCACTCGGTCCTCCGAGGCCGTCCCAGCAAAGATGTCGGGACGCGCGTCGCCATTGAGATCGCCTACCCCAAACGCGAAGCACGCGCTCACGCTCGGGAGGCTGCCCTTGGCGAAGGTTCCGGTCCCGTCGTTCCACCAGACGGAGGCCGGAACGTCCCACGAGCCGAGGAGAACATCGAGAGCGCCATCGCCATCGAAGTCGGCAAGTGCCACGCACACCCCGCGGGCGAGCCGCTGGCCGGAGTCGTCGAATCGTCCCGTGCCATCGTTCAACCACACGATGGCGCCCGCATCGTAATTGGCGGCAACTGCGTCGTGATCGCCGTCTCCATCGACATCCCCCAGCGCGACGCCCCACGAGACTTCGTTCCCAAGGCGCTGGCCGCTGTCGACGAAGAGGTCGGCGGAGACCGCCCGGAGGGCCAAGCAGAGAAGAAGGGTCAAACTGACAACGACTGCCCGTCGCGTCATCGCGACCTCCTTGTGCTGCTTCGGTGTCTCGTCGGCAAGGCGGCCGACAAGCCCGCGGAGCCCGTTTCGGCTCGCTGCTCGTCCCGCGCCCCGAGCG
The DNA here is from genome assembly GCA_022711155.1 of Candidatus Bipolaricaulota bacterium. Classification (GTDB taxonomy): domain Bacteria; phylum Bipolaricaulota; class Bipolaricaulia; order UBA7950; family UBA9294; genus CAIOGO01. The sequence goes on from JAKLFO010000051.1 coordinate 13,015, forward strand.
AAGTATGCCGCGAAGGGGGCATCCGCACCAGATCCGCGTGGAATGCGCGGACGGCGGAGGGCTTGGCGGGCTGTCCCTTCTGTCGTACCGTGAAGATCCCCACAGTGGCGGTAGGGTCCTGGAGGAGGTCTCTTTGCGGCACTTCTTGATCGACACAG
>JAKLFO010000052.1 GCA_022711155.1 Candidatus Bipolaricaulota bacterium
CAGGCGGGCCTCTGCGCCTAGAAGCCGATCTCGAGCGCGAGGCCGACGCTGAGGAGCCCGCCGCGGACGTCGCCCTGCACGAGAAGCCGCGTCTGCTCGGACAGCTTGAGCTTGAGGCCGCCGGCGAAGTGGTGGAGCAGGACGAACGAGTCGCCGCCGATCGGAATCCCGGGCTGGTAGGCAAAGAAGATCGGAAGCACGCGGAGGTTGCTGTCGAGGAAGATCTCCCCGAAGACGCCCCAGCCCGTCCCCACGAACTCCACGCTGTACCCGCCGCCGAAGCCGAGCGCGAGCGCAAAGGATTCAGGCTCGTCGAACAGGGAGAACTTGAGGTCGCCGACGAGCCCGAGCCAACCGGGATCCCCGCCCGGCACGGCGACCATCGCGCCCGACTGCAGTCCGAGGTCGATACCGTCCGCCAAGCCGACGGCCAGCCGCGCCTGTGGCGTGACGTAGGCGCTGGTCTCGTCCTCCACGTCGATCGTGAAGAACCCGGTGCCGAGCGTGAACGCCACGTTGCCCGCCCCGATCGTCCTGGCTGTCTGGAAGATGTTGAACAAGCAGCCCGTGCAGAGCGTTCCCACGAGGATCGCGAGAGCGAGTACAAGAGCCAGTTTCTTCTGCATGCCGCACCCCCCACTTTGTGATAGACTGCCGCCACTCTGCCGTGTGGAGCAGACCCTGTCAAGCGCGGATGTCCGGGGGAAGCTGGGTTGGAGAAGGGAGGGACCGTGCGTCGGAGCAAGCTCTTCGTGTCGGTCATCGTGCTGTTCGTGTCTTCTCTATCGGTTCTTGCGAGCGAGGCCGGGAATCTGCTCGCGCAGGCCGACCTCTTGGTTGACCCGCAGCATGGGGAATTCGACTTTGCCGGCTACGAAGCGAGACTGCGCGGCGCGATCGAGCTCTACGAGCAGGCGCTTCCGCTCCTCTCGGCCGACGACCCGGCGCGCCAGACGACGCTCCACGCGCTCGCTCGCTCGTACTTCGAGCTGGCCGAGGCGTACCTGCCGACGGGCGACGATCAAGAGTCGGCCTACGTTGCCGGCAAGGACTACGCCCTCGAAGCCCTGCGCCTCGATCCCGAGTTCGTCGAGCGCGAGAAGGCGAGCTTCCGCGACGCCCTGTCGCACGCGAACGACGTCGCCGCGCTCCTGTGGTACGGCAACAACCAGGGCCTCTACCTGGGTTACCACATGTTTGAGGCCCTGCTTTCTGGAGGCACGCTGGACGTGCCCGCCTGCTACGAGCGCGCGATTGAACTCGACGAGACCTTCCTCGCCGGTGCGCCGCTGCGCAGCCTGGCTTGCTTCCTCGCGCAAGCCCCCGGCTTTTTCGGGGGCGACATGGAGCGGTCGCGCGAGCTGTTCGAGCGGGCGATCGCGATCGCTCCCGAGTACCTCGAGAACAAGACCGACCTTGCGGAGTGGGTGCTCAAGCCGGCGAAGGACGAGACGTTCTGCGCCGTGCTCACGGAGGTGTACGCGCAAGCGGCGGATCCAGCCGTGATGGCGGCCTGGCCGCTCTACAACGCGCTCGCGATCACCCAGGCCGATCGCCTGTCCGCCGATTGCCCGTAGAGCGAGGGCGTGGCTTGTAGGCGGAGTCGCCCAGTTGCCCATGGGAACTGGCAACGCTATCATGTGGGCCGCTCAAGTTCCATAGGGAGTTGTATGGCTGGACATTCGGAGTGGGCAAACAAGAAGCATCGGAAAGAGCGCCAAGATAGGAAGCGCGCCGGCGTTTTCTCGAAGCTCATCAAGGAAGTGACGATCCAGGCGCGGCGAGGGGATCCGAACCCGGACTCGAACCCCGGACTGGCTCAGGCGGTCGAGCGCGCCAAGGCGTTCAACATCCCTCGAGACACCATCGACCGCGCGATCCGACGGGGCTCCGGCACGGAAGAAGGCGTGCTATACGAGGAGATCACCTACGAGGGCTACGCGGCTGCCGGCGTGGCGATCCTCGTTCGCGCCGTCACGGACAACAAGAACCGCGCGGCGGCCTCGATTCGGCACATCTTCAGCAAGCACGGCGGCAACATGGCGTCGGCGGGAAGCGTCTCGTGGCTGTTCGAGCGGCGCGGCGTGCTGACGCTCGAGGACCTTCCGGCGGAGCTGGATCGCGACGAGCTGCAGATGGCGCTGATCGAAGCCGGCGCCGACGACGTGGATGCCACGGGCGACGTCATCGAAGCGACGTGCGACGTGTCGCTCCTCGCGGGGCTCGTCGCCGTGGCGGAGGAGCGCGGACTGACTCCGGCGCGCGCCGAGGGCACGATGATTGCCAAGAACTCGGTTCATGTGGAAGAAGAGGCCGCGGGGAAGGTCCTGCGCCTGATCGATGCGCTCGACGACGACGAGGACGTGCAGGAGGTCTTCTCCAATTTCGACGTCGACGAGGAAGTCCTGGAAAGAGTCCAGGCGAGCGAGTGACACCCGCGGCCTGTTCGGGCACGGCGAGGTGTCTTGAGTGGATGCGTCGAGGACCGCGCGCCGGCGGTGGCGGCGCGTGGCGGCAAGAGCTAAGGGAGGTAGGGATGAAGAAGGTGTTGGTTCTCGGGTGCGTCGTTCTCGGGATGTTCGCCGTCTCGTTCAGCACGATGGCGGCGAACGCAGACGCGCTGATTCCGGGGGTCGCCTCGTTTGTGCTTCCGGGCCTGGGCCAGCTGCTGAACGATGAGACGGACAAGGCCATCCTCCACTTCGTGGTCGGCGTGGGGATCGGCGCCGTCGGGTATGGCGTCGGCTGGTACATCCTTCCGGGAGCATGGTATCTGGTGCCGGCGCTCTACTTCGGCTGGTCGCTCTACAGCGCGTACGACGCATACAGCGTCGCGAAGGAGCAGAACTTCCGGCTCGGGTTCGTCGAGAACGGGGTCGGATTCTCCTATCAGTTCTAGAGGAAGAGGGTGATCGCGAAGGCGATCGTCGCCAGCGCGATCCCACAAAGCTTCGCGAGGCCGCGGCCGAGATCGGCTGCGGCCTCTTCCTTCGTCTCCACCAAGCGGTGATCGGCGACGCGGATGCCGTCCGCCTCCACGTCGAGAGCGAGTTCGCCCACGTAACGGCCGAACGCGCCGGACTGGACAAGGAGGCTGTTCCCAACGACTCGCGGTTCGCGCGTCGCGACGTGGGTGTGTCCGGTCACGAAGACGTCCACCTGCGGGACGGCGCGCGCCAGCCGCTCCGCCGCGCGCAGCGAGACGTGGGCCAGGCAGACGATGAGGTCCGGCTCGCCCCGGGCTGCCTCGACCTCGTGGGACAGAGCCGCAGCGGCGCCGACGGGGCGCAGCCACGGAAGGTCGAGCCCGGGCAGCCCCTCGAGCGCGGCGAGTCCGACGACGAGGACGTCGACGCGGCCGACCTCGACCCGCGCCGACGCAGCGAACGGGCTCGGGGTCCCGTCGATGGAGAGGAGGTTGGCCGCGAGGACGGGAAACCCGGCGGCGCCCACGAGTCGGCCGAGCTTCGGCCAGCCCCAGTAGAGGTCGTGATTGCCGACCGCCATGGCGTCGTAGCCCACGCGACGCATCCAGGCGACGAGTTCGTCGGCTCCCCACACCGCGGTGAGCGGAAGGCGGAAGTCGTGCCACGCGTCGCCGGCGTCGAGCAGCAAGACGGGATCTCCGCTCTCTCTCGCCGTCGCGACGGCAGCCTCGATCGACGCGAGCCTTGCCAGTCGGGCGTGCAGGTCGTTCGTGTACACGATCCGAATGCGCTCGCCCGAGACCGAGAGCGCGACCGCGGCAAGAAGTGCGGTGACGAGGACGGAGAACGCGAGCCGATGGGCGCTCACCACGTCCCTCCGACGGCGAGGTGGGTGCCGTGCGAGGAGAGGCGGAGCGTCAGACTCCAGAGGCGGACCGGATCGGGTAGCCACGACGCCGTGATAAACGGACCGACGTCGCCGCCCGCCAAGACGCCGAGCGCGACGGAGAGCCCGGGGCGCGACGCGTGAAGGGCGAGGCAGGTCGCGCGCTCCGCTCCCCAGCTGCGATCGGCCACGAGGCGGATCGGACCGAGGTGAAGGGCGCCCAGCGCCTCGAGCCTGTTCCAGCCGGCCTCGACTTCGATCCGGAGCGGGAAGAGCGACGGCAGGAGGCGCACGCGGGCGCGCAGGTCGAAAAGCGACCGTCCGCCCAGGATGGCAACCACGTCGCAGGCGTCGGTCACCGAGCGCGAGAGCGTGGCCGTCCAGCCCGATAGGTCGGTCGAGAAGAGGAACGTCGTGCGCCCCGGGTCGGACTGGACGAGCGCGACGGCCGGGTCGACCGGCACGTATGCCGGATGGCCCGCGCAGCCCGGTGAGTTTCCACTGAGGCAGGCGAGGAAGACCGCCATCGCCACGACTCCGAGGCGTTCCATGCGGAGAGGATAGCGTGACGGCGTCTGTTGCGCTTTGCATTCGTTGCACTCGACGACCACAATCCCGCCATGCTTCTGGAGATGGTGCGAAGCGCAATCACGGCGCACTCGATGATCCGCCCCGGCGACCGCGTCCTCGTGGCGGTATCGGGAGGGGTCGACTCGATCGTCCTCGTCCACGCGCTGCGCGAGCTCGCACCGGAGCTCGGATGCGATCTCGTGGTGGCGCACCTCGACCACGGGCTTCGCCTTGCAGCGGAGAGCGACGCGCGGTTCGTCGTGGACGTGGCAGCCTCCCTCGGGCTTGAGGCCGTCTGCGAGCGCGCCGACGTGGCCGGCCTCGCGGCGTCGCGCCGAGGCGGGCTCGAGGAAGCCGGTCGCATCGCGCGCCGCGAGTTCCTCGCACGCATCGCCGACGCGGTCGGGGCGTCGCGCATCGCACTCGGCCACACGGCCGACGACCAGGCCGAGACGATCCTCTATCGGCTGGCGCGCGGAACGGGCTGGGAAGGCCTGTGCGGCATGGCTCCCGTGAGCGGCCGCTCGATTCGCCCGCTCCTCGGGGTACCCCGCGCCGTCGTGCGCGAGTATGCCGTCGCGCAAGGGCTGCCTTGGCGGGAAGACGAGACAAACGAGGATGTGTCCTTCGCGCGCAACCGAATCCGCGAGAGGGTGATGCCCGAGTTTGCCTTGGTGCACCCGGGTGCGACGAATGCGCTCCTGCGGACGGCGGATCTGGCTCGCGACGCGCGCGAGATCGAACGCTACGCGATGGAGCAGGCGTGGCCGCGCGTCTACGAGATGGAAGACCCAGGCTCGGTCCGCCTGGGGCGTGAGGCGCTCGCGGGGTTGCCCACGACGATGCAGGCTGTCGTGCTGCGCGAGGCGATGCGGCGAGCCCGCGGCGACCTGCGCGGCATCGGGCGCGCCCACGTCGCCGCCGTCGGGCGTCTGGCCGCGAGCCCGTCGACACATGGCGAACGCCACCTTCCGCGCCTGCGCGTCGCCGTGACGCCGACGTCTCTCCACTTCTGGAAGTTGGGAGCCGCGGCGGTCCCGTGGGAGCAGCCTCTCGCGCTCGGGTGGACGATCCTGGATGAGCCTCGACTGGCCGTGGAGGTCGCGGTGCGCGGCCGCGAAAGCGACGACGCGCCGGAGGATCGAGGCGCATGGTCGGAACTGGCCGACGCGGATCGCGTGCAGTTCCCGCTCGTTGCGCGGAGTCGCCGACCGGGAGATCGGTTCGCCCCGCTCGGCATGGGTCGCGACGTCCGTCTGAAGTCGTTTCTGATCAACGCTCGCGTCCCCGTCGAGCGCCGCGACCGCCTCGCGCTCGTCTGCGATCGCGGCAGGATCGTCTGGGTGGCCGGCGTGCGTCTAAGTGACGAGGTCAAGCTGCGCGCGTCGACGCGACGCGTGCTCGTCTTGCGCGCGGAGGAGGTGGGGCGATGACCGTCCTCTTGTTTGTCGTGACGATCATCATCTTGGTCGGCGTTCATGAGTGTGGTCACTTCCTCGCTGCGCGTGCCCTCGGCGTCTACGTGCACGAGTTCGCGATCGGCATGGGGCCGGTGCTCGTCTCCCGCAAGCGCGGCGAGACGACCTACGCGCTTCGCCTGATCCCAATCGGCGGGTACGTGCGCATGGCGGGCGAGGACCGCCTCGAGACCGGCGAAGCCGTCCCCGCCGACCGCGTGCTCTACAACAAGCCGGCGTACGTGCGCGTCCTGATCAGCCTGGCTGGGCCCGTCATGAACGCCGTCTTGGCGCTCGTCGCGCTGCTGGCTGTGTCGTGGGCGATGAGCTTCCCCGTCCCGCAAGTTGCGGACACGATCGCGGGCGAGCCCGCGGCCGCCGTCTTCCAGAGCGGGGATCGCATCCTGGCGATCGACGGACGACCGGTCTACGCGCAGAGCGAGATCACACGGGGAATTGCCGCGTCCGCGGGCCGTCCGGTCGAGTTCCTCATCCGGCGAGGAGGCGCAGAGCAGATCGTGTCGGTCACGCCTCGAGCCAAGGACGACGGCTCGGGGTACCTCATCGGCGCGTACTTCGCGTCGTCCATCCCGACGCCGGAGATCGTCCGACTCGAAGCGTCGTCGCCGCTCTTTTTCGCCGGCGCGGCCGCGGGCGACCGGATTGTCGCGGTGGGAGACGCGCCGGTGACGACCGGGCTCGAGGCGGCCGCTCAACTGACCGCGGCGTTCGCGGCGACCGACCCGGTCGCGATCACGCTCGAGCGCGCAGAGCGAAAGCTGACGATCCTCGTGCGCGCGAACGGCCGCACGGTCGACGAGATCCTCGAAGGCGCCACCTTCGGCGATCTCGGCGTCGAGACGCGGCGGGCCGGGTTCGCCGCCGGGCTCGGGCTCGGCTGGCAGAGCTTCGTGAGCTACGCCGGGCTCCTGGTCGTGACGCTGCGCGACCTCGTCTCGGGGTCGGCGGAGGCGCGGGAGGCGATCTCCGGACCGCTTGGAATCGCCGACGTGCTCTCGAAGAGCTTTGCGTACGGCTTCCTCTTCCTCCTGGAGATCCTCGGCTTCTTGAGTCTCAACTTCGCGATCATCAACCTGATCCCGTTCCCCGGCCTGGACGGGAGTCGCGTCGTGTTCGCCCTGGTCGAGTGGATCCGCGGGAAGCCGATCCCGCCTCAGAAGGAGGGCATCATCCACGCGATCGGGTTCGTGGTCCTGCTCATCCTTCTCGTCGTGATCACGTACCGCGACATCATCCGGCTTTTCGGATGAGGCAGACGGCCCACGCCGCCATGCCTTCGCCGCGGCCGAGCGCGCCCATCGTCTCGCTGGTGGTAGCCTTGAGACCCACGCGGTCCTCCGCGATGCCGAGGATGGGCGCCAAGCGGCCGCGCATGGCGGTGAAGTGGCGGGCAAGCTTCGGGCGTTCGGCAATCACGGTGATGTCGACATTCCCGAGGCAGTAGCCGGCGGCGCCGATCTTCCGCATGACATCCTCGAGCAGCGTGAGGCTCGAGATGCCGCGGAAGCGCTCGTCGGTGTCTGGGTAGTGGACGCCGATGTCGCCGAGCCCGGCGGCGCCGAGAAGGGCGTCGCACACGGCGTGGATGAGCACGTCGGCGTCGGAGTGGCCGAGCAGGCCGCGCTCGGACGGGACAACGACGCCTCCGAGGACGAGCGGCCGGCCTTCCGCAAAGCGGTGGAAGTCGATTCCCAATCCGACGCGATCATCGATCATCGGTCTCTCCTCGAGCCGTCTGGCGAGCCGCGCGGCGCGCACACTCCGCCGCGATCGCCGCGGTGAATCCCCGGCGGATCAGGAAGTCCGTCGTCCGGCGGGCGCACGTCGCCTCATCGAGGCCGACGAGGCGAGCGCATCGCGACTCCGCGAGGCCGAGAGCGATGTCGCGCTCACGCTCTCTCGGATAGCCCTCGTCGAGCGCGGCCAGGGCCACGTCGCGCGCTACCTTGCGGCCGCGGAGCTCTTCCTCGATCGCTCGCCGGGACAGCGGGTGGTGGAGGAGTCGATCCTCGACCCACAGCTTGGCGAACGTGCGATCTCCGATCCACGAGAGTTCGCGCGCCTGGGCGAGCGCCGCGTCGGTCTCGTCTCTCGCGAACCCCTTCCTCAAGAGAAAGTCCTCCGCCTCACGCTCGGAGAGCGGGCGGCGGAGGGCCTGTCGGAGGGCCGAGAGCGCGTCACTCGTCTTCTGCGTCGTCGGCCTCCCCGGTCGGAAGGGTCGCGCCCAACGCGGCCTTCTCGCGAATCGCCGCCTCGAGCTTGTCGGCCAGCTTCGCGTCCTCTTCGAGCGCCTGCGCGCTGTTGCCGATTCCCTGGCCGAGTCGCTCGCCGTCGAACGCGTACCACGAGCCGCTGCGCGTGACGAGCCCCAACGCCTCGCCGGTGTTGACCAAGTCCCGCGAGCGCACGATGCCCTTCCCGTAGATCACGTCGAACGACGCTTCCTTGAACGGAGGCGCCACCTTGTTCTTCACGACGCGGACTGTGACGTGGGTTCCCACGCGCTCGGAGCCCTCTTCGATCTTGCCCGAACCCCACATCTGCAGGCGGAGCGAGGCGTAGAACTTGAGCGCCCAGCCGCCGGCCGTCGTCGTCGACGGCCCGAACCGCGAAGCGCTGATCATCGAGCGCATCTGGTTCGTGAACACGACGATCGTCTTCGACTGGGAGATCGCGCCCGACAGCTTGCGCATCGCCTGGCTCATGAGCCGTGCCTGGAGGCCGACCTGGGAGTCGCCCATCTGCCCCTCGATCTCCGCCGTCGGCACGAGCGCGGCGACCGAGTCGATGACGATGATGTCGATCGCTCCGCTTCGCGTCAGCTGCTCGGTGATCTCGAGCGCCTGCTCGCCCGAGTTCGGCTGCGAGATCAGGATGTGGTCGAGGTCGACGCCGAGAGCGCGGCTGTAGCTCGGATCGAGCGCGTGCTCCGCGTCGATGAACGCGGCCGTCCCGCCGTGCTTCTGGACCTCAGCGATCATGTGCAGGGCGAGCGTCGTCTTGCCGCTCGATTCCATGCCGAAGATCTCAATGATGCGGCCGCGTGGAATGCCGCCGACGCCGAGTGCGATATCGAGCGCCAGCGATCCGGACGGCACCGTCTCCACTTGCAGGACCTGGGCCCCGTCGCCCAGCCACATGATGGAGCCCTCGCCGTACGCCTTCTGGATTTGCTTCAGCGTGCTCTCGAGGACTTCGCGCTTCCCCATAGTTCCCCCCTCGACCTCTTCTTGCGCCGATCTTAGTGCAAGAGCGGCGGCTCTTCAAAGCTGCGCGGGGTTTCCGTGTTCCCGCTTGTCCCGCAGCTCACGATACGCAAAAGGGTGCATCTTGCATCTATCCTAGGGTGACGGCGCCGGCGCATCAAGCCCCTGCAGGCTCCGCGCTCGAGCCCGCCCTCGCCGCCTCGATGAACCGCCGTGCCGCCGAGCGGTCGACGTTCGACAAGAGGAGGGTCCGATTCTCTACACGGAGCGTGAGCCCGCGGCGGGCGAGCGAGAGGTGAACGTCTCGCACCGGTCGCTCGACGGTCCCCTCGAGCCTCGACGAGGCGCCGCGAAGGGCGCGGTACGCCGCGCGGGCCGCGAGGCGCTGCCAGGCGCTGGCCGGTCCCGTCTCGGGGATCCCGAGATCGAGCAGGTTCCGCAGCGCGTCCGCCGCATCGCGCCGCGCGTCCTTGGCGAATTCAATGACCAGCGTGCCGCGTTCCGTGAGGATCAGCGTCAGGCGGTCCCGCACGTCCGAGACGCGCGCGATCTCGCGCAGCCAGGCGACCTCGACGATGTTTTCTCTGCCGACGCCCTTGAGGGTCCGCTCGCCGAGGGGCACGTAGTGAAGGTCGTCCGGCAACTCAGCGCGCCGCGCCACCGTCGCAGTCGTCAAGATCTGGCTTCCTTTCGCGATGCCGGACAGGCGTTGGGCCAGATTCACGCTGTGACCGATGAAATCGACGTCGGTCATGACGGGCGTTCCCCCGGACACGCCGATGCCCACGTGGATCGCCGCGTTGGGAGTCGCGGCGTTGCGGTCCCGTAGAGCGCGTTCGAGCGCGACCGCGGCGAGGAGCGCGTCGCGAGGCTCCTCGAACGCCGCCATGATTCCATCGCCGAGCGTCTTCACGACGATGCCGTGCTCGCCGATCACTTCGTCGACGATCTGCTCGTGCTCCTCGGCGATCTCGTACGCCGCGTGATCTCCCTCGCGTGCCGCGTACGTCGAGAACCCGCGCAGGTCGCTGAAGAAGAGACCGATCTCCTCTCCCGACTCAATGTGCGACCGCAACTGCTGGCGTATCCTCAGGGTTCTACTCCACGACATGCGTTCCTTTCGACGGGCTGGAAAACCGAATCGCTCGATTATATCATCGATTCCTGCTTTGACGTCCGAAAAGGAGCGGGGAATGGACAACGCCAAGATCATCGAAGCTCTGAAGAAGACGCCCATTTTCGCCAAGACAACCGACGAGAGCCTGTCGACACTGCTCAAGGTGGCCATCCAGAAGACCGTGAAGGCGGGCACGAAGATCGTCGAGAGGGGCCAGAGCGGTCTTGGCTTCTACCTCATCCTCGACGGGACCGCCGAGGTCGTCGCCGGCGGGAAGAAGCTGGCTGAGCTCGGCAAGGGCAGCTTCTTCGGCGAGATGTCCGTCATCGACGGGGCGCCGCGGACGGCCGACGTTGTCGCCACAACGGAGACGACGTGCCTCGTGATCTCGCAGTGGGCGATGCGCGGCTCCATCACGACCCATCCCGAGATCGCGCTCAGCATGCTCGAAGAGATGGTGCGAAGGTTGCGCGCGACCGACGAGGCCCGGACGACGAAGTCGTAGGCCAGAGCGTGTCTCGCGTCTCGCTCCTCTGCCTGGGCTCCGCGGCGGCCCTCTCCGACGGCCGCCCGTGGAATGCGACACTCCTCGACGGGCGCATCTTGCTCGATCTGCCGCCGACGGCGGTCTTGGGCATGCGTCGGGCTGGTCTGGATCTCGCGGCGCTCGATGTCGTCTTCGTCAGCCACCTGCACGCCGACCATGCGTTCGGTCTCCCCTTCCTGTTGCTCGAGTACGCCGTCCGCTGCAAGCGGCACTCGCCCCTCTACCTCGTCGGACCGCCCGGCCTGCAGGCCCACAGCGAGGCGCTGTTCGCGCTGGCGTGGCCCGGCGTGAAGAAGCCCGGCCCGCGTCACGACGGGCTTGTCGAGTACGTCGAGGTGGAGCCGCGCCAGGAGTTCCGTGTCGCAGATCTCGTCCTCGCGGCCACGCCGATGTCGCACTTCGGCCTTCAGGCGTTCGGCTTCCGCTTCACATACCGCGGGCTCCACTTCGCCTACACGGGCGACACGGGAGACTGCTGCGAGCTGGAGGAGCTGCTAACAGGCGCGGACGTGGCGATCGTCGAGATGACGCACCCTCAGCCGAAGTCCGATCCCGGCCACCTCGACGTCGAACGACTGGCGCACCTCGTGGGCGAGCGACAGCACAAGACGAGGTTCTTCGTCACCCACATGTCGTCGCGGCCAGCCGCCGCGCCGGACGGCGTGACCTTGTGCGAAGACGGGAAGCTTTATTGGGTCTAGCTCGAAGCCTCTACCGCTCGTGGCACGTGCGGCAGCGCGCCTCGTAGCTTCCGAGTCCGCCCACCTGGATGACCGGGCCGTCGGCCCGGGCCGGGCGGCCGTCCACGAGCCGTTGCGAGCGGGTCGCGGGCGCGCCGCATTTGACGCAGACTGCCTCGAGCTTGTCGACGCGGTCGGCGAGGGCGAGGAGCGTCGGCATCGGTCCGAACGGCTCGCCCGCGAAGGTCAGGTCGAGGCCCGCGACAATGACCCGCTTGCCCCGCTCGACCAGCGCTTCGCACAAGTCGGGGAGCAGGGCCGAGAAGAAGTTTCCCTCGTCGAACGCGACGACCGCTGCCTCCTCCATGGCCGCGGCGCCGACCGCTTGCTCGAGCGTCTCCATCGTCTCTTCGCCCGGCGCCAGGAGGTGCGCGGCGAACTCGCGGCCGTAGTGCGTCATCACGGCGGTCGTGCTGTAGCGGTCGTCGATCGTCGGCTTGAACAAGAGGATGGCTCCGCGCGCGATGCGCACCCGCTCGAGGCGGCGGATGAGCTCCTCCGTCTTGCCGGAGAACATGCATCCGGCGATGACTTCCAGCTGGCCCTTGTTCATGACCATGTTCCCTCCTACGGTTCGGACAACGCGAGATCGACGACGAGCGATTCGAACGGCGTGAGGCGCGCGACGAGCCCGGCTTGGGCGAGGAACTCCTGAACCGCTTGCCACACGGATGGGTCGCGCAGCGTGACGCTCTCCGCGTAGAGCGGGAGCGTCGCGGCAAACGAGCGGCGGTCGAAGTCGTCGCCCAGCTCGGGATAGAGGCGGGCAAACGCGGCGAACGCCGCGTCCGGCGCCTCGCGCGTCGCCGCGATCGCCTCCTCGACGGCCGCCAGGAAGTTCGCGAGATCCGCCGCCCGCTCGGCGACGACGCTGGGGTTGGCGACGAACACGAGGTCGTACGTCGCGGGGATGCAGAACGCCTCTTGCGGGAAGAACACGGGTCCGCGAGCCTCGACCTCGGGCAAGACGGCCTCGATGTTGCGGAACGCGCCGATCGCCGCCACGGAGCCGTCGAGCAGGGCGGCCGTCGTCGAGTACCCGATGCTGATCAGGTCGACGTCTTCCGCCGGGACGCCGACGCACGAGAGCATGGCCCGCCACAGGACGGGCTCGAGCGGCGCGAGCGAGTAGCCGATGGGCCGACGCGCGAGATCGACGAGGTCTCGAACGCCCGAGTCGGAGAGCGCCAACAGGCCGCCGAGGCTCTCGTCGATGTAGACGCCGATCGCGACGAGCGGGAGGCCTTCTGCGCGCGCGATCAGGTAGTTGATCTGCGGTGTCAGCGCGACGTCCGCCACCCGCGCGGCCGCGAGCTTCGCCGGGTCGCTGGCGCTGGACGGGACGACGAGGTCGACGTCGAGGCCGCGGGCTGCGAAGCGGCCCAATTCGAGAGCGGC
>JAKLFO010000053.1 GCA_022711155.1 Candidatus Bipolaricaulota bacterium
CTCTTCCGGGTGAACGGCCAGAGCGATCACGATCCCGTCGGCGGACACGGATCCAGGGCGGAAGACGATGGGCGTGGCTTCGGGAGCCACCTCGCCGAGATACGTCTCGCGCTCCGTGGCAGCGCTCGGCCCCGCCAGGGCGGAGAGGAAGAGCAACGTGAGAGCACCTGTTCTCCGCGCAAGCCGCCGTATGCAATTCACATCGCCTCCTTGGCCCACCCAGCTCCGGAAGAGCCTACGCCCCGCCCTCGGACAGACCGAGAATCCAGATCGTCACGCGTCTCAAGAAGGTCCAGGACGGCTCCGCCTCCCACTCAAAGTGCGGCCCGGTCAGGAGTACCCACCCCGCCCCGCGCGGCTGAGCCACGACGGCGGCATCTCCGGTCGTCGCGTACGTTGCGAGCGTGAACGTTTCGCTTTCCGGATCGGGACGGAGGAACGGGCTGTTGTAGTAGGTCACGCGGACCGTCTCCGGCGCCCCCTTTTCGGCACAGCACTCCGCGGTCACGCGAAGGTCGGTCGCGCAGACGCCGCTCGGTCTGCTGCAGACGCCCGGTGCGGGGCCAACGGCCTCTCCGCGAAACGCCCCAAGCTGGCCGTACGTGCCGCGGCGCCCCTCCCATACCTGAACCTCGGCCGCAAACATGGCTCCCGCGCACGTTCCGATGAAGGCCATGCCAGCTTCGATCGCCGCCAGCAGACCGACATTCCCGGCGGGTGTGATGTTCTGGATGTAGGGTGGCGAAGACCCGCCCGGGAAGTAGATGGCCGCGAGGCCCTCGATCGCTCCGGCGTTGACGTCCGCCGCCGTCACCCCACGCGTAGTGAACCCCATCCAACGAAACATCGCACCCGCCGAAGACGAGCAGCTCGGATAAGCGCCCGCATCAACGTAGATTCCGATGGTCGTCGCGCTCACGTCCGCCGCATCGCCGTGGACGGGCAAGGCCGCCGGCAGCAGCACACCAAGGATGAGCATCGGGAACAGCACCGACCTTTTCCGCACCGTCAACCTCCGTCCAGAGACGCGAGAGTCTAGCCGGACCTGTCGGAGTCGACATAAGCCGGCTGCGACCTCGCCGTCGGGAGCCCTATCTCAGTCGACAATGAACAGCTTGACGCCCGTCGTTGTGTGCGAGCGGTGCGGTTCGGCGTTGTCGGCAACCTGGTAGCTGACGCCGGGGGTCAGCGTGAAGGTCCGTCCATCCTGAAGCTCGACACGGAGCTCGCCTTCGAGACAGAGCAGGATGTGGCCCTTCGAGCACCAGTGATCGGCCATGTAGCCGGCGGTGTACTCGACCATCCGCACGCGCACGTCGCCGAACTGACGAGTGCGCCAGTACGCCATGCCCGTCGTACCCGAGTGCTCCGTGGCCTCAATCTTCGACCAGTCGCTCAAGCCAAACGGAATCCCCACCATCTTCATTGCGTCACCCTCCTCAAGCAGCGCAAGGATGACTTGGTCCAGAGTCAGAGACCACACCTACAGGTCAGGAGCCCAAAGATGGGCGGGCACGTCGGCCGTCTCGATGAAGCCGAGCTTCTTGGCGAGCGCGACCGATCCTTCCCGTTCAGGCCAACAGGTCCAGTTGGGATGGAGACCGCGGGCCAGACATTCCTCGAGGAACGCGCTCGCCGTGAGCGTGCCGAGGCCAAGCTGGCGATGGTTCTCGTCGGTGTGGATGTCGATCTCGGCCTCGCCGCGGCCGACGAAGACGGCCGTGCACTCGCCGACGACCTCGCCAGCCTTCATCAGTCGGACGCCGAACCGCGGGTCGCCTTCGGCAAGCGCCGTCGACTCCATCCGATAGCCGGCCGGCACGCGGTCGCGCCAAGTCCGCCACTCCGGAGAGCGGTCGACGTTCCACGCAAACGTCTTTCGATGGATGCGGATCGCGCCTTGGGGAGCAAGGAGCTGATCGAGCTTCGCGCGCCACGCGTCAGTGAACGCGAACAAGACCAGCTCTTGCTCTTCCTGGCTCGGCAGCAGGTCGTCGAAGACGAGCGCCACCAGCTCGCGGCCGAAGGCGTCGTCCGCGTCATCGCCGGCGACGTAGGAGAACGCGCCGCCCACCGCGACAAAGGCCGATCGGGGAGCGTCGGCGCAGTCGACGAAGACCCGACCCGTTGCCGTCCCTTCGAGCACGGAGAAGACGATGGGGACGCTGTGCTGGATGTTGCCAAAGAGCGGCGCAGCGCGGCCGACTTCATGCGACGTGAGCTCGATCATGACCATCCTTCCGCGCCTCCGGGACGTCCCGAGAAGCCGCTCGCGAGGCAGGCTGTTGCCCGTGCAAGGCGGTGCCGGCAACAGCAAGGGGCTCTCTGCCGGGCACCGACGATCATCCTACCCCATCGAAGGCGCCCCCTCGCCGTCAGCTCGCGGCGCGCCTCTCAGGCCTCCTGGCGCAGTACGCGGCCCACAGCTCCTCGCGCTCGGCCTTCGGGAGTGCGTGCCAGCGGATGCCGCGGATCGCGCCCTCGAGTCCGGAGAGCATGCTGCGACACGGCGGATCCTCGGGACGCGCGGCAGCGAGCCGAAGCGCCGCCTTCACAGCTCCGACGCGGCGGAGCTCCGCGGGCGTCGCGATCCCCACTTCGCGCAGGCGCCCTGCGACCACCTTCCCGATGTTGGGCATCGCCTCGAGCGAAGTCTCCTCCACTCGCATGCTCGTCAACCTCACCTCCCAACGGGGCACTCCTACAAGAGACGCGCCGGATCCTCACCCAGCCGCCCGTACTCGTCAACCATGCGCGCGAACTGCGCCGGCAGGAGCTCACGCGTCCCCGTCTCCCGCACGATCGTCGCGAGATTGCGCCACGCGAGCCGCCGCACCTCCTCGCGCGATCGCTTGAGCCGGACAGAGAGCAGGTGCTCGACCCACTCGACCCGGCACGGGATGGCGGCCGGCGGGTCGGACCACCCGTGGTCGCTTTCGACGAGGATCCTCTCCGGCGGGACTGAGGTGCGGAATACCGAGCGACGCGCGACGGCCGAGTGGACGGAGAAGTAGCAGCCCAGCGCAACCGCCTCCCGCGTTTCGGCGGCCGTGCCCGTCCACCAGTGGAGGATCGGCGCCACAACGGGCGTCCTGCGCACCTCGTCGAGGACGAGGCGCGTCGCGGTGTAGCTATGGATGCTCAGGATGCGCGGCCGCTCCGCGACCTCGCACAGCACGCGCCGGAAGACGCGCAGCTGGTCGTCGATCGGGACGCGCGACCACTGAACGTCCAGTCCGACCTCTCCCACCAGAGCCGTCCCCTCCGCGAGTTTCGCAAACACCGTGGGATCGAACGCCGCTTGCGCTTGGGGAAGGCGCGGGTGGCAGCCGACGCCCCAGACGACGTTCGCCTCGCGACGTCGCACGGCGCCCGCCGCCTCCTCGAGGGAGAGCGTGCTCGCGAGGACGGCCCCGGCGTCCGCGAGTTCTTCCGCGCGCCGCGAAGGGGCGAAGTGCGCGTGCGCATCGAGCGGGATGAGGTCCGTCATAGCGGGCTCCGTCTGGCGACGGCCCAGCATACACATTCGCGGACGAGCAGGACGCGGCGCCGCGGGCCGCGCCGTCCCGAATGGACGTGGCCGCTCTCATGTCCTAGTATCCGGCGAGGTGATCGGTATGAAGCGTGCGTTCGTCGCTGGCCTCCTCCTCATCGCGGGAATCGGGCTCGTGTCCTCTGCCCTTCCCGGGTATCCGTACCCGTCCGTGTGGGCCACCGTCGTGAACGTGATCGATGGTGACACGATCGTCGTCAGCATCGTCGGGGCGGACACAGAGGGCTGGATCGTCGGATCGACCGAGACCGTCAGCTACATCGGCGTCGACGCCGACGAGCAGATGGAGAGCTTCTGCGGCGCGCTGGCGACGCAAGTCAACTACCAGATGACGTTCGATCGGCTCGTCTACCTGGAGTTCGACGCCACCCTGCGCGACAGCGAAGGCACCGTGCTTGCGTACGTCTACCTCGACGGCGGCGGCTACTCCATGGTCAACGCGGCCCTCGTCGCGCTGGGCCTCGCGGACCCGAGTCCGATGGAGCCGAACACGCGCTACGACGCCGTCTTCGCGCGCCTCGGAGCGCTGGCCGCAGAACTGGACCTCGGCTGCATCCGCGAGGAGTAGCTCGAGGCCCGCGCCTACTGCTGAGGGGACCAGTCGGGCGAGGTCCCAACGTCCGCGACGCGCAGGAACGTTCCGGTGGCGACTCCCACCACGCAGATCATGTCACGCCCGAGGTCGTCCGATTGGTAGGCGACGCGCAACCCGTCGGGCGACCACGTCGGGTGAGCGCTGCGCCCGGCCTGCGCGGTCAGCCAGCGCAGCCCGCTTCCATCCAGGCCGACGACGCCGATCTGCGTCTCCCCCGTGAACGCGATCCACTTGCCGTCAGGCGACCAACACGGCTTCGAGCCCGGAGCTCCGACCAGCTCGCGGATGTCGCCCGAGGCGATGTCGAGCACGAAGATGCGGTAGACGTAGTCGACCATTCGATCGAACACGATCTTGGTACCATCCGGCGACCAATCGAGCGACGCGATGCCTTCGGGCATCCCGATGAATGGTTGCTGATTCCCGCCGTCCGCGTCCATGACGTAGACGAGGCTCT
Source organism: Candidatus Bipolaricaulota bacterium (assembly GCA_022711155.1). Classification (GTDB taxonomy): domain Bacteria; phylum Bipolaricaulota; class Bipolaricaulia; order UBA7950; family UBA9294; genus CAIOGO01. The sequence continues at coordinate 4,606 of JAKLFO010000053.1, forward strand.
TCCCGTCGCGCTCGGTCAGGAAGGCAATCGACCCGCCGTCCGGGCTCCAGACGGGCTCGACGTCCTGCCCGGGGTTGTCGGTCAGCCGTACGAGCCCGGTTCCGTCACGGTGCACGACGAAGATGTCCGGGGCATCGCCGATCCAGCGGGCAAACGCGATGCGCGTCCCGTCCGGCGACCACGCCGGCGCCGTGTCCACCGGGCCGGTCGTCACGACGCGGGCGGCCGACGTCACCTCGTCGACGACAAAGAGAGCGAGGCCGGTGCCAAACGGCCCGACGTAGGCGATCTCAGCCCGGCAGGCGCCGGCTACGGCGACCAACAGCAACATCACACACACGCTCTCGAGGATCTTGCGCGACGAGGCTGATTGCGGTGCCATGCCCCCTCCTCTCTCCCCTCGGGCACGTGACTGTAGCACAGGGCGCACGCGCCGTGGAAACAGTCGGCCGTCTAGAGAAACCCTCGCAGCGCTTCGACGACCGCGTCTTCTCGGTCGAGGAAGCAGAAGTGGCTGGTGTCGCGGAGCTCGACAAGGTGCAGCGTCCGGATGTCACGCCGCGCGTGGGCGATGTTGCGGCCCCGGTACTCGCGATCCATGCGCGCCGTGTAGGCGCGCACGGCATCCTGCACGCCGGGCGCGACGTCCGCCGGAACGGACCACGTCTCGCCGGGGAAGGCGTAGAGCGCGAGGACGGGGCACCTGATCCTTCGCCAGTCTGCGCGGTACTCGAACCGACTGCTGCCCATCTGGTCAGCCAGCGGGGGGCGGAGGCGTTCCTGAAAGCGCCCGTCGGGTGCCCGCTCGAGCGCGTGAGACAGGGCCTCATCCCATGTCGGGGTGCGGAGCCCGCGGTACGCGGGGTAGCGCGCGACGAAGTCGCGCGAGTACGCGTCGGCCGACTCGAACGTCTCCGGCGGAGGCACGCTCACGCGGAGCGGGTTCGCTCCGAAGAGCTCGAGGTCGCTCTTCTCGTACTCGTACAGCGCGTCGAGGAAGACGAGCTTGTCGACCCGGTCGGCGTGCGCTGTGGCGAGTTCGACCATCTCGCTTCCCGCGAACGAGTGCCCGACGAACGCTGCACGCTCGAACCCTAGCGCGTCGAGGAACCCGACGATGTCCCGCGCGAGCGTAGCGATGTCGTAGCCGGTCTCCGGTCGCTCGGACGCGCCGTGGCCGCGGCGCGTGAGTCCCACAACCCGGAAGCGGTCGGTCAACTGCCGCGCGAGCGAGTCGAAGAAGTGCGGTGTGTTGCCGAACCCGGCCAAGAAGACCAGCGGCGTGCCGCGTCCTCCCCAGTCGAGGTAGTGAAGCCGGACGCCGTTCGCCACGACGGCGCCTTGCTGAAACCGCAACTGCTCGCTCACTTCGCCTCCCTCCCCGCCTGCTCCACGACCCGGTGCCTCTGCCAGACCGACCCGCCTGCGCAGGTCTGCACTGAGAGCAGCGAGAGACGGACCGGCCATTCTCCCGGCGCGAGGTCGGGAGACTCGAACAAGGTTGGAGTCGCCTTGCCCCCGACCACGAACGGTAGCCAGAGAATGTTGACTTCATCCACGAGTCCAGCGCGCAGCAGTGCTCCGCCGAGCTTGCCCGGCGACGTGCAGAGGACGCACTCGACCCCGAGCCGTGTCTTCAGCTTGTGCAGAGCGAGCGCGAGATCCACCCGCTCATCTCCCGCGACGAGGTACGGCACGTGCTCGCGGCGCAGGTACGCAAGATAGTCGCGCGGCGTGGCGCTCGAGACGAGAACGAGGAGGTGCCATCCTTCGGAGCCCGGCGCCTCGCGCCCGGGCTCTCCCGTGTAGTACCAACGGATTCGCCCCCCACTGTCAACGACCACGAACCAGCCGCGAAACCCCGGGCGAGATGGGATGTCCTCGAAGAGCGTATCCGCGCAGAGAACCACAGCGTCGTCCCCGGCCGGCGGAAGGGGATCCGACTCGCCGCCGGGAGGCACGAACGATCCACTCCCTTCGAGGATGGCCTGCGGCGAGTGCAGCCGGCGAAGCTCGGCGAGAGCCTCGCTCGGGTCTCCCGCGCTCGGCCAGCGGTCGTCGCCGAACAGGAGCAAGACGTCGGGCGCCACGGTGATCCGCCCGTCGACGGACGATTCCGCGTAGACAATGACCTCGGGGCGCTTCATCCGGCGACCTCCTCTCCGGCTAGACTAGAACAGCTTCATCCGCAGGAAGGCGATGACCGCTGCGGCGGCAAGCGTGAGCGACACGCCGATTGTGATCCAGAACGCGAACGGCGAGTCGCCGAACGGAAGCGGTACGTTCATGCCGAGCATGCTCGAGACGAGCGTCGGGAGCATGAGGACGATCGTGATCGTGGCCAGCATCTTCATCACCGAGCCGAGGTTGTTGGAGATGATCGAGGCGAACGCGTCCATCATCCCGTTCAGGATGTTGGAGTAGATGTCGGCCAGGTCGCGGGCCTGGTTGAACTCGACCTTCACGTCGTCGAGCAGGTCCTGTTCCTCTTCCGTCAGCTCTCGTCCGGCGATTCGTCGCATGCGCTCCCAGATCGGCTCGTTCGCGCGAAGCGACGTCGTGAAGTAGACCAGGCACTTGCCCAGGTTCAGCATCCGCACGAGCGTCTGGTTCTTCATGGAGCCGTGGATTGTGCGCTCCACTTCTTCGGATTCGTGCCGAATGCTCTGGAGGAAGGCCAAGTACTGGCGTGCCACGTGCAGGAAGAGAGTCCCGAGGAAGCGTATGGGGTCCTCAGGAGACGGCAGGCGACCGCGGCCCGCGACCACGTCGCCCCACAGCGCGGTGTCCTCCGAACAGACGGTGACGATGCGCCTTGGAGTCAGGATGATCGCGAAGGCCAACGTCTCGTAGGGGATGTCCGACGCGGCGTTGCGGTGGGGAACTCGGATGATGATGAGCTTTGAGTCCTCCTCCACGTCGAACCGCGGCCGCTCGTCACGGTCCGTCGCGGCGGCGAGGAAGTCCATGGGAATCCCGAGGTTGTTGGACAGCGAGCTGAGTTCGACGGGACTTGGACTCACGGCCTGGACGACCTGGCACTCTTCCAGGCCGTCGACGTAGACGAGCTTGCCGTTCTCAAACCTGCAGTACGTCAGCATGCGCCCGACCCATTGGACTTCGCTTCCTCCACGGGATTGCGGCCATCATAGGTGCGGACCGACGAGCGGTCAACGCACCCTGTCCTCCCGCGGAGGGTCCGCCGTCCTCACCGCGCTCCCAGCGTGCTCGGCACTGCGACGCTTGCCAGAAAGCGACTCGCGGCCTCGACGCCGGCGCCCGGCCTGGCGGGACGCCCGACCGCCCGAAGCCCCGCCTCGACCGCCCCGAGCGTGGCCAGCACGTCTCCAGCGCGAACGGATCCCATGTGCCCAACGCGGAACGTCCTGTCTCGCAGGTCCGGATGCAGCCCGCCGGCGATGACGACGCCCGACTCCCCTACAGCCCGCACGAACTCGCTGAGTGAGACTCCTCCCGGCAGGTGGCACGCGCTCAGCGTGTGGGCGCGCCACTCCGGGCGCGCGGGAACCTGCGGCAAGCCGAGGGCCTCGACGCCCGCCTGGAAGGCTCCCGCAAGGATCTCGTGGCGGCGAAACCGAGCATCCATGCCTTCCGAGACGATCCGCTGCAAGCTCACAGCGAGCGCGGCGACGAGGTTGATCGCCGGCGTCCCAAAGTAGCCGGGTGCCCCCGATTCGTAGCCGCGCAGGACGGGCAGCCACTTGCCCCAGTCGCCGTAGTAGCTGCGCACGGGAGTCCGCCGTGCCTCGAAGCGCTCGATCGCTCGCGGCCCTGCGACGAGAAGCGCCAGCCCCGGCGGCACTCCGATCGCTTTCTGGGACGCCGTGAGGACGACGTCCAGCCCCCACGAGTCTTGGCGGATCTCTTCTCCGGCAACGGAGCACACGCCGTCGACGACGCAGATCGCACCTCGCCGTCGCGCGATGGCCCCAAGCTCCGAGACCGGCGTTCGCACCCCGGTGGAGGTGTCGACGTGGGTCACGGTGAACAGCCGGGCCGACGTCGACCGCACCGCATCCTCGAGCTGTTCGAGGTCCACGGCCTCGCCGACGGGCGCATGGACGACGCGCACCTCGGCGCCGTGCCGCGCGAGGAGATCCGCGTACCGATCGCCGAATACACCCGTGCTCGCCACGACCGCGCGATCGCCCGGCTCTACGAGGCTGGCCACGGCGAGTTCCATCGCGAACGTGCCGGACCCGGCGACGACGAACGGCTGACCGGATGGGGACAGCCAGACCTGCCGCATGGCCGCAAGCGCCCCAGCGAACGCCTCGACGAACGAGGGCGCCAAGTGGCTGACGGTCGGCGCCCCGGTTGCCGCGAGCACGTCGGGCTCGAACTCGGTCGGCCCGGGAATCATCAACAGCGAACGACCCTTCACGCGCACCTCCTGCCTGCGAGCGGGGTCATCTTGCGCCCGCTGCCCTCGCGACTCAATCCCGAGCTTCCACTTGGCGGCGCCGGGAAGTCGAGCACCCTTGGTGCCTCACGTCGTTCCAGGTACAGTCTGGGCGCGCTCGCTCTCCTGAGCGAGCGCGGAGAGGAGCGATGGCGGAGGATCGAGGCGAGCGGACGGCCCTCGGCAACGGCGGCGTCGATGTCTGGAGCGTTTCGCTCCTCGTCCCTTTCGCCCCTCCCCGCCTCGACGCCATCCTCTCCGCGTCCGAGGCGGACGCGCTGCGGCGGATGGCTCCCGGCCGGCGCGTGCGCATGGGCGCCGCCTGGGCAGCGCGCCGGCTCCTGATTGCGCGGTACGCGGGTTGCGCGCCGGTGGACGTGCGGTTCGCTCGCCCTGCTGGGCGGGCTCCGGTGCTGGCCTGGCCAGATCGCGAGCTTCGCTTCAGCTTCTCTCACTCGTACGACCGCGCCCTCCTCGCACTCTCGACCTTCCCCGTCGGCGTCGACATCGAGCGCGTCGATCGGGCCGTGGACTGCGTCCGTCTTGCTGCGAGGTTCGACGCGAACGGAGAGGCGGAGTTCCTGCGCTCCCTCCCGGCAGCCGCGCGGAGCGAAGCGTTCGCCCGCCTGTGGACGAGAAAGGAAGCCGTCCTCAAGGCCGCCGGCGGTGGAGTCCCGTCGCGCCTGCGCCGCGTGAGCGTCCCGCTCGGGCCTGCGGACGGCTCGGCCGCAGGCGGCTCAGCGACGAGCGAAGGTCCTCTCCGTCCCGAGCCGTGGTTCGTTCGTGACCTCGTCGCCCCGCCGAACTACGCCGCCGCGCTCGCGACGCCGGCGCCCGCCCGCGTCCGCCAGATGGAGTTCGACCTACTGCGTGACGACGCGGACTCCGCGGGCGCGCAACTCGTCTAGCACCGCGGCCAGCGTCTCGGCGGACACACCGCCGAAGGGGTTCCACGAGAGAGCGATGGAGTCGCCAGGGCCGAGCCCTACGATCGACAAGAGAGGCACTGGATCATCGATCGCGTTTCCCGTGAGGTCGAGCGTGATCGCGACCCGCTCGCCGGGCGCGTACATCGTGTAGTCGCCCAGCCACTCGAGACGCGCAAGGGGCGCTACGTCGGCCACGCGGTTCCACGCGAGGCTGAGCTCCTCGACGCCCGGCATCGCCGCGAAAGGACTGACGTCGGATATCTCGTTCTGGTCGAGCAGGAGGACGTTCAGCCGCGGCAGTCCGACGAGCGGGAGGAGGTTCGCGATCCGGTTGCTCCCGAGGTCCAGGTACCACAGCTTCGTCATCTTGCTGAGAGGGCTCAGGTTGGAGAGGCGGTTCGAGCGGAGCCGCAACTCCTTCATCTTCGCCAGCCCCTCGAGCGGGCCGACGTCGCCGATCAGGTTCGTGGACAGGTCGACGTAGTAGAGGTTCGGCATCGTCGCCAGCGCGGAGACGTCCGAGAGCTGGTTCCCCGACAGGTCGATAAGCTCGATGTTCGTCAGTCCGTGCAGCGCGTCGAGACTCCGAATGCCCGCCGCGCGCACGCGGAGGTCGATCATGCCCGGGAATCTGCGCGCGAACTCCAAGTCAGGCAGGTCGCCGCCCGTGATCGCGAGCTGGCGAAGGTCACGACATCCTTCAAGGCCCGTCAGGTCGAGAGGTCGGTTCGCTTTCACGTCCAGCGTCCGCACGTGCAAGAGGTCGTGCGCCGTCAGCTCCGTTTCTTGAGGAAGCCCGAGCGACTGGCGGACGGCGTCGGCCAGGAGAGGATCGAGGGCGAGCGCCGGCGCGTTGGGCAGGCCGGCCGAGAGGAGATCGCCGATGCGCCGTGGCTCCAGGGAGCCCGAATAGACGCGCAGCTCGTCGATCTCGCCTGTGAACGACCGCACGTAGGACCAGCCCGCGTAGGCACTTCCGCCTACCGTGAAGGGGTTCGCCGCCGTTCGGATGTCCTGGATCGAGTACGCCTCGCTCGCCTCCAGGCGCCCATCGACCCACACCTCTTTCCTCCCATCGTGCAGACGCTGCACGACCAGGTGGTGCCAGGCCCCGTCGTCCCACCGGTAGGTCGTCGTGCTCAGATCCTGTCGATGGTTGAGCCCGTACGTGTCGTCGGTGCGGAAGGTCAGCGAGCCATCGGGGTTGATCCAGACGGAGTACTCCGGTCCGTAGTTGTTGTAGCGCGCGTGCGTGGCGAACAGCGCGCCGTTGTTCGCGGCAACGCGATCGGAACGGAACCACAGCGATACGGCGAACGGCCCTTCGAGAGGCTCATAGGCCTCCGAGGTGCGGACGTACGAGAGATCGTCCGGCTTGTTGTCGAAACGCGCCGCGTTGCCCACGATGCCCGGCACGAGAACCGTCTTGCGACTGAAGGTTTCGTAGCCCGAGACGACCTCCTCGACGCTGTCATCGAACGGGAAGTAGGCGACCAGAGGAGGCCCGTCTTGCCGCACGGCCGCGATGTCGGGGATGAGCGCGATGTCCATTCCCGGCGGCAGATCCAGGACGGGGGTCTGTGCGTCGCCGGACTGCTCGCTCCATTCACCTACGCCGGCGCCCACGTACTGCGACAATTCGGACAGGGTGAGCATGCCGTCGCCTCCCGCCAGGCTGTCGTCCTGAAGGCCGGCAAGGAGGAAGTGCGTGAACACACCGCTTTCGAGCGTCGGGTCCTCGTACGCGAGCTCGTGCGGCGAGCACGCGGCAAGAACAGCGCGCACCGGGCCGCCGAGTCCGGCGGTCATCACGTCGCGGGCGATGGAGTCGCCGCTCGCCGCAACGCCGCCGGGGCCGCCCGCGACGCGTCCCTGCCCTCCGCTGTAGCAGGAATCCAGGAACAACGACACGGCGCCCGCCCGCAGGCCGGCGATCATCTTGCCCAGATCGTCGTCCAGGAGGTACGACGCCGGATCGAGCAGCACCGCGTCGCTGGGCAAGACGCACTCGTCAACGCCGTCTCCGTCCGCCTCGTCGCCGTCCAGGTCGACGACGCCCATCCCGTGCCCGGCGAGGTAGATGAAGATCAGGTCCCCCGGCCCCGACCTCTCCTCCAGCCACGCGAAGCCCGACGCGATTCCGGCCCGCGTCGCTTCGCCGTCGATCAGGAGGAGGATGTCGGCTCGCTCGAGACCGCACTGCGTCTCAAGGGTGAGCGCCACATCGCGAGCGTCGGTGGCTGCATACTCAAGGTCGGCGATTGTCGGGTCGACGTACTCGGAGACCCCGACGACGAGCGCGTAGGGCGCCGCGGCCGCCGCGGAGCCGAGGAGGAGCGCGCCGAGGACGGTCGCGACCAGGACGCGGCTCACGGCGATACACCCGCTGAACTGGCAAGGGGCACGCGCAGGTACGTTCCCGCGGGGACGAACTCGCCCGCCTGCGTCAACTCGAGGTTGAGGAGGACGACGATCGGCCATAGCGCGGCGTCTCCGAGCGCCTTTTGCGCTACGGACTCCCAGGAGTCTCCGGACTCGGCGACGAAGATCGTCGCGGCGTTCGTCTTGATCTGCCCGTCCAGGATGCTGTAGCCGTTCACCGCC
>JAKLFO010000054.1 GCA_022711155.1 Candidatus Bipolaricaulota bacterium
TCCACGCCGCGCTGAAGCGGCCCGAGGCCGACGCCGACGCCGGCTGGAAGCGCGTGCTCGTCGCGCTCGGGGCGAGCGTCGAAGAGGCGGCGGATAGAGCGTACCGGAGCGCGGAGCGCATCCACTTCGACGGGCGCGAGATGCGCCGCGATATCGGGCGAGGAGTTCGATGACGCTCCGCGTGGCCGTCCTCATTTCGGGCAGGGGGTCGAATCTCGAACGCATCCTCGTGGAAGCAGAGCGCGGGGTCCTCGCGGGAGTCTGCGAAGTGGCGGTGGTCGTCTCGAGTCGCGCCGAGGCGGGCGGCATCGCCGTCGCCGCGCAGCATGGCGTCCCTGCTGTCGTCGTTGCCTCTGCGGGGCGGTCGACGGAAGCCTACGGACGCGACCTCCTGGAAGCGCTGGAGGCGTGGCACGTGGACTACGTCGTCTTGGCCGGGTTTCTTCGCATCGTGTCGCGCGAGATGGTGGCCCGCTACCGAGGCCGCATCGTGAACATCCACCCAGCAGACACGGCCTTGTACCAGGGCGCGCATGGGTATGCCTGGGCGTACGCCGCGGGCCTACGAGAAACGGCCGTCACCGTGCATCTCGTTGACGAGGGACTGGACACGGGGCCCGTGCTCGCGAAGCGGTCGGTGCCGCTCGCCGGCGCGGCGACGTTGGGCGAGGTCGTGGCTCGAGGACTGCGCGTTGAGCACGAGCTGTACAGCGAGACGCTGGCGCGGCTGTTCGTCGGAGAGATGAAGGTCCGGGAGGGGAGTGCGTGATGTGCGGAATCCTCGGGATCTGGGGGCGCGATCAGGTGGCGGCGGAGCTGATGCTCGGGCTGGCCACGCTGCAGCACCGCGGTCAGGACGCGGCGGGCGCGATCACGTTCGACGGCTCGTTTCACGTCAAGATCGGGCGCGGCCTCGTGAGCGAGGTGTTCGCCGACAAACACCAAGAGAGGCTGCGGGGGCCTTGGGGCCTCGGGCACGTTCGCTATGCCACGATGGGCTCGACCGACGTCGAGGACGCCCAACCTGTTCACGTGAGCTATCCGTACGGACTGGCCATGGTGCACAACGGCAACGTGACGAACTTCGACGAAGTCCGCGAGAGCCTGTACGCCGAACACCACCGTCTCGTCAGCACGTCGAACGACGCCGCCTTGATCCTGTATACCTTCGCGGCCGAGCTGGAGAAGTGCGACTTGCGCAGCCTCTCGATTCTCGACCTCTTCGGTTGCGTCGAGGCAACCCAGCGCGCGATCGCCGGCGCGTACTCGGCCGTCTGCCTGATCGCCGGGCGCGGGCTCCTGGCGTTCGCCGACCCTCACGGGATCCGTCCCCTCGTCCTCGGGCGGCGTGAAACGGAAGCAGGGCCAGAATACGCCTTCGCGTCAGAGACGACATGCCTCGACTTCCTCGGATTCGAGGCGGTGGAAGAGGTCGGCCCGGGCTGCGCGATCTTCATCGACGGCCAAGGCGAGATCCACCGTCATCAGGGCGTGCGAGGGCGGTCGGCGTTCTGCGTCTTCGAGTTCATCTACTTCGCACGCGAAGACTCGGTCCTCCGCGGGCGCGTCGTCGCGGAAGAGCGGGAGAGGATGGGGCGTGCGCTGGCCAGCCCGGTCGCCGCGGCCGGCACCCCTCCCGACGTGATCATCGACGTTCCGGCGTCCGGCTACTTCTTCGCCGTCGGGCTTGCGTCCGCCTGCGACGCGCCATTCCGGCGCGGACTCGCGAAGAACCACCACATCGGGCGCAGCTTCATCCAACCCACGGACGAGGAGCGTCGGCGGAGCGTCCGACTGAAACTGAACCCGATTCGCGGCGTCGTCGACGGGCTGCGGGTCGCCGTGGTCGACGACTCGATCGTGCGCGGCGTGACGTCACGCCGACTCGTCTCGCTCCTTCGCGCTGCGGGGGCACGTGAGGTCGTTATGGTGTCGGCGGCGCCGCCCGTCCGCTATCCCTGCCCCTATGGGATCGACATGTCGACGAGGGACGAGATCATCGCGGCGCGGCAATCCCCCGACGCCGTGCGGCGGCTGATTGGGGCGGACGGGCTGGTCTACCAGCCGCTCGAATCGCTTCAGGCGCTGTACCGAGACGTCGGGTGCTGCGACGCCTGCTTCTCCGGCGAGTACCCGACTGGGCTCGACGCCGAGGCGCTGACGCGAATCGAGCGAGAGAAGGACCGGTCCGGCCGGGCGGGCTAGGCGGCTACAGCACGGCCTCGACCATGTCGCGCGTCAGGTCGACCGGGTGCCCCACGTAACGGATGACGCCCTGGCGATCGAGGACGAACGTGCGCGGGATACCCACGTCGTTCGACGAGACGCCGTACAGCCGGGTGATGGGATTCCCCGCCTTGCCTCCGGGTTCCCAGGCGCTCACAAAGCGGTCGAGTCCTGCGTCTTCTAGGAAGCGGATCGAGTCCTGCTCTTGGATGTCGGTCGACACGATGACTCCGACCAGGCCGCGAGAGCCGTACGTGCGAACGAGCGTGTCGAGGTGCGGCAGGCTCGCGCGGCACGGCGGGCACCAGGCGCCCCAGAAGTCGAGAAGGACGACCGACCCGCGAAGGTCGTACAGCGTGAAGCTGCCGCCGTCGGTCGTGTGCGCCGTGAAGTCCGGCGCCGTCTCTCCGAGGAGGATGCCGACCACGGGACCGCTGCTGTCGACCGTGATGGCGACGCGGTCCTCGGACGTCGCTCCCTGGTCGTCGGTCACGCGCAGGCTGGCCTCGTACGTTCCCGTCTCGTAGGAGTGATGCACGATGACGCCGAAATCCGATCCCGTCTGGGGAGGAGAGTCGTCGCCGAACGAGAGTTCGAACGTCATGGTCCGGTCGAGCGGGTGGGCCGTGTACGAAAGGTCGAACGCCACATCGAGCGGAGCCGGCCCGGTCACGACGGCCGTGGCGAGCACGGCGACCGGGCCGGTGCCTGCATCGCACCCGGTCAGTCCGGCGGCCACGAGGACGAGGCCGAGCAGTTTCACCATCCAACGCGCATGTCGGCTCATGGTCCACAGGTTGTGCCCACTTACGAGGGGCGGCAACGACCGATGCGCGTCCGGAATCCGACGCTTGTCCTCCGGGGAGTGAGGCCGATGTCTCACGCCAGAGAGGGTCATGTGGCGCGCGGCGCGGAAACGCGCCTTCTCTTCGGTTGACTCGCCTGCGAGCGGCCGCTATGATGCCGCGTGATCCGCTCATGACGCACCGAGTCAGACGCAACATGCCTCTTCTCATCTATATTCGCCTGCCCCTCTAGGGGCGCTCGTCGATTCTGTTCTTCTGTACGGTTCCGTTTCTGGGAGGAGCTTCCTGTCTGGGCAAGGAGACAGCGTGAAACGCTACGAGAAGTTGGTGCGAGACCCGAAGGCGCGCGAAGAGGCCGTCCTGGCTCTGTGGCGGGATAGGGATGTCTTCCGCGCGTCCCTCAAGCAGACCGAGAATGGCCCGCGGTACGTGTTCTTCGAGGGTCCGCCGACGGCCAACGGCCGGCCACACTTCGGGCACCTCATGCCGCGCGTCTACAAGGACCTCTACCCACGCTACAAGACGATGCAGGGCTGCTATGTCGGGCGGAAGGGCGGGTGGGACACGCACGGGCTCCCGGTCGAGCTCGAGGTAGAGAAGGCCATCGGCGTGAACAGCAAGCCCGAGATCGAGGCGTTCGGCGTCGAGCGGTTCGTGACCCTGTGCAAGGAGTCCGTCTGGCGCTACAAGGCCGACTGGGAACGGATGATGGAGCGCATGGGGTTCTGGATCGACCTCGAGAACGCGTACGTGACCTACACCGATGACTACATCGAGTCTGTCTGGTGGGAGCTCCAGACGATGTTCCGGAAGGGGCTCCTCTACAACGGGCACAAGACGCTTCCCTACTGCCCGCGGTGCGGTACGGGACTCTCATCGCACGAGGTGGCGCAGGGCTACCGCAGCGTGGCGGACCCGTCGATCACGATCCGCATGCCGATCGTCGGGGACGAGGATGCGGCGTTTCGCCGAGACGGCGAGGTGAAGACGTCTCTCTTGGCTTGGACGACGACTCCGTGGACGCTGCCCGGGAACGTGGCGCTCGCGGTGTCCGCGGATGCGGCGTACGTGGAAGTGGAGGGCGACGGAGAGCGGCTCATCCTCGCGAAGGCGCTCGTCGATCGCGCGCTGGTCGGCGAGTACAAGGTGCTCCGCGAGTTCCGCGGCGCCGACGTCGTGGGCGTTCGCTACGAGCCGCCGTATCGGCTGACCGACGCGCCAGCCGCGCACCGCGTCTATGCGGCGTCGTTCGTGAACCTGGAGGACGGAACCGGCATCGTGCACATCGCTTCCGCCTTCGGCGAGGACGACTATCGGCTCGGCCAGGAGGTCGGGCTCCCGTTCGTCCAGCCGGTGGATCGGACGGGGCACTTCACCGACGAGTTCGCCCTGTGCGCCGGTCGATTCGTCAAGGACGCCGATCCGGACGTGATCGCCGACCTGCGGGCGCGCAGCATTCTCTACCGCGAGGTCGAGTACGAGCACGACTATCCGTTCTGCTGGAGATGCGACACCCCGCTCTTGTACTACGCGATGGACTCCTGGTACGTGCGGACGACGGAGTTCAAGGACGCGATGATCGCGAACAACGCGACCGTCCACTGGCACCCCGACCACGTCGGTGAGGGGCGGCTCGGCGACTTCCTCGCCAACCTCAAGGACTGGGCCCTGTCGCGCGACCGCTTCTGGGGGACGCCGCTCAACCTCTGGACGTGCGCCTCGTGCGGCGAGGTGACGTCGATCGGCAGCCGCGCCGAGCTGGTCGAGCGGGCCCTCGACCCGGAGCTCGCGCGAACCGTCGAACTGCATCGCCCGACGATCGACCGCGTGGCCGTCCGCTGCCCGGCGTGTGGCGGAACGGCGGAGCGCGTGCGATACGTCATCGACACGTGGTTCGACTCCGGCAGCATGCACACGGCGCAGTGGCACTATCCCTTCGAGAACGAGGACCGCTTCCGCGACAGCTTCCCCGCCGACTTCATCTGCGAGGCGATGGAGCAGACGCGCGGCTGGTTCTACACGCTGCTCGCGACGGCGACGATCCTCCATGGGCAGGCTCCGTACAGGAACTGCATCGCGACCGGACTCGGACTCGACGAGAACGGGCAGAAGATGAGCAAGAGCCGCGGCAACGTGCTCGACCCGTGGGTCTACATCGACCGATACGGCGCCGACTGCATCCGCTGGTACCTCTACTCGTCCAGCGCGCCGTGGAAGTCGCGCCGCATCGTCGAAACCGCCGTGCAGGAGCCGCTGTACCGGTTCCTGGACACGATCCGCAACACGAGCGACTTCTTCTCGCTCTACGCGTCGATCGACGGCTACGATCCGGGCCGACATGCGCTCGATCCGCACTGCCTGGCGACCGCCGACCGCTGGATTCGCTCGCGGCTCCAGACGGCGACCGCCGCGGCGTGTGAGGCGCTCGACGCCTACGACGTCGTCGCGGCGACTGAAGCGCTCGAGTCTCTCGTGGATGACCTGTCGAACTGGTACGTGCGCCTGTCGCGCCGGCGATTCTGGAAGGGAGGCATGGGGGACGACAAGATCGCGGCGTACGACACGCTGCGCGGCGCGCTCCTCGGGGTGGCAAAGCTGGCGGCCCCGTTCGTGCCCTTCCTGGCGGAGGCCGTGTATCAGAATCTGCGTCTGGAATCCGATCCGCAGAGCGTCCACCTCTGCGCCTACCCGGAGGCGGACGAGGCGGCGCGGGACGCGAAGCTCGAGGCGGAAATGGCGTTGGCCCGGTCGATCGCGGCGCTCGGGCATCAGGCGCGGCACGTCGCGCAGGTCAAAGTGCGCCAGCCTCTGGCGGGGATCGTCGTCGAGCGCGCCGACGTCGCGCTGTCGGACGAGGTGCGTGCGCTGATCGAGCAGGAGCTGAACGTGAAGCGGCTCGAGATCGTCGCAGACGCGAGCGCCTACTCGACCGTGTCGTCACAGCCCAACTTCCGCACGCTCGGTCCGCGGCTCGGCAGCCTCGGCCCGCAGGCGGCGGGGTGGATCAAGGCCCAGCCGGCGGCGTCCCTGCGCAGCGCGCTCGCTCGCGGACCGATCGAGGTCGACCTGGGCGCGCAACGCGTCGAGATTCGTCCGGAGGACGTCGCGTACTCGTCGAGCCTGGCGGAGGGATTCGTCGAGGCGTCGAGCGGAGCGGATCGCGTGTTGCTCGACGTCCGCATGGACGAGGAGCTGCGGCGACAGGGGGCGTTCCGCGAGGTGGCGCACCGCGTGCAGGTCGCACGCAAGGAGGCTGGGTTCGACGTGACGGATCGCATCATCCTCTGCTACGAGGCGAATCCGGAGCTGGCGGCCATTCTCGCCGAGAACGAGGCGGAGCTGGCGGCCGAGGTGCTCGCGACGGAGGTCCGGCGCGAGCTGACGGAGTGCGCGCACCGCGAGACGATGGACTTGCCGATGGGCAAGCTGACGATCGGTCTCTCTCGCGCTGCAGCGGAGTAGGAGGTCGACGTGGCCACGGCAGTGCTCGGACTTCAGTGGGGTGACGAAGGAAAGGGGAAGATCACTCACCTCTTGGCCGGCTCGGCGTCGATGGTCGTGCGATGGAACGGGGGGCCGAACGCCGGGCACACGGTGATCGACCGCGGCGTGAAGTTCGGCACGCACCTCCTGCCCGCCGGCGTCTTCTACGAGGGCGTGACGTCGGTGATCGCGGGAGGCGTCGTGGTCGATCTCGCCGTGCTGCGAGAAGAACACGACGCCGTGGCGCGCCACCTCGGGCGCGCGCCTCGTCTGCTGTTGGCGGAGAATGCGCACCTGATCATGCCGTACCACCGCATCCTCGAGGATGCGGAAGGGAGCGGCGCGCGGTTCGGGACGACGCGGCGGGGGATCGCGCCCGCGTACCGCGACAAGGCGGCGCACGTCGGCGTCCGCGTCGGCGACCTGCTGGAACCGCGGCGCCTCAGAGACAAGGTTGCCTGGAGGCTCGATCTCCTCCGCCGAGAGTGGCCGTCGAGCGCCGAGCTTCGCGCGCTTGACCCGGACGATCTCGTCGCGAGCCAGATCGCCCTCGGGCGGCCGTGGTTCGAGTCGATCGTCGAGGCGTCGTCGGTCGTGGGGCGGGCGCTCGCGGCGGGCGAGGAGGTCATGTTCGAAGGCGCGCAGGGCGCACTCCTGGACGTTGACTTCGGGACGTATCCGTACGTCACGTCGTCGTCGACGTTGTTCGGCGGAATCGCCACGTCGCTCGCGGTGGACGTGGGGCGCATCGGCCGGCGGCTGGGCGTGACGAAGGCGTACCAGACCCGCGTGGGAGAGGGGCCGTTCCCCACGGAACTCAACGATCCCACCGGCGCAGGGCTGCGGGACAGAGGCGGCGAGTTCGGGACGACGACGGGGCGTCCGAGACGATGCGGGTGGCTCGACCTCGTAGCGCTGCGCTACGCGATTCGCCTCAACGGGGCGAACGAGCTCGCGCTCACGAAGGTCGACGTCCTCGATGGGCTGGCGAAGATCAAGGTCTGCCGCGCGTACCGCCTCGACGGGAAGGTGACGGAGGAGTTCCCGCTCTCCGGAGAGAGGCTTGCCACCGCCGAGCCCGTGTACGAGGAACTGGCCGGTTGGCCGACGTGGCGGCGCGTTGCGTCGTGGGACGAGCTGGCAGGCGCGGCGCGCAACTACGTGCAGTTCATCGAAGAGGCGACAGGCGTCCCGGTGACCATCCTGTCGTACGGGCCCTCGCCCGAAGACACGTTGCACAGGGCTCTTTGAAAGGGCAGGTGGGCGCCGGTATAATCGCGCCTCGAATCGGACTTTTCGGAGGAGCACGACAATGCAACGGACGTTTGTCGCGAAGAATCAGGAGATGGGAGCGAGCTGGGACCGTGAGTGGTACGTCGTGAACGCCGACGGAAAGCGCCTCGGCCGCATCGCGACGGAGATCGCCACCATCCTGCAGGGGAAGCACAAGCCCATCTACACACCGCACGTCGACACGGGCGACTACGTCATCGTGATCAACGCGGAGCGGATCGTGCTCACCGGGCAGAAGTGGGATGACAAGCTGTACCAGCGGCACACGGGGTACATGGGCGGCCTGAAGGAGATGTCGTACCGAAAGCTGATCCAGCGTCACCCGACCCTTCCCGTCCGCGAAGCCGTTCGCCGCATGCTGCCGAAGTCGACGTTGGGTCGCCAGATGCTCCGCAAGCTGAAGATCTACTCCGGCCCCGTGCACCCCCATACGGCGCAAGAGCCGAAAGAGCTTGCGCTCTAGCGTTCGCTCGAGGTCGCACGGCACGGGACATTCGTCCCGGACCCCCTAGACAAAGACGGACGAGCGCTTCGACACCGTTCCTTCCGGCGAGCTTCCACCGGCGGCTAGACTCCGCATGGCAATTGGAAGTCAGCCATAGGGGTGGTGGAAGGGAAATGCTCGATCGAACGCGCGGAATCGCCCGGTGCGTCGCCGTCGTTCTTCTCGTCGTCGCGCTGGCCGCCGTAGCGGCCGAGGGACGCGAGAGGGTGGCCCTCTTTGTTCAAGCTGCCGCTGCGGTGCCGACCGCCGATCTCGAACTCGTGCGGAACTACGCCGCGCAACGCTGCTCGATCGTTTCGGGAGGCGACACGTGCTCGCAGGGTGACCTCATGCTCGCCCAGCGCAGCGCCGACGCCTACATTGGGAACAGCCTGACCGTCGAAGCCCTGCAGCGCCTCGCCTCGACCCTCGGGGCGGACCACATCGTGATCTTCCGCTTCGTGTCATGGGAGAGCGACATCTCCTTCCGGCCCGAACGTTCGCTCCTGCTCCTCGGGGCGACGTCCTTCCTCGATACATCGCTGCAGCTGCTGATCAGCCCACTCGGGCTTCTATTCGGAATCGAAAGGAAAGCATCCGTCAGTCTCTTCGCGACGGTGTTCAACGCGCGTGGAGACCTCGAGTTCACCACGACGGTTTCGGCGGACGACCGTCCGCTGTTGTCCCTGTTGACGGCCGATCCGGTGGAGGCGGCGAAGAAGGCCATCGACGCGGCGCTCTACCAGATTGTCGTGACGTTGTGATGATGAGGAAGGGGCGAATCGCAGATGCAGACTCGCAGGAGCGTAATCGCTGTTACAGACTTTCCTCGAGGGCATCTGCTAGAGTGGGGCTGCATTCCTGCTTAGCGCAAAGAACGAAGAGATGAGTACGCCAACAAAGGAGGTAGCAATGAGGGTGCGTAAGGTCAGCCTCTTTGGCCTTCCCCTCCTCCTGGCGGTGGTCGTTCTCCTGGTGCCGTGGCTGGGCTTCGCTCAGGGAGACGGCTTTTACACTGTCAGTCAAGGGGAAACGCAAGAGCCAATCGTGCCGCTGACGAACGCGGCGGATCCGGCGACGTTCTACAAGATGACGAACATGCAGGCGGCTACGGGCTTCGAGAAAGCCAATACCGCGGTCATGTTCCTCTACCAGAACACGCTGAATGGTCAGATCTCGTTGTTCGTCATTCTCGGTGCCGTGGGCGGCACGGCCGGATCGACGGCCATGACCCTGTCCGGCGTTCCCGCGGGTGCGGCGTTCCAGGTGCGAGACGACGGGACGGATCTCCGCGACGTCTGGCAACTGACCGCTCCGACAGGGAGCGTCTCGTGGACGTGGGATCAGGGACGCGGCGACGGAATGGTCCTCGGACCTCTCGGGACGACGTTCCAGGTGTCGATGTTCCCGAACTTCACGGCGGGGATCACGACCGTTCAGTTCCTGACCGGCAGCGTCGCGGCGCCGCAGACGATCACGCTGAATCGCGTGGATCCGATCATCGTGGGCGCGGCGGAGAACCAGTCTCCGACGGTATCGTTCGCGATGTCGACCGCCGACGCTCGGGTGAACCAGCCGATCACGTTCGACGCCTCGGCGTCGCGCGATCCGGACGGCTCGATTGCGCGGTACGAGTGGGACTTCAACGGCGACGGCGTCTTCGACCAGACGACGACCGCGCCTACGGTCAGCTACACGTACGCGACGAGCGGGACGAAGACCGTGACCGTGCGGGCAACCGACAACGAGGGCGCGACGTCTCGCGCGACGCAGTCGGTGGTCGTCGGCGATCTGGCCGTGCGCGTGACGCGCACGATCTCGACGTCGGCCGCTCTGCCCGACAGCACCTTCCTCGTGATCGTTCGGATGGAGCCGCAGATGGACGTTGCCGGAGTCGGCCTGCAGGAGAACCTGCCCGTCGGTTGGCAGATCAAGCCGCTCGAGAACGCCGGCGCGGCGTTCAAGCGGTCGACGGTCCAGTGGATCTTCGTCGACACGATCCGCGCGAACACGACGAAAGTCATCTCCTACGAGTTGACGGTCCCGCCGGCGTCGCAGCTGATGACGTCGACGATGCCCGTCTGCTTCACGCTCACGGGCACGTTCCAGGCGATGTCCCCGTTCATGGAGATCCCCGTCGAGGGCGACTCCAAGGTCGAGGTGTCGTCGTGCTTGCCGCTCAAAGAGGCGGTTGCGCACCTTGTGCCGCGCACGAGCGTGGACGTCGAGGACACGATCGATCTCCGTCTGTCGCAGAAGATCGACTCGCAGCAGCTCGCGCGAGCGGTCGAGATGTGGCAGAACGACGAGTCGGTGCCCTGGACGTGCGGCACGACGATCAGCCTGGAGGACATGAAGGAACTGGCCGCGTACGCCTACACGTGCACGCCGGTCGACGTCTCCCTGCCTCTCGTGTCGGCTGCGAACATCTATGCGGTCCGGACCATCCTCGCGCCCGTGCCGTGCAACAACGTGCTCTTGAACTACACGGGCCCCGGTGGGGACCGCGCTGGCAGCACGTTCACGGTGAAGGTCGAGATCTGGTCGGACCAGGACCTGTACGGCGTCGGGCTCGATGAGGACGTCCCGGCCGGGTGGAAGGTCATCCCGGTGGAGAACGACGGCCTTACGTACAAGAGGTCCCAGACGCAGTGGGTCTGGCCGACCAAGCTGCCTGCCGGCGTCGTGAAGACGATCATCTATCAGGTCGAGGTTCCGCAGAGCCAGGCCGTGGAGATCGCTGCCAGCGACCCGTGCTACGCGAGCTCGAACGACCTGTACGGCGTCGTCGACGCGGCCCTGCCGTGCATGCACGTCGCCGTGACGGGCGATTCGGGCGTGGACGTGAGCGAGTGCGTCTCCGTCCTCGTCGCGATCTCCCGCTGGGACGTCATGCATGACCAGCTGGACATCACGCTGTCCGACAAGATCACGTTCCTCCAGGTGCAGCGCGCGATCGCGTTCTGGCTGGAGGACGAGGTCGTGCCTTGGACGTGCGGGCAGACCGTGGGTTACCACATGCTGAAGGAGATCATCGCCTACTGGCTCACCGGGACGAACATCTGTGACCCGCTGCCTGTGGCCCCGAGCGGCCCCTGCGATCCGGATGCTCCCGTGTGCAGTGGCTAGACGGAGGAGATGATCAGGAATGAGAACGACCACAAACACGGCGAGGGGGAAACCCCTCGCCGTGGCCTTGCTGTTCCTCCTGTTGGCGTGCACCTCTTGGGTGGTGTGGGGAGAGGGGTCTCTGCAGGTAGAGCAGTCGCTTAGCCCGACGGTCATCAATGTCGTCGGGGCAGGATCGAAGCCCGACACCGCGACGGTCGGCATTTCGCTGGTCGGGCAGAACGGCGTGGAGCGCTACCCGGTCGATTGCGTGTTCGTGATCGACACCTCCGCGTCGGCCTTGTTGGGAGACGCGAAGGCGTTCGCGTTCAACGTGATCTCGCAGCTCGGAGCCTCGGACCGGGTCGCCGTCGTCTCGTTCGGCTCGACCGCGCGGCTGGACGTCCCCCTGACGTGGGACAGGACCGAGGCGCGCGTCGCGATCTCCGATCTCGTGTCGGAGTCGAAGTCGGCGCTGGGGCTGGCGCTGCAGATGGCGCGCCAGGAGCTCCAGCGGTATGGGCGGCCGGAGGCCGTGCTCGCGATCGTGCTGATCGCCGACGGTCAGAGCAACGTCGGAGCTGCTCCGACGGTCGAGGGCATGGTGGCGGGGGAGACGGGCATCCGCATCCTCACCGCCGGACTGCCTCCGATCCTCAACCGCTCCCTGTTGACGGGTCTCGCCGACCAGTCGGGCGGCGTCTTCGTGAAGGACCTCTCCGACGAGTCGCTGGCGAAGCTCGTGGAGAACCTCGACGTGCGCTCGGCGGCGACGAACGTCGTCGTGACGAAGCACGTTCCTGTGGGCCTGCACTTCGCCGGCTCGACGCCGACGGCCGCCCAGCTCCGCACGGAGCGGGACGGCTCGACGACCATCACTTGGCAGATTGCCGAAGTCGGGCTCGGTCAGACCGTGCGCATCGAGGCGCGGTTCGACGCAGGAGCCAAGGGAAGCCTCATCACGGACGACCTGTCGAAGGTGACGTACCGCGACTTCCGCGGCGTGACGCGCGAAGCGCCTCTCTCGCCGCTCGTCGTCTCGGTGGTCATGCCGAACAGGGCTCCGGCTGCCGGGTTCTCGTTTGAGCCGGCCGCTCCGACGGTCGGGGTGACGGTGTCGTTC
>JAKLFO010000055.1 GCA_022711155.1 Candidatus Bipolaricaulota bacterium
GGCCGCCAGGGAGCACGGCCGTGAAGAAGCCCGGCAGGACGGGACCGGGCAAGGGGCCGGGCAACACGGGACCGGGCAACATGGGGCCGGGCGCGACGCGCGTGCTGCGCAAGAGGTAGGCGCAGCCGGCACGAGGTTGGCCGAAGAGCGCGATGTCGATCACGGAGAGCGCGGAAGCTCGACGAAAGGTCACACAGAGAGCGTATCCAACGGACCCCGCGTCGTGCGAGGCCTAAAACGGCGAGGCCTCAGGTCGGCCTGAGACCTCGCTGTTGTGCGCAAGGAGGACGCCATCGCGGAGGCTCCTCATCTCTCTCCACCCGGTTGGCCGGGGATTCCCCCTCCCTCCCCGTGCCGAACGCACAGACTATACATTACCATAGACGAAGAAGCAAGAGATGTCGACTTCCGGGGCAGCTACGGCCCGCGCTCAGGCGAGGCGGTCCGTCACGCCTGCGGGCAGGCCGCTCGACAAGGAACGGAGCCCCGCTCTCGCGGGGCTCCGTTGCGGTGCGAAAGAAGGACGCGATCAAGGAAGCGCCCAACTTCGGGCCGTCCTCACGCACAACGCATGGCACAGCGGGGAAAGAGGGCGACAGAGGGATGATGGCAGGAAAAAGGGGAGAAGACAACAGACGCAGCCATTGACGTTCCCTAAGGGATTCGGAGAATGAGATCGTCATGCATTCCTCACTCGAGCTCTTCTCGGCCCCCGTCGTGCGCTGGTTTCGCAACAGCTTCGGTGCGCCGACCGCGCCGCAGGAAGAAGGTTGGCCGCACATTGCGCGCTCGGAGAACACGCTCATTCTGGCGCCGACGGGGTCCGGCAAGACGCTCGCCGCGTTTCTCTGGATGATCGATGATCTCGCCACCCGATCGCCGGAGCCGACGAGCCGCGGAGTGCGCGCGATCTACGTGTCTCCGCTCCGCGCGCTGGCCGCAGACGTGGAGAGGAATCTGGCGGCGCCGCTTCGGGGGATCCGCGCGTGCGGAGAGGAGATGGGCATCCCGGTGGCCGAGGTTCGGGTCGGCGTCCGGACCGGGGACACCTCGCCCGCCGATCGCCAGCGCATGCTGCGCTGCCCGCCCGACCTCTTGATCACCACGCCGGAGTCCTTGCACCTCTTGCTGACGGCGCGTCGATCACGCGAGATGCTTCGAGACGTGCGCCACGTGATCGTGGACGAGATTCACACGGTCTGTGGGGAGAAGCGCGGCACGTTTCTGGCTCTGGTCTTGGAGCGGCTGGAGCACCTCGCGGCGCGGCCGGTCGTGCGGATCGGCCTTTCGGCGACGCAGCGGCCGCTCGAACGCGTGGCCCGATTCCTCGGCGGGTACGACTCCGAGGGGAAGCCGAGGCCCGTCGCGATCGTCGACTGCGGCGGCCGGAAGGACATCGACCTCGCGGTGATCGCGCCCGTGCCCGACATGCGCCTCCTCCCGCAGGCAGACGGGCAGGCTCCCTCCGTCTGGCCTGGGATCTACGACCGTCTGCTCGAGCTGACGAGGGCGCACACGACGACGCTGATCTTCGCGAACAACCGGCGGGCGGTCGAGCGCATCGCTGCGGAGATGAACCGCCGCGCCGGGCGGCGGCTCGTTCGCGCCCACCACGGGAGCGTGGCCAAGGAGTACCGGCAGGAGATCGAGGGTGAATTGAAGGCAGGCCGGTTGCCGGCGCTCGTGGCCACCGCCTCGCTCGAACTGGGCCTGGACATCGGCGATGTCGATCTGGTCTGCCAGCTCGGCTCGCCACGGTCGATCGCGACCTTCCTGCAGCGTGCCGGCCGGGCCGGCCACGTTGCGCATCGCGTCAGCGTCGGGCGGATGATCCCGAAGACGCGGAGCGACCTTCTTCGGATGGCGTGCATGTCGCGCGCCATGCTGCGTGGAGACATCTCCGCCGTGCGCGTGCCCGAGAACCCGCTTGACGTCCTGGCGCAGCAGGTCATCGCCATCGTGGCGACGGGGGACTGGCTCGCGGAGGACCTCTACCGCTGCGTCAGGCGCGCCGACCCGTTCCACGATCTGCCGCGGTCAAGCTTCGACGCCGTGCTCGAGATGGTCTCCGGCGAGTACCAGACTCCGGCGTTTCCCGGGCTGCGGGCGCGGATCCTGTGGGAGAAGGGCGCCGGCCGGCTGTCCGCCCTCCCCGGCGCACTGCACGCTGCCATCTCCGCCGGGGGAACGATTCCGGACACCGGGCAGTACGCGATGGTCCTCGAAGACGGGAAGACGCGACTCGGCGAACTCGACGAGGAGTTCGTCTTCGAGCGGCGGGTCGGCGACACGTTCGTGCTCGGCACAGGGCGATGGAGGATTCTTGACATCCGGCACGACCGCGTCGTGGTGTCTCCTTCTGCGATGGAAGAAGCCCAGCTCCCGTTCTGGAAAGGCGAGGGATTGGGGCACGACGCAGAGTTCGGGGAGAGGTTGGGGGCGTTTGTCGCCGAGTGCCGCGGCCGGAGCAGGGAGGGAGATCTGGCGCTGTGGCTCGAGCGCGAGTGCGCGCTCGACCCGGACGCGGCGCGAATCCTCGCCGAGTTCGTTGCGGAGCAGGCTGCTTCGGGCGGCCTGCCGGACGATCGCACGGTGCTCGTCGATGTCTTCCCGAACGAGACGGGCGACCTCCGGGCGAGCATCGTGTCGACGTTCGGTCGTTCGTTCCACCTCGCCTTGTGGCTTGCGCTTCGCGCCGAGTTGCGGCGGGCCGGGCGCGAGCCGCTCGAAGGGATCGTTTCGAACGACGGGATCCTCCTTCGGCTCGGGAGCCTGCTGCCGAGCGACCTCATCGGCGCTCTGGAGAGCCTGCGGGACGGACGGATTCGCGACCGCCTCCTGGAGGAGCTTCGGGACTCGCCGTACTTCGCTCTCCGCTTCCGCCGGAACGCCGGACGTGCTCTTCTCCTGCCGCGATCGCACCCGGGAAAGAGGATGCCCTTGTGGCTGCAGCGGCTTCGGTCGCACGACCTCCTCTCGTACGCCAGCGAGCACGCCCGCTTTCCGATCGTCCTCGAGACCTACCGCGAGATTCTCGACGACGTGCTGCCCGTGGCGACGCTCGAGACCTTCGCCCGCCGCCTCGCGAACGGCGAGGCTCGTCTCCTGGAGCATCGAAGCCCGACGCCGTCGCCGCTTTCCGCTGCGCTCCTGCTCGACTTCCTCGGCAAGTACATGTACGAGGTCGATCGCCCCGCTGCCCAACCGGCCCGGGTCGACAACCGCCTGCTGGACGACCTGCTCGGACAAGAGGGCGCGGCCGATCGAGTGAGCGATGATGCGATCCGCACCATGGAGGAGCGGCTGCAGTGTCTGTCCGCCTTTCACCGCGCCCGCACGGCGGCCGAGGCCGTGGCCCTCCTCTGCCGGCTCGGAGACCTGACGCGAGACGAACTCCTCGCGCGGTGCGAGCCGGAAGCCGCCGCGGCGATCCCTGAACTCGAGCGGGAGGGAAGGATCCGCCGGATCGCGCCGCCTCTCTTGGGAGAGGAGCGTCTCGTGGCCGCGGACGCCGCTCTCGACTACGCGGGAGAACCGGCGGACGAGGAGCGCGTCCTCGTTCGATTCCTATCAACCCACGCGGGGCGCACGGAGGAGGAGGTCCGACGGCGCTATCCCGGCGCGACGGTCGCGCTGGATACGATTCTCGCGCGCGGCGCGATCGTTCGCGTCGACCTCCCCGGGAAGTCCGACGCGCTCCTCGATTGCGACGTCCTCGCGGGGTTGCGCCGCATGACGCTCGGCGAGCGGCGGCGCGTCGCGAGCCCCGTCTCTGGGGCGGCGCTGGCTGCCGCCGTGCTCCGGCGACAGCACGTGACCGGCGGGCTCGCGGGGATCGACGGACTGCGCGGAGTTCTGGAAGAGCTCGCGGGATGGCTGGCTCCCGTGGCGGTGTGGCCTGAGATCCTCGACGCGCGGCTCACGGATGCGGGCCGGCCGCGGCTCGAGGCGCTCGTGCGAGGCGGGGTCGTGGAGTGGCGCGGCGCGCGACGCGGTGGGACGCGCCTGCTCGGCTTCGCTCCCGCCGGGGCGGCGATCGACCTCCTGCCCCGCCCGGCCGAGGAGCCCGGCGGGCTTGCAGGCGAGATCCTCGCATACCTGTCGACGTGCGGCGCGTCGTTCCTTCACCAGATCTCCCTGGGGCTCGACCGCGCGCCGGCCGCGATCGATGAGGTGCTGTGGGATCTCACGTGGTGCGGGTGGGTGACGAACGACTCGCTCGTCGCCGCGCTACGCCCGGGGCCGGGCCGTGCTCGCCCGACGCCGGCCGTTGGGAGATGGTCGCGCGTGCGCGCGGAGGAGGCGGCGGACCCGGCGGAGCGTGAGGCGGTTCGACTGCGCGTTCTCCTCCATCGCTTCGGGTTCCTTTCGCGCGAAGTGCTCGATCACGACACGATGGGCCTTCGCTGGAGCGATGCCTACCCGGTGCTGTCGCGGATGGAGTGGCGCGGGGACGTGGAGCGCGGCATCTTCGTCTCCGGGCTCTCCGGACCTCAGTTTGCGGCGCCCGGGATGGACGCCGACATGCGCCTTGCCCCGGATGGCGGCGGTCCGCGCCTCCTCTGCGCGATGGATCCGGCGTGCGTCTTCTTCGGAGCGGACGCAGACCGGATGCCGCGCAAGGCGCCTGGCAGCTACGTCGTCGTGCGGAACGGGCGCCCGCTCCTGTCGATCGAGGCGAGCGCGGGACGGCTGACTCCGCTCGCCGACCTCGCGAGCGACGAGCGTCGGGCGGCGCTCGCGCTCGTGCCGAACCTCGTTCGCCGAGCCGGCCAGCGCCCGTCGGTTCGCTTCGGATGGTGGGGAGAGGCGTCGATCGTCGACAGCGAGGCGGCGGCGGATCTGGCGGCTCTCGGTTTCCTGCGCGATGATCGGTCCATGATCCTCTATAGGAGCTTCGGGGGAGCGCGATGACCGGCGAGGTTCTGGCGCAGGTCGCGTTGACGGCGGCCAACATGCTTGCAGCAGGTCCCATCTGCGACGCGTGCCTCGGAGGGGCGTTCGGCCGCCTTGGGCACGGGCTCACGAACGAGGAGCGCGCTCGCTCCTTGCGCGGGGTCGCTGCGCTCGTCGGCGAGCGCGGCAAGCCTGGCCCGTGCTGGGTCTGCGGCGACGTCTTCGGCGAGGCCGAGGCCTGGGCGGCGCGCGCACGCGCGGAGGTCGGAGAGATCGAGTTCGCGACGTACCTCTGCGCCGTGCGGCCCTCGTTGCGGTGGCAGGAGGCGGAGCGCCTGCTCGTAGAGCGTTTCCACCTGGCTCACGCCGAGCCGCAGAAGCACGCGTGGAATCGGACCGTCGGCAAGGCCTTCGAGCGGCTTGCGGGGCACGGAACGGTGGACTTCAGCGATCCGGACGTCAAGTTCACGATCGATCCGGCCGCGGGGACGATCGAGATCGACATCGCATCGGTCTTCGTGTACGGGCGCTACCGCAAGCTCGAACGGGGTATCCCGCAGACGCACTGGCCGTGCCGACGCTGCCGCGGGCGTGGATGCGCCGAGTGCGGAGGCACGGGCAAGCAGTATGCGGACTCGGTCGAGGAACTCGTTGGCGCTCCCTTCGTCCAGGCGTGTCACGCGTCGGGGGCGATCCTCCACGGGGCCGGGCGAGAGGACATCGACGCCCGCATGCTTGGCAGCGGGCGCCCGTTCGTGCTCGAGATCGTGAGGCCGCACGTGCGGTCGATCGACGCCCGCGCTCTCGGAGGGGAGGTGAACGCGGCTGCCCGGGGAAGAGTCGAGGTCTCGAACCTGCGCCTGTGTAGGCGCGATGCGGTAGGCATTGTGAAGGAGACGGACGCCGGGAAGACGTACCGCGCGAGAGTGGAATTCGAGAAGGACGTGTCGCCGGACGCTCTCGTGGCGGCGCTCGACTCGTTGGTCGGCGACATCGCGCAGCGCACGCCCCGCCGCGTTGCGCACCGCAGGGCCGACCTTGTGCGGACGCGCCGGCTTCGCGCGGCGCGCGTCACGAGGTCGGAGCTGCGCGAGGCGGAGATCGAGATGGTGACCGACGGTGGCCTGTACGTGAAGGAACTCGTCTCCGGCGACGAAGGTCGGACCGAGCCCAGCCTTGCAGGACGGCTCGGCACGGCCGCCGTCGTGCGCGAGCTTGACGTCCTCGACATCTCGTCGGACGGTTTTCCCGACGCGGAGGAGGTCGCGCGGGGAGGAAGTCCGAGCGGAGAATGAGATGGATTCGCGAAGCGGGCTCGCGTAGAGTGAGATCTGACCATGAGCGAAGAACGCGAAGACCAGGAACTCGAGCAAGGGGATCGCGGCCCGTCGATCCTCCAGATCTACTACCGCGAGATCGCCCGTTTCCCCGTCTTGACGCGCGAGGAAGAGCAGGCGCTGGGGCGACGGATGGCGGCGGGCGAGGCCGGAGCGCGAGAGAGGCTCATCGTCTCGAACCTGCGCCTCGTGGCAAAGATCGCTCAGGACTACGCGGAGACGGGCATGCCGATGCCCGACATCATCCAGGAAGGGAACATGGGGCTGATCGAGGCGGTCGACCGCTTCGACGCGGAGCGCGGGTATCGCCTCGGCACCTATGCCTCGTACTGGATCCGGCGGAACATCCTCGCCGCGATCGGAACCTACGCGCGCATGATCCGCATCCCCGACTACCTGTTCCGCGCCGTACGGCGCATGTCGGAGATCCGCACGCTGGGCGAGGATGGCGCGCTGGACGAGGCTGCCGTGCTCGAGGCGACCGGCCTCTCTGCCGAGCGGCTGCGGGAGATCGAGCAGCAAGTGAACGAGATCTCGTCGCTCGACCGGGCCGCGACGGGAGGCGGCGACGAGGATGAGCTCTTGGCCGAGCGCACGGCGGACGAGAGCGCCGTCTCTCCCGAGCACGAGGCGCTGCGTCTCCTGTTCCGCGATGAGCTGGAGGCCCTCTTGAGCGACCTCCCCGCGCGGCAGGCGTTGGCGCTCCGTCTCCACTATGGGATTGAAGACGGCTGCGCCTACAACCTCTCCGAGGTCGGACGAATCATGGAGATCAGCCGGGAGCGAGCGCGGCAACTCGTGAAAGAGGGCATGGAGCACCTCACCGACCAGTGGGGCGAGCGGGCGCTCGACTACTACCGCGCCCTGCTGCGCAGCTAGGGTTCGCGTCCGCGAGGGCGGGCCCGGAGTTGTCCGCATCCTGCTGCGATCTCGGCCCCGCGGCTGTCGCGCACGGTCGTTGGGATGCCCGCAGCCTCGAGGATGGCGGCGAAGTCGCGCACGGCGGCCGGCGGACTGGGCCGCAGGTCGCGCTTCCCCTGGATGGGGTTTGCCGCGATGAGGTTCACGTGGCAGAGGATGCCCGACAGACGCTCGGCCACCGCACGAGCGTGGTGCGGGCGGTCATTCGTTCCCGCGGCCAGGACGATCTCAAACGTGATGCGGCGATGCGTCGCCGCGAGGTAGTGGCGACAGGCGTCGAGCAGTGCGTCCAGCGGGTACTTGCGGTTCAGCGGAACGAGCGCGTTGCGCAATCCGTCCTCGCCCGCGTGCAGCGAGACCGCGAGGTTGACCTGGACCGGGTCGCGCGCCAGCCGTTCGATGCCCGGCACGACGCCGGCGGTCGACACGGTGAACGCACGTGCGCCCAGGCCGAATCCGCGTGGATCGTTGAGGCGATGGATCGCCTTGAGGACCGCGTCGGCGTTCAAGAGCGGTTCGCCCATTCCCATGAACACGACGTTGGACAGCCTGCGCCCGCGCCCGCGCAACTCCCTTGCCGCGTGGAGGACCTGCGCCGCGATCTCCCCGGTCGCGAGATCCCGCACGAATCCGGACTGACCCGTAGCGCAGAACGGACAGCCCACCGCGCATCCGACCTGCGACGAGACACAGACCGTTGCCCGCTCTGGATACTCCATGGTGACAACTTCGACGGTCTCGCCGTCGGCGTACTCGAGAACGGACTTGCGGGTATGCCCGTCGGGAGACGAGACGGCGTCCACCGTGGCAAGCGGCGCGACCGAGAGACCTGCGGCGAGCCTCGCCCGCAGGTCGGAAGGCAAGGTGGTGATGGCGTCGAAGTCCGTGACGAGTTCGACGTAAGCGGCTCGCCAGACTTGCGCAGTTCGGTACCCGGGGGCGCCGAGCTGGGCAAGCACCCGCGCCAGGTCTTCGTATGACAGGTCGAGGAGCGCGCGCTGCGTCACGACCCACGCTCCACGAGGTCGACGAATTCGGCTTCGCTCAGGACGGGAACGCCGAGTTGCCGCGCGTGGTCGACCTTCGACCCCGGGTCGGCGCCCGCGACAACGTAGTCGGTCTTGCGACTCACCGAGGCAGAAACCGAGGCGCCGAGGCTCGTGGCGCGTCGCGTCGCGTCGTCCCGCGTCATCCCGAGCAGAGTCCCCGTGAAGACGAACCGCTTGCCGGCGAGCGGACCCGTCGCCGTCGGGACCCCCTCGGCGACGATGCGGAGGCCGGCCGCGCGGAGGTCGGCAAGCGTCTTCCGGTTCTCTTCGTTTGCGAAGTAGTCCGTCACGGCCTCTGCCGTCCGCGGCCCGATGGTCGGGATGGTCTCGAGTTCCTGTCGGCCGACGTCGACGAGGCGCTCGAGCGTGCCGGCGTGCTGAGCGAGCAGCAGCGCCGTGCTCGCGCCTACCTCGGGAATGCCGAGCGCATAGAGGAAGCGGGCAAGCGGGATGGAGCGCGCTCCGTCGATGGCCCGCACCAGCGAGGCGGCGGACTTCGGTCCCATCCGGTCGAGCTGCGCAACCGTGTCGACGTCGAGGCGGAACACGTCGCCGAGGCGAACGACGAGGCGGCGGTCGACGAGTTGGTCGACCAGCTTGCCGCCGATGCCTTCGATGTCGAGCGCGCCCTTCGAAGCGAAGTGCAGGAGCGACTGCTTGATGCGCGCCGGACAGGTCGTATTGAGGCAGCGCGTCGCGGCCTCGCCTTCCAGTCGGACGACGGGAGAGCCGCACGCCGGGCACTCTCTGGGCATCGAGAAGGACCGCTCGGTTCCGTCGCGCATCTCGGGCAGAGGCGCGGTGATCTGTGGGATGACGTCCCCCGCGCGCTGGACGATGACGCAATCGCCGATGCGCAGGTCCTTCGAGACGATCTCATCTTCGTTATGCAGCGTGGCGCTCGAGATCTCCACGCCGCGAACGCGGACGGGCTCGAGCGTGGCGACCGGGGTGAGGACCCCCGTGCGACCGACGCTGACGCGGATGTCGAGGAGGCGGGCGACGGCGCGCTCCGCTGGAAACTTCGCGGCGATCGCCCAGCGTGGGCTGCGGCTCACCGTCCCAGCGGAACGTCGCAGTTCGAAGCGATCGATCTTGACCACGACGCCGTCCGTCTCGTAGGGGAGGCTGCTCCTCTCCGACTGCATGCGGCGGTAGAAGTGGACGGCATCCTCGGCGCCCGAGCACACGGCGTACAGCGGGTTGACCGGCAAGCCGAAGCGCGGCAGCGTCGTGAGGAGCTCTTGCTGGCTCTCGAACAGGATCCCATCGGTCGCTCCGACGTCATAGCACGCCAATCGCAGGGGACGCTCTGCCGTCACTCGGGGGTCGAGCTGGCGCAAAGATCCCGCAGCGAGGTTGCGCGGGTTGGCGAAGGGCGGCAGGCCGTCATCGGCCCGGCGCTCGTTCACGGCAAGGAACGCGGCGGTCTCGATGAACACCTCGCCTCGCACTTCGAGGAGCGGGGGCGTGCCGCCGGCGGGATCCAAGCGCAGTGGGACCGTCCGCAGCGTGCGGAGGTTGGCCGTCACGTCCTCTCCTGTGGCTCCGTCGCCGCGGGTGGACGCGCGCGCGAGCGCACCGCGTTCGTAGACGAGTTCCACGGACAGGCCGTCCAGCTTCGGCTCGGCGACGTAGACGATCGGATCTTGGTCGAGGAGGTCTCGCATGCGCCGATCGAAATCGCGAAGCTCGTCCTCGCTGTAGGCGTTCGCGAGACTGAGCATCGGATGGCGGTGGCGCACAGGCGCGAACTCCTTGGCCGGCGACGTGCCCACGCGCTGGGTCGGCGAGTCCGCTGTCACCCACTCCGGGTGGAGGCGCTCGAGTTCCAGGAGGCGCGTGAACAGCGCGTCATACTCTCCGTCCGAGACCGTGGGGCGGTTGAGCACGTAGTACCTCACGTCGTGGCGCGCGATCTCGCGACGGAGCGCGTCGATCTCATGTCGATCATCCGATCGTGCATCCATCGGCGGTAAGAGTGTCGCTGGCTCCGCGGCCTGTCAAGCCGGGCGGGCGACACGTGGATGCTGGCTTCCATTG
Organism: Candidatus Bipolaricaulota bacterium; assembly: GCA_022711155.1. Classification (GTDB taxonomy): domain Bacteria; phylum Bipolaricaulota; class Bipolaricaulia; order UBA7950; family UBA9294; genus CAIOGO01. Next base: position 10,247 of record JAKLFO010000055.1, read on the forward strand.
CGTGCTGATCAATGCGAAGCTATACTGCGACCCACTCGCGCGTGCGGAGGGGTGGTGGCCGATGGAACGCAAGCCGTGGCTCGCAAGATGGGCGAGGCGCTCCAAGAACCAGACCTCCAGGGGCTCGACGGCCTCACCTCTTGATGGGTTGAGTGCGGCCGTTCCGGCATCCGTGCTCGAGGACCTCGCAGGCCTCCTTGTGCGCGCCGCCGGCGAGGACTGCGCCGTTCTGGAAGTGTGCACGTGCGCGTCGCGCCTGGCGCAGTCGACCGGTTGCGCCGCGATGGAGTGGGACGGCGTGGCAGAACGGGCGTGGATTCATGCCGCGTGTGGGACGTGGGAAGAGGACCCGCTGCGGCGCTTCCTCGAGGGCACAGCGCCGGAGTGGGCGTTCGCGTTGGGCGACGCTCCCGTGTGCGCATCGCGCGACGGCAGTATCGTACGGGCCCGCCGCTGGTGCAGGGGCCCCGAGGGAGCCGCAAGCGCGCTGGCGATGCCGATGCGGATGGGCGGCAAGGTGATGGGCGCGCTCCTGTTCACGTATCCGACGTCGCGTGCGTTCAGCGCCGACGAGGTTCGCATCGGGCGTCTCGTCTCATGTCACGCCGCGCTCGTGCTGCGCCATCGCGCGCTCGCGGCGACCGTGGAACAACAGGCGAAGAGGATCGCGCGTCTCGTGGACGACACGGAGAGGCTCCTCCTCTCTCTGCGCCGAACGTCGGCGCAGAGTCCGCCGCCCGGCTCTGCCGAGTCCCGCGGGCCGCAGTGCGGCGCCGGAGGCGCGGAGAGTCTCGCTAGCAGCGAGCGTGCGGCGCTAGATGAGCGCGGCCCCTAAGGCAATCAAGTCCTCGCGGGTGACGCCTTCGGCCGCGATCACGTGGAAGATGCCGTCCTTCTCCCACACAAGATCTGCGAGCGCGGGAAGTCCCTCGGCGCCCTCGGAAGCCTTCCACAGGGTCCTCCGGTCCAGGTAGTTCGCGCGAACGCCGCTCTCGTCGACCCTCTCTCCTCGCTCCGTGGCAAGGGTGCGCCGGCGGGCCATCCAGCGTGACAGGTAGTTGCCGACGCGGAGCGTCACCACGCCTTCGGCTCGGCCGCGCTCATCCGGCTTGGCGAGCAGGAGCGTCGCGTACCCGCGTTCGCGAGCCGCGTCGAGCACCAGGCGCGCCGAGTCCCCGACGAGTTCGTATCCCATGGAACGGGCCGCGTCGACCGGCACACGGAACGGTGCGACCTCCGTCAGTTGGGGGATAGGAAACTCCACCTCTTCGAACACGCGCGCGTCCGCCGGGAGCGCGGGCGCTGCATCGTCGTCGGGGTCTAGCCTGCGAACGTCACTTGATTCCACCGTCACGGTAGCGTCGGGGCCGAGGAGTGGAGCGGCTCCGGAGTCGCGCGCGGGAACAAAGGCGATGCGAAGCGGGAAGAGCGTCTCTGCGTCGAACGCGACTTCGGCGCGCTCGAGCGCGAACTTCACCCAACGAAATGCTGACGACGCAGTCGTTCGCTTGGGCTTGAGCCCGACGACGCGCGTGGGCCGGGAAGCTGCGGTGGACGTTTCGCCGTCGCGCAGGAGGAAGTCGCGCGCGATGTCGTCGAGTGCGCGCACTTCGCCCAACAGGTCGTAGCCCGGGATCGGCTCGTACAAGTGGCGTCCTGGGATGCGCAACGCCGTCGTGGCGCGCGGATCAACGTGGACCGTAGTGCGTCCGTCGAAGGCGAGCGACGCGCCCTCCAGATCATCCCGCGCGAACTCGGCGCCTCCTCCGAGAAGCTCGTCGAGCTCGGCCAGCTGACTCTGGTACTTGGTGAAATG
>JAKLFO010000056.1 GCA_022711155.1 Candidatus Bipolaricaulota bacterium
GGGGGCATTCATCAAGTCCTCGAGCTTCAACACGACGCAGCAGGCGGCCGGCATCCTCGCGATGGCCCTTCTCGGGCTCATCCTGTACGTGCTGATCGACATCGCCGAGCGGATCGTCTGCAGGTGGCGATACACGGCCCGCCGCTCGGTGTGATTGCGGCGGGCTCAAGGTGGGGCGCGGCCCGCCGCACCCAATAGCGGCGGGCTCAAGGTGTGGAGCGCGGCCCGCCGCTCGGCGTAGGGCGGCGGGCTCAAGGTGTGGTATACGGCCCGCCGGTCCTTGTAGTGGCGGGCTCAAGGATTGGTGTGGCCCGCCGGTCTCTCCCCTTCTCTTGATGCTTCTCAGCGGGACCGTTAGCATCGTGACATGAAGCTCGTGCTCGTCGTGAACCGGACGAAAGAGCAGGCTGTCCGCGCTGCGCTCGACATCGCCTCGTGGTGTCGAGCGCGCGGGATCGAGTGCGTCGAGGTATCGGGCTCGCTCCGAGAAGCGCGCGACGCGGTGGCCCGTGCCGCGACGCAGGCATCCGAAGTTGTCGCCTGCGCTCGGACGCAGGCATCCGAAGTTGTCGCCTGCGCTCGGACGCAGGCATCCGATCTTGTTGCCTGCGCGTTGGGCGGCGACGGCACGGTGCTCCGCGCCGCGGCGATCGCCGTCGAGCACGGGATCCCCGTTCTTGGCGTGAACGTGGGCAGCCTCGGCTTCCTGTCTCAGACGTCGCTCGACCTCCTCTTTCCCGCGCTCGAGTCGTTGGCCCGAGGCGAGTACAGCGTCGAGGGGCGCATGCGCCTCGGGTTCGAGTCCGCCGACTGCTCGGGAAGTGCGCTGAACGACCTCGTCGTCGCTGCCGTCGAGCCGCGCCTCCTCAAGATGAGCCTCTCGTGGGGCGGCGAGCCCGCGACAGCCCTGCCCGGCGACGGGATGATCTTCTCGACGCCGACCGGCACGACCGCGTATAGCCTGTCGCTCGGCGGGCCGATCGTCGTGCCGACCGCGGAGTGCCTCGTCGTGACTTCCCATGCGGCCCACGTCCTCGGCGTTCGGTCTCTCGTGTTCTCCAGGGATGACACGATTCAGCTGAGCGCGTCCGCCGAGGTGCGGCTCGTCGCCGATGGAGACGAAGTCGGGCGGCTGCCTGCGGGACGTAAGATCTCGGTCCGCCGCGCGGCAAACCCGACGCTGCTCGTGCGGCCGGCCGGCGCGCGGGGTTTCTTCGCGACCCTGACCGACAAGCTGAACTGGCCCGGCACAGAGCGCCGACAAGCTTCGTAAGCGCGCCGAGCCTCACTTTCGTGGCCCTCCGAACCAACGTATACTCACGCTGGAGACCGCTTCGTGAGGTGAGGCGGCGAGGGGTGAGTCGTATGGTCGAGAAGGGAACGTTCCGCGTGAAGAGCGGTCTCGCCGAGATGCTCAAGGGCGGCGTGATCATGGACGTCACGACGGCGCAACAGGCAAGGATCGCCGAAGACGCCGGCGCCGTGGCGGTCATGGCGCTCGAGCGAGTTCCGGCCGACATCCGCGCCCAGGGCGGCGTAGCCCGCATGGCGGACCCCTCGAAGGTGCGCGAGATTCAGAAGGCCGTTTCCATCCCTGTCATGGCGAAGGTTCGCATCGGGCACTTCGTCGAGGCCCAGGTGCTCCAGGCGCTCGAAGTTGACTACATCGACGAGTCCGAGGTCCTTACTCCCGCCGATCCCGACTTCCACATCAACAAGTGGGAGTTCACGGTCCCGTTCGTCTGCGGCGCCCGAGACCTCGGGGAAGCGTGCCGCCGCATTGCCGAAGGGGCGGCCATGATCCGCACGAAGGGCGAGCCGGGCACAGGGAACGTCATCGAAGCCGTCCGCCACATGCGCCGCGTGAACAAGGAACTGCGAGCCGTCCTAGACGCTCCGGAAGAAGAGCTCATGACCATCGGGAAGGAGCTCGGAGCTCCGCACTCGATCCTCCTCGCAGTCCGCGCCGCCGGGCGCCTTCCGGTCGTCAACTTCGCTGCGGGCGGGATCGCCTCGCCGGCGGACGCGGCGATGATGATGCAGCTTGGCTGCGACGGGATCTTCGTCGGCAGCGGCATCTTCAAGTCCGGCGACCCGGCGCGACGCGCGCGCGCGATCGTCGAGGCGACGACGCACTACGAGGATGCGGACTTGATCGCCCGCGTGTCGCAGGAACTTGGCGAAGCGATGCCCGGGATCGAGATCTCGACGATTCCCGAGCACGAGAAGATGCAGACGCGGGGACGATGAGGGTCGGCGTCCTCGCGCTTCAGGGCGCGGTGCGGGAACACGTCCTCGCGCTCGACGCGCTCGGCGTGGAGACGAGGATCGTCAAGACCGAAGCGTCGCTCGACGGACTCGACGGGCTCGTCCTCCCCGGCGGAGAGTCCACGGCGATGACCCTCCTCGCAGAAGGCGGCCTCCTCGACGCGCTTCGCTGTCTCTCTCACGCCGGGTTTCCCATGTTCGGCACGTGCGCCGGCATGATCCTCCTGGCCGATCAGGTGGAAGGGCGCGCGGGTCCGATCGTCGGCGGGATCGACATCAGCGTCGCGCGGAATGCCTCGGGGCGCCAGGTCCACAGCTTCGAAACGCAGCTTGACGTTCGGGAGATCGGATCCGAAGTCCCAGCAGTCTTCATCCGCGCGCCGTACATCACCCGTGTCGGGCCGAAGGTCGACGTCTTGGCTCGGTGCGACGACGTGGCCGTCATGGCGCGGCAGGGTAAGATCTTGGTGGCGAGTTTTCATCCCGAGTTGACGGGAGATGCTCGCGTGCATCGCTATTTCGTCAACATGATGGATGGTCACTCTGGGAAAGGAGCATGAGGATGAAGAAGAAAGTAGCCATCAACGGGTTCGGCCGGATCGGCCGAGCCTACTTCCGCATCGCGTTCGGGCATCCGGAGATCGAGATCGTCGCGATCAACGATCCCTTCATTCAGCCCGACATGGCGCGCTACCTGTTGGCGCACGACTCCGTGTACGGCCGATACGGCAAGGCCGTGACGGCCACGGAGAACGCGCTCGTCGTCGACGGCCACACGATCCCGATCCTCGTCGAGAAGGAGCCTGACAAGTTGCCGTGGGGCAGGATGGGCGTCGATCTCGTCGTCGAGGCAACGGGCGTCTTCCGCGCGTACGACGGGCCGAAGGGCGCGAAGCGCCATGTGTCGGCCGGCGCGAAGCGCGTGCTGCAGACGGTTCCGAGCAAGGGCGAAGGGGCCGACAAGATCCCGCAGGTCGTCTATGGGATCAACCACAAGTCGGTCACCGCGTCGCACGACGTCGTGTCGGCGGCGTCCTGCACGACGAACTCGCTCATTCCCGTCCTCTACGTGCTCGAGAAGGAGTTCGGGATCGTGCACGCTGCGATCACGACAGTACACGCCTACACGGCCGATCAGCGGCTCGTCGACTCGGCGCACAATTCGCTGACGCGCAGCCGCGCTGCGGCGGTGAACATCACGCCCACGTCGACCGGCGCGGCCTCGGCGACGGCGAAGGTCCTGCCGGCTCTGGCCGGAAAGATCGACGGCATGGCGTTCCGCGTCCCGGTGGCCACGGGGTCGTGCAGCGACGTCACGCTGGAGATGAAGAAGCCTGTCACGGCGGACGAGGTGAACGCGGCATTCCGTAAGCACGCGGACGGCGATCTCCAAGGCATTCTCGGCGTGAGCGGGGATCCGATGGTGTCGTCCGACATCATCGCCGACCCGCGCCCGAGCGTGATCGATCCGAGCCTCACCGCCGTGGTGGACGGGCGGCTCCTCAAGGTCGTCGCGTTCTATGACAACGAGTGGGGTTACACGAGCCAGCTCCAGCGTCTGGCGCTCGTGCTGTAGGCTGTTTCGCGGGGTAGGGAGGGGCGTCGCCGGCGTCGCCGCCCTCCTCTACCCGCCTATCTGCGTTCGTTGCGGTGGCCCGACGGTGTGGGGCGCGGTCGTGTGCCCCGTCTGCTCGGGCCACCTTCCACTCTCCCTCGGGCCTGCCTGCGCGGTGTGCGGCCAGTCACTCGGTGGCCAGCTGCTCCGTGGCCGACTTCTCGAGGGAGACGAACTCGATCTCTGCCTGCGTTGCGGCACCCGGATTCGGTCCTTCGACCGGGCGCTGGCGCTCGGCCCCTACGACGAAGGGTGGCGCGAGCTCCTGCTGGCGTTCAAGTTCCGCGGGGAGAAGGCCGTCGGGCGTTGGCTCGCGGGCGAGCTGGCGAAGCGCGCGCGCGAGGCGGACGCCTCGTTCGACTGGGTCACGCACGTGCCGATGACGCGCTCCGAAGAGAGGGAGCGCGGCTTCAACCCGTCGCGCTACCTCGCGCGACTCACGGCCCGCCGACTGGGACTGCGCGATCGGCGCCTCCTCGTCAAGGTGCGGCCGACGCCGCCTCAGAGGACGCTTGGCGCGCGCGAGCGAGAGACGAACTTGAGCGAGGCTTTCCGTGCGGTACGATCTGGCACGGGCGCGGTTCTCCTCGTGGACGACCTCTTGACTACGGGCGCCACGGCGGACGAGTGCGCGCGAACGCTGAAGGGAGCAGGATTCGATTCGGTCACGGTGCTGACTGTCGCAAGGGCCTAGGAGGGACATGGCGATCAAGGTGACGGCCGCGACCCTCGGACCTCTTGGCACGAACGCGTACCTGCTCGAAACCGGCAACCACGTTCTCCTCGTCGATCCGGCGGCTGACGGCCCCGCGCTGCGGCAACTGGTCGGCGAGCGCCGCATCGATCTCGTCGTCGACACCCACGGGCACTACGACCACATCGGCGCCAACTGGGCTCTGCGCTCGGGCGGCGTCTGTATCCACGAGGGCGACGCGGCGCTCGCCCGCATGTTCTACCCGAACCACCCTCCGTTCTCGCGTTTCCTGCGGGACGGAGAGGAGGTCGTCCCCGGCGTGCGCGCGCTCCACACGCCCGGGCACTCTCCCGGCAGCATCGTCCTCGTGATGGACGGCATCCTGATCGTCGGCGACCTCGTTTTCGCGAGGTCGATCGGGCGGACCGACCTCCCCGGCGGCTCCGACGACGAGATGGATCGCTCGCTGGCGAAGCTCCTGTCTCTTCCCGGGGACTACGCCGTCTACCCTGGGCATGGCGAGTCGACGACGCTCGAGCGCGAGCGCCGCGGCAACCCGTTCTTGCGGGGGCTCGCCTGACCATGGCGCTGCGACAGGACGTCCAGGCGATCAAGGAACGCGTCGACATCATCGCCCTCGTCTCGCGCTACGTGACCCTCGCGAAGTCGGGATCGAGCCACAAAGGACGTTGTCCCTTCCACAAGGACGACACGCCGTCGTTCATGGTGAACGGTGAGAAGGGACTCTGGCACTGCTTCGGCTGCGGCGAGGGCGGGGACGCGATCGGCTTCTTGATGAAGATCGAGAAGCTGTCGTTCATGGAAGCCGCGCAGCGGCTGGCCGAGGAGACGGGCGTATCCCTCACGTCGAGCCGCGAAGATGGGGAACGGGACGCGCTGCGCGCCGTGGTCGCCGCTGCAGCCGAGCACTTCGCTGCGAACCTCACCGACGCGCGCGCCGGCGCGCGGGCGCGCGCCTATCTTGAGAGCCGCGGCTTCGACGAGGCGGCGTGGAAGCGGTACGGCCTCGGGTACGCTTTGCCCGGCTGGGACAACGTCAAGCGTGCGCTGGGCGCGCGGTTTGGCGCCGAGCGCCTCTTGCAGGCCGGCCTCGTCGTCGAAGGCGAGAAGGGAACGTACGACAGGTTCCGCGATCGCACGATGTTCCCGATCTTCGACCTGTCCGGGCGCCCGATCGCCTTCGGCGGACGCGCATTCGAAGGCGAGCCGAAGTACCTGAACTCCCCGACCACGACGTTGTTCGACAAGAGCCGCTACCTCTACGGACTGCACTGGGCGCGCGACGCGATGCGCGCCGCCGGACACGCCGTGCTTGTCGAGGGATACACGGACGTGCTGACGCTCCACCAGGCGGGCCTGACGAACGTCGTCGGCAGCATGGGCACGTCGCTCACGCAAGGCCAAGCGGACCTGCTCGGGCGTCTCGTCCGCGAGGTCGTCATCGCGTACGACCGAGACTCGGCGGGCGGTGCGGGCGCCGTGCGCGGCATGCAGATCCTGAGGAATAGCGGCCTTGACGTCCGCGTGGCTCGCTACGCCGAGGACGAGGACCCCGACAGCCTCGTGCGCAAGTACGGGGGCGGCGCGATGCGCGATGCGGTGCAGGACGCCGTGCCCTTCCACCAGTTCTACCTCGACTCGCTCGCGGCGCGGCACAACCCGCGGACCGTCGCCGGCAAAGAGGCAATCCTTGCCGAGGCGCGCGACTTCTACCGTGGTGTGCGCAGCCTGCCGCTGCAGCAGGAGATCGCTCGCGGAATCGCCGACCTTCTCGATCTCCCGCCGGAAGGGGTCGCGCGCGAGCTGGGGCCGCGCCGCGGGCGGAGCGTGGCAGGCGGGGACGGCGGGCCTTCGTCGAGAGCGAGCTGGGGAGCGGAGGACGATCTGCTCTCGCTCCTCCTGCGAGGCGACGTGACGTGGGCGCGCGTCGCCGGGACCGTCACCGTCGACGACTTTGCGCCCGAGCACCGGCCGCTCGCCGATGCCCTGGCGAACGCGCCCGAATCGCCTAGAATCTGCGACTGGGTCGTTGAGAGGTTGAGAGAACAAGGGCTGGAAGATCTCGTCGAGCGCGCGACGTACTACGCGCTGGCTCCGGTGAAGTTCGCCGACGTCGACCGGGCGCTCGAAGACGCTCTCGAGCACGCTGTCCGGCTGCCGAGGCTGGAGCGCAAGCTGGCGGAGGTCGGAGCCGCGATCCGCGCCGCGGCCGAGGCCGGGCAGTGGGAGGAGTGGGCGAGGCTGACGCGAGATCAGCAAGCCGTTGCCGACGAGGTCGCACAGGCAGCCGTGAGGGATGCGCGAAGGGGGATGCATGGCCGAGGCCAAGGGGAAGCGCAAGGCGAAGGCGAAGCAAAAGCCGGTTGAGGGCACGCCTCACGAGGATGACACGCGAAAGGCCCTCGGCCCCGAGGCCGACGAACTCGTGCCCTTCGTGGACGAGGAAGCCGTCGCCGAGGATGAGGAGCTCGCGGCGGAAGAGGCTCTGGACGACGAGCTGGCCGACGAGCTGGCCGATCCCGAGGACCTCCTAGGCGACGACGAGCCGAGCGACGAAGAGGCGGGGGCCGAGGCCGAGCCCGGGCCGCGCCCGCATCGCCGCAACGCTGACTGGGACGTCGGAGAGGGATCCGATCGGCGCGAAGACCCGGTCAAGACCTACCTGCGCGAGATCGGCAAGGTCCCGCTCCTGACCAAGGAAGGCGAAGTGGAGCTCGCGAAGGCGATGGAGATCGGCGCCTACGCCGAGCTGTCGCTCGCCAAGCAGGCGGGAGCTCAGGCGGCGAAGCGCCTCAAGGCGACGCGCGACCTCACGCCGGTCGAGCGCGCCGAACTCGATGACCTTGTGCACCGCGGAAGCGAGGCGGCCGAGCTTCTGTCGTCGTCGGCGTTCGAGGAGAAGCTGCACGGAGAACTCCCGACTCCCAAGGCCACGCGCGAGGAACTGGAAGCCCTCGTGCGGACGGGCCGTGCGGCGCGGGACCGGCTGACGATCTCCAACCTCCGCCTCGTCGTATCCATCGCGAAGCGCTACATGAACCGCGGCCTGTCGTTCCTCGACCTCATCCAGGAAGGCAACATGGGCCTGATGAAGGCGGTCGAGAAGTTCGACTTCGCGCGCGGCTACAAGTTCTCGACGTACGCCACCTGGTGGATCCGCCAGGCGATCACGCGCGCGATCGCCGACCAGTCGCGCACGATCCGCGTGCCCGTGCACATGATCGAGACCGTGAGGGAACTGAACCGCGTCAAACGCGAATACATCCAGGCGCACGGCTCGGCGCCGACGCTGGAGGACCTCGCGCTCCTCACCGGCATGTCGATCGACAAGATCAAGAAGGTCGAGAGCGTGTCGCAGTACACGGCGTCGCTCGAGCGACCGATCGGCGAGGAAGACGAGGACACGCTCGGTGACTTCATCGAGGACCCCGCCTCGCCGTCGCCGACGAAGGAGACCTTCCGCATGTTCCTGCGCGAGCAGCTGTCGCGCGCGCTCGATCAACTCGACGAGCGCGAGCGCGAGATCCTGAAGCTCCGCTACGGGCTCGAGGACGGACACCCGCGGACGCTGAAGGACGTGTCGCTCAAGTTCAACATCACGCGCGAGCGCGTGCGGCAGATCGAGATCAAGGCGATCGAGAAGCTGAAGCACCCGTCTCGGCGCGCCGAGTTGAGGAAGTTCCGCGAGCTCCTGATGGCGGAGGACTAACTTGGCCGCCGCGCCCGCGGTGCTAGTGCTCCTCGGCCCGACGGCGACAGGAAAAACGGCGGTGTCCGTCGAACTCGCGCAGCTGCTCGACGGCGAGGTGATCTCCGCCGACTCGCGTGCCTTCTTCGTCGGGCTCGACATCGTGACCGATAAGCCGTCGGCCGCCGCCCGGCGCGGGACTCCGCACCACCTGATCGACTGCGTCCCGACCACGGGCGAGTACGACGCGATGGCGTTCCGCGCCGACGTGGCGCGGATCGTGCCCGAGATCGCTTCCCGCGGACGCCTGCCGATCCTCGCTGGAGGCGGAACGCTCTACCTTGCCGCGGTCTTGCGTGGGATCTTCGAGGGCCCCGGGAAGTCGGACGAGTTCCGCCGATCGCTCGATGATGTCCCCTCCGAAGGCCTGCATCGCCGGCTGCAGGAAGTCGACGCCGAGGCGGCGCGCACGATCCACCCCCGCGACCGGCTCCGCGTGGTCCGCGCCCTCGAAGTGGAGGCCGCGAGCGGCCGCACGATCACGGCATGGAAGGCCGAGGCGCGCGGCTTGCCGTTCCATTTCCGCACCTTCGGACTGGCTCGCGAGCGCGACGACCACCGCAAGGCCGTGCTCGCTCGCACGCGGGCGATGGTCGAGTCGGGACTCGTCGACGAGGTCGCCGCGCTGCGGCGCGCGGGACTCGGCCCGACATGCCAGGCCTACCGTTCCGTCGGGATTCCCGAGGTCGTCGCGTTTCTCGACGGGGAGATCGGCGAGGCTGACCTCGTCGAGCGCATCGCCCGCGCCACGTGGGCTCTGGTGCGGCGGCAGGCGTCGTGGTTCCGCGCCCAGCCCGGCGTATCCTGGATCGATGTCACCGGGCGCGCCCCGGCCGGCGTGGCGGCGGAGATCGCGGACCGGTGGAGGAGCGGGGGCGAGGCGTGAGCGAGACGAGCGGGCGGGAAGAGCGGATGGTTGTGACGTCCGACGAGAATCGCCGACTCGATGCGCTCGCCGTGCTGCACGGAGTGGGGGAGGACGCGTTGGTCGAGAGCGCCGGGCGCGCGGCGGCGGCCTGGATCCTCGACCACGCGAGCGTTCGGCGCGTCCTGCTGCTTGTCGGGCCGGGCGGCAACGGCGCCGACGCGCTCGTCGTCGCGCGCTGTCTGCGGCAGTCTCGAGTCGAAGTCCAGGCGTTCCGCGTCGCAGCCGCCCGATCGTCGCCGCGCGTCGACCGAGCGCTTCTCGCCCTGCAGAACGATGGCGGAGGCGTGGCGAGCGTCGACTCCGGCGACCTGGCTCCCGTCGAGCAGGCGCTCGCGGCGTGCGACCTCGTGATCGATGGTCTCTATGGCAGCGGGCTCGCGCGCCCGCTGGAGGGAGTCGCCGCCCGGCTCGTCGGCCTCGTGAACGGGAGCCGCAAGCGCGTCATCGCGCTTGACATTCCGAGCGGCGTCGCAGCCGATGCGGGCGAAGTCCCCGGTCCCGCGGTCCGCGCCGACATCACGCTCGCGATGGAGTTCCTCAAGCCGGCTCATCTCCTCTTCCCAGCCGCCGGACTGCGCGGCAACGTGTCGGTCGTCCCGGTGGCGTACCCGGCAGAGACGCTGGGCGCGGCCCGCCCTTGGGCGCGCGTCCTCGAGCGAGGGGGTGTCGCGCGGCGCCTTCCAACGCGACCTCCCACGGGCCACAAGGGCACGTTCGGCCACGTCCTCCTCGTCGCTGGTTCGGCCGGCATGGTCGGCGCGGCCATCCTTGCCGGCCGAGCCGCCCTGCGGAGCGGTGCCGGCCTGGTCACCGTGGGAGTCGCCGCGTCGCAGGCTGCGGCCGTTCACGCGGGCCTGCCGGAAGCGCTCGTCGCCCCGCTTCCCGAAGAGGATGGACAGCTCGTGCCCGCGGCGCTCCCGAACCTCGAAGCGGCCGGACGGCGGGCGAGCGTCCTCGTGGTCGGGCCGGGGATCGGACGCTCGGAGGCGAGCGGCGAGGGGGCGCTCGCGGCGCTCGCGGCGTTCGATGGCCCCGCAGTCGTTGACGCCGACGCGCTGTGGGCCCTCGCTCGCCATCCGAGCGCGTTGGCCAAGCTCGCCGGGCGGGCGATCCTCACGCCGCATCCGGGCGAGTTCGCCCGGCTCGCGGGCGGAGACCCGACGGAGATCGATCGCGATCGGGTCGCCCGAGCCGGCGCGTTCGCGGCGCGACACGGCGTGATCGTCGTGCTCAAGGGACGGCCGACGGCGATCGGGCTTCCCGACGGGCGCGTTTACTTGAATCCCACCGGAAACACGGGGCTTGCGACGGGCGGCAGCGGCGACGTGCTCGCTGGAGCGATCGGCGGGCTCGTCGCGACGGGCGCATCGCTCGAGGACGCGGCGCTCGTCGGGCCATACGTTCACGGCCTGGCGGCCGAGTTGTTCGCGATCCGGGGAGCCGAGGCGTCGCTTCTTCCGTCGGACGTGATCGACCTCTGGCCCCGCGCCCTCTGGGAGGTGTGCGCGTGCGCCTGATCGACTCACACGCCCACCTCGACGATCGCGCGTTCGATCGCGACCGCGCGGCCGTGATCGCCCGCCTCCACGCCGACCACATTGGCGTAGTCACCGTGGGCTCGAGCCTCGCCTCGAGCCGGGAGGCCGTGCGGTTGGCGGGCCGTCACCGCCTCGTCTGGGCCACGGTCGGCGTCCACCCGCACGGCGCCGCCGACGTGACAGAGGAAGCTCTTCGGGAGCTCGAGCGCCTCGCCAAGGAGCCGCGCGTCGTGGCGATCGGCGAGATCGGCCTCGACTATTACCGCGACCTGTCGCCCCGCGACGTCCAGCGCCGGGTCTTCGCAGAGCAGCTTGCGCTGGCCGGCCGGGTCGGTCTTCCGGTCGCGATCCACAACCGCGAGTCGACCGACGACCTCGTGCGCATCCTGCGGAAGGCCGGCGCGGCGCACCGCGGCGTCATCCACTCCTTCCTCGGCGACTTCGAGCTGGGCGAGACGTTCCTCGACTTGGGCTTCCACCTCGGTGTCGGCGGACCCCTGACCTACCCTGCGAACCAGGCATTGCGAGAGGCGATCCGCCGAGTCCCTCTCGAGCGCGTGCTCCTCGAGACCGACTGCCCGTACCTCACCCCTGTGCCGCACCGCGGCCAACGGAACGAGCCTGCGTACGTGGAGATCGTTGCAGCGGAAATCGCCCGGATTCGCGACGTCCCGGTGGACGTGGTGCAGCGAACCACGACCGAGAACGCCTTGCGTCTGTTCGGCCTCGCCGCGACGTAGGCGGCCGAAGCTACGGCTCCCAGCGACGAAACGCGAGGAAGGCCCCGGCGATCGAAAGCGCGATGACGGCCGCGCTTCCGACGAGGGGCTCCCAGGCGAGCGGGCCACCGAGCGCCGTCGTGAGAGACAGGGTCAGCAGGCGGCCGGGCAGGAACTCGCTCGCGTAGCCGAGGTTCCCGAGCGACGCGAGGAGGATCCACGTGAAGAACGAGAGGACTCCGGCAACCACCTGAGACCGTGCGACGGTGCTGAAGAAGAACGTGGTCGTCACGAACGTGACGACGTGGAGAAGCAGGAGCAGGCTGCTGAGGGCAAACAGCATCGCTCTTGGGGGCGAGAAGAGGACGGCCGTGTAGGCGTAGGCGCAGGACGCGGAGAGGACGAGGCCCGCCGTCGTCGACAGCCACAGGATGCTGAGCTTCGCCGCGAGGAAGCTCGACCTCGACACCGGCTTCACGAGGACGAAGGCCGCCGTGCCG
>JAKLFO010000057.1 GCA_022711155.1 Candidatus Bipolaricaulota bacterium
CGCGAGGGCGCCGATCGCCCAGCCGGTTTGCCCCGCCTCTCCGTCGGACGCACGTCGCAAGCCGGACGACGTCCCGTAGAAGACGTCGTCGTCCCACGCGTCGACGGACAGGACAGACACGTCGCTCGCAACCCACTCCGCGAGCGCGCCCCCGACGAACCGCCGCAATCCCAAGGGGCCGCCTGCATAGACGCTCTCCCCGTCGGTCGCGAGATCGAGCACCGCATCGCCGACGGCGGTCGCGAGGACTCCTCCGTCCTCGCGCGCCACGGTGACGAACGCGCTCGTTGTGCCCACGTACAAGGCGCCGTCCGCCAGGCACAGGGACCGGGTCTCCTCGAGCGCCGCGTCGTCGAGCTCCAGCCAAGCGTCTGGATCTCCCATCTCGCCGAGCGGCACGCGGAACAATCCCCCGTCGGTTCCGACCCACAGGACGTCGCCGTCCACGGCCAGCGCGCGCACCGAGAGGTCGAGAAGTCCGTCGGACCTGCCGTACCGCTCCCAGTTCGCCGCCTTATCGAGCGGCGAAACCCCCTCGAGTGTGACGACCGTGAGCCCGCCTTCCGTGCCGAAGAAGACGCGATCCTCGACGACGACGATCGCGCGCACCCTCTTCCCTGCGAGTCCGGACCCCGCGCCGTATGCGTGCCAGCCGTCGGCGGCCCGAACGCTGAACCCCGCGTCATGTCCCACGAAGACGTAGTTGGCGGAGCCGGCGATCGCGTTCACGCGGTTCGGCATCGGATCGCGCTCGTTGTCGTCATACGGAAAGAGATCGTCCGTGTATCCGAGGGAGAAGTCGGCCTCGAGATCCTCACCGGACAGCGCGCCCGTGACGCCGAGCACCGTCTGCGAGTTCGGCATCGTCTTGACGCTCTCCGGGTTCGTCACCGTGCTCTGGTCGTCCATCCCGCGCAGAACATAGCTCGCGAGCGACCAGTCACCCGCAGGAACGCTCAAGACCGCGCCGTAGAACGATCGACCGTAGGATCCCGCACTCCCGTACCGCTCAAACTCGACGACCAGGTAGTCCGTCGGCCCGATGTCGACGAGCAGCCAGAGGAGGCCGACCTCGTAGTCGATGGTGTAGTCCCTGTCACGCACGAGCGGCCGCCCGGCCAACGTGACGCTCTCGCTTCCGGAGATGACCGAGCTCCCCAAGAGGTACGTGCCCCCGGTGGGGTACGCGAATGTGATGTCGAGTCTGGAATTGGGGTCCGAGAAGAAGCTCTCCGGGAACGCGACCTCGACGATGCCCGCCTCCGGGTGGACGCTCATCGCGAACCCCTCGAGGTCGGGGTCGCCCACCGCGTACTGCTCTCCATCGACCGTGGCGACCGCCTTCACGGTCGCCCCGTCGACCTCTTCTTCGCCCAGGTCGAGGAACCGGTTCCAGCCGAGGCCGGAGACTCGGTAGACGTCGCCGCCGACCACAAGCAGCGCGCGCGCGGTCATCGCCGCCAGGAATTGCCTCTCCACCTCGCTCCCGATGACGAACGGATAGGAGACGTTGTCCTCCGCGTCCCCCGCGTTGTAGTCGCGGATCGCCTGACGGAGCGCCTCGCGCGCCAGGTTCGCCGGCTCGACCCGCACCACGAGTGACTGCGCATTGCTCCCGACGACGGCCACGTCCCCCGCATCCAGCTCGATTCCCCCGAACTCGGCGAGCGGCGCCGCCAACTCCGGCACGCCGTACTGCGCCAGCACGGCCGCGAGATCGGCGGTTTCGAACATCATGGAGACGTCAGTGAAGTCCTCGACGTAGAGGCTGACGAGGTCGACATAACCCAAGCCGTCTAGGCTCGTCACGTACGCAACTCCTTCGTCGCCGCGGCGCCCGGCGAACACCCGCTCCCCGAGGGCCGTCTGCCCGACGAACTGGCGGGAGTCGCGGACTCCTGAGAGGCGCGACGCGATGCCAATCGCCGTGCCCTCGTCCCAGATGTAGTCGAGCCGCGCGCCCAGCATCGCGCGGCTCCCCGCGAAGAAGCCGCCCAGGTCGGGCGCCGTGAAGTCCCCCGCCACACCGTCGACGTGCTGGGTATCCATGTACACGGAAAACGACTGAAAGTCATCGGACTTCTGGTCGTCGAAACTCCCTTCGACGCGAAAGATGCCGAGCGCCGTGGCCGTGAAGTCGACCGCCATCGTCTGCTCGAGGCTCAGCTCGCCGACGCTGATCGACGCTCCGGCCAGCGCGAGCGAGTCACCCATCCCGTAGCGGACCGTCCACGTCTTGCGACCGTCGATCTCGACAGTCCACGATCCGGTCTGCGTCGCGTCCTGCGCCAGTACGGCCAGGCTTCCGACCAGCGCGAAGAGGGCCACCAAGATCCATTGCTTCATGTTCGCCATCGTGTCTCCGCCTAGAAGAGTACCTCGACTGATACGCGATGGCTCGTCCCGAGGTCGGACCGAGCCGCGCAGGACCAATCGACTTCGACTCCGGAGATGCGAACTGAGAGCCCGAACGTCGGGCCGTCTCCGTCCCACCCCACCCTTGCCGCCAGAGGGCCGACCCATGCCTCCATGCCGCCCACCAGGCGCCACGCGCCGGTCAAGACGCCGCGCACGTCGGTCGCAAGAGTCCAGCGCACATCGGCGAATGGCTCCGTCATCCACGACGCCCCGAGGGCGATGTCGCGCCGCCACGGCTCCGTCTCGCCGCCCTGGTAGACCACGGGCGACGACACCGCGGAATCCAGAATCGCACCCACGCGCACGTCCCCGATCCGGACGAGCGTAGCCGCGTCGAACGCCCACCCGTGCGCTTCGTAGGGCGACCCAACGCGCAGGAATCTCCAGCGCGTCCCGATCGCGACGGGCCCGATCGGCACGGCCGCGGCGCACGAGAAGCTCTGCGACGCGTAACGGAACTTCACCACACCCGACTCGACCCAGCCGGAGTCGAGGAACGAGGCGCCAAGGCCCATGTACGGCGCCGAGAGCTCGAGCGAGCCGTAGCCCACGCCGCCGAACTGCTCGACGTAGAGCGAGGCAACGCCGAGTTCGCGCACCCACGCGAGGGCGGCCGGATTGAGCGACACGGCTGCCACATCGTCGGAGAAGGCGACGCGCGCCCCGCCGACCCCGAGGGAGCGCGCTGAGGTTCCGAGCTCGAAGAGGGCGCCGACATCGCCTACCGCAAGGGTCCCGGTGGACGACACCACGAGGACGAGCGCCAGAGCGAGAGTGAGTGCCGCGGCCGTACGGACTCCCCCCGGGGCCACAAGCCTCCCCGCGCCACGCGCGCGCTCCAACCACCGCACGGTCTCTCGACTCATGGCGCAATCACCAGGCGCCCTACGACCGAGTTACCGCGGTCGCTCGCCACGACGAACACGTACAGACCAGCCGCGGCGCGGTCGCCCGCTTCCGAAGCGAGATCCCAGATGTAGTCCGAGGCCGTCACGCTGAGCCTCACGCCAAGCACGAGTCGCCCCGCGATGTCATAGACGCGAAGCGCGGCCGCCGTCGTCCCTTGGGGAAGCGCGTAGGTGAACGCCGCCTGGTCGATGGCTGGATTCTCGGCCACGACGATCGTGGGACGCCTGCCCGAGGGTTCTGGCGGCTCGGAGATCTCCACCGAGATAATGGCCGTCCACACGTCGAGTTTGCCGTACCCCCAGCGGACGCTCGGCACGGTCCCAGTCTGCGCGTCGCGGCCCGCTGCCGATGTCAGGACCTCGCGCACTTCGGCCGAGGTGAGGGTTGGGTCAAGATCGAAGAGGAGCGCGATCGCGCCCGCCACGTGCGGTGCCGCCATGCTCGTCCCGCGCTCCATCGCGTGGACACCGTCCGGATGGATGAGGTCATCGAACGCCACGGCCGAGGAGGACAGCGCCGCGCAGATCCACGCTCCCGGCGCGGTCAGGTCAGGCTTCACCCGGCCGTCGCGCGTCGGCCCCTGGCTCGAGAAGGCGGCGAGTCGGCCAGGCTGCACTTCGTCGGACTCGTCTTGCTCGCCGAGCAGCGAAGGCCACGTCGCCTTCGTGTCGAAGGCCCCCACCGTGATGACGCCCCGCGCGTTCCCAGGCTCGTCGATCGTCGATGACGAGTCTCCGTCGACGATCCGGCCCGTGCTCGACGTCACCCACGCGTCGAACCGCCCGCCGCCCTCCGTGTCGCGAACGGTCACCCGCCAGCGAGTTCCCGACGTCGTGTTGGTCACGCGGATGAGGACCTTCCGATCGCCGTTGTTCGCGTTCGGCCCGCCCGAGGAGTTGTCGATGTACATCGTCCCATCCCCGGTGACCACGAACCCGCTCCCCGCGCCTGCCGCCGCCAGCGCGCTCGCGCCGGACGGAGAGGCGACGCTTACCGTGAATCGCGAGCTTCCCGGGTACCAGATCTCCATCGTCACTTCGCGCGCCCCCGCCTCAAGATCGAACGACCGTGCGCCGCCCTGGAGCGTGCTCGAGACGTGAAGCTCCAGGTCGCCCTCGTTGCCCGCCGAGACAACGATCGCCCGCCCGGCGCCCTGCGCCAGCTCGTCGAGCCCGCGTTCGAACGCCGACGTCCCGTCGTGGGGGCCTTCTTGGCCTCCCAGGCTCAGGTTCACCACCGCGGGCAGCCCGCGCCGGTCGGCTTCGTCGAACACGAACCCAACGCCCTCCAGAATGTCGGCCGTGTAGAATGTGGTCTTCACCGCGACGATCCAGGCCTCCGGCGCGACGCCGACGAACCCGGCCGAAGAGGATGATCCGTCGCCCGCCGCGATGCTCGCCACGTGGGTCCCGTGCCCGTCCAGATCGACCTGCTTGACGATCCCCGTGCTCGGAGGTGCGCCGTTCGCGAGGTCTTCCTCGATGTCGTCGCGGTCGTACGTCACCCCGAACAGACCCCACGTCTGGTCGCTGAGCACGAGGATGCGCGTCGACTCCTCGGTCCCGTCGCGGTCGGCGTCGTAGCGGAAGTCGAGATGACGGAAGTCGATCCCCGTGTCGACGAGGCCGATGATCACGCCCTGCCCTGTGACAGCGGGGGACGCCGCGTGCGCCCAGTCGGCGCGCACCGCGGGAACGCTCGCGTCGAGCGTCGGCCGCGTCCGCCAAGACGGCTCGACGTGCGAGACGCGCTCGTCGGCCGCCAACTGCGCCAATTCCGCCCGCGTGACGACGAGGCTTCCCACCGTCCCCGTCGAGTACTGGACCGGAACTCCACCCAGCATCCGGCCGGCGCCCCCAGGAGCAGACGCGAGAACCTTGACGCGGACTTCGCCCGTGGGAGAAGCCACCACCTGCAGGCTGCCCGCCTCGCCCCGCGGCGTGAGCTCGCCCGTCTCCAGCCAGAGGGCAAGCGACGGATCAACCTTCCCCGTCGCGGTCCCCGCGCAGGAAACGGCAGCAAGCGACAGGACTAGAAGAAACGAGACGACCCACCCGGTCGCGCGCCATCGAGTGCTCAATGTCCCCCTCTGCATGTGGCCGGCATTGTACCCGAGCCCGGGCCCGCAACCTAGGACTCTCTCGGCTCCTCCGCGGCGCGCCGCACCGTCCAGCGCCCGCCTTTACAGCGACTTCGCTCCTATGCTATGATCCGGCACAGATGCAGTCTGCGCTTCCCGCGTCCGGGGAGCCCAAGAGCCGACTCCGAGGAGCCTCGCAGAGCCATGATGGCGATGAACGACCAGGCGACGCCGAGCCCGTTGGGCGATGAAGAGATGATCGCGCGCTACAAGCAGGCGGTCGAGCGCGCGTTGCCTCGCGTGCCGGTCAAGAACGGCGTCATCGAGATCGACTCCGTGTGGGTAGAGACGTCTCTCCCGTACGATCTGCTCGAGGCGATTCTGCGGCGGGAAGACCTCGTGCGGCCGGCCAACGTCGAGCGCATCATCCTCAAGACGCGCGTCCAAACACAGCCTCAAGGAGAACAGGGTGGGTCAGGGAAGCGGCGGCGAAAGCGTTAGGTTCGGAACCGACGGGTGGCGTGGCATCATCGCCCGCGACTTCACGTTCGACAACGTCGGCCGCGTGGCCGACGCCCTCGTCCTCCACCAGCGCGACCCGCGCCGGAAGGATGCGGCGATCTACACCGACTGGAAGGCCGAGTACCGGCCGGCCGAGCGCGGCGTCGTCATCGGCTACGACACGCGCTTCCTCTCCGAGGAGTTCGCCCTGCATTTCGCCCGCGTGCTCCGCGACCGCGGAATGCCCGTCGTCGTGAGCGAACATGCCGTCCCCACGCCCGCCCTGTCGTACGCTGTCGTCGACCGCGCGGCGTCCGTCGGCGTGATGATCACGAGCAGCCACAATCCGCCGGTCTACAACGGGATCAAGATCAAGGCCGAGTACGGCGGCTCGGCTCCCCAAGAGGTCACCGACGCCATCGAAGCGCGGCTCACCCCCGCGCCGCCCAGCCCGCGATCGGCAGTCTCCGAGATCGAGCGAGTCGACCTTCGGACGCCGTACATGAACCGCATCCGCGCGCTGATGGACCGCGAGCGCCTCGGCGCCTCGCGCATCCACGCCGTCGTCGACTCGATGTACGGCTCGGCGTCCGGCTACGTCGCCGAGCTCCTGCGCGAGTCCGGCGTGCCGTACACGCAGATCCGCGGCACGCGCGATCCGCTCTTCGGCGGGAAGAAGCCCGAGCCGCTCCTCGAGAACCTGATTCCTCTCCGCGCCGTCCTCCGCTCGCGGGCCGCGAAGCGCGAGCGACTCATCGGCGTCATCACCGACGGAGATGGCGACCGCATCGCGGCCATGGACGAGAAGGGCGGCTTCATCGACCCGCACGGCACGTACGCGCTCATCCTTCGCTACCTCGTCGAGGAACGCGGCCTGCGGGGTGCCGTCGTCGTGTCGTTCAACCTGACCGACCTCGTGCGGCGCATGTGCGCCACCTACGGGCTCGAGGTCATCGAGGTGCCGATCGGCTTCAAGTACGCGGTCGAACAGATCCTGAAGAAAGACGTGCTGATGGCGGGAGAAGAAAGCGGCAGCCTCGCCTTGCGCGGGCACATCCCCGAGCGCGACGGCGTGTTGTGGTCGATCCTCCTTTGCGAGATCCTTGCCACCTCGAAGCGCCCGGCGAGCGAACTCGTGGCCGACCTCCACCGCCGCTTCGGCCCACAGGCCGTGCGACGGAAGGACATCGAGATCCAGACGAGGATCGAGGTTGTCGAGAAGCTGCGGGCGAACCCGCCCGACCGGTTCGGCGGCCTCCCGGTGCGCTCGATCGAGACGCTCGACGGCGTGAAGCTGCGCGTCGACGGCGGGTGGATCCTCTTCCGCGCCTCGGGCACGGAGCCGATCCTTCGGATCTACTGCGAGATGGAGACAGAAGAAGCCGTCCGGAAGATGCTGGACGAAGGCGAACGATTCGCGCGAGGAGCCTAGGCCATGACGGCCCATGTGAACGAACCCTACGATTTCAAAGCCGTGGAAGCGCGCTGGCGCGAGCACTGGAACGAGAAGGGCTATTTCCGCGTCGACACGAAGGCGCGCGACAACACCTTCTACTACCTCAACATGTTCCCGTACCCGTCCGGCTACCTGCACGTCGGCCACGGGCGCAACTACATCATCGGCGACGTCCTCACGCGCTTCTATCGCATGCGCGGCTACAACATCCTGAACCCGATGGGCTGGGACGCCTTCGGCCTGCCGGCCGAGAACGCGGCGATCGACCGCGGCATCCACCCGCGCGAGTGGACCGAGAAGAACATCGCCTATGCCAAGGGCCAGTTCGGCGCGTGGGGCATCGTCTACGACTGGGATCGCGAGATCTCGACCTGCGATCCCGACTACTACCGCTGGACGCAGTGGCTGTTCCTCGAGCTCTACAAGAAGGGCCTCGCCTACCGCAAGCGGGCGACCGTCAACTACTGCCCGCAGTGCAAGACCGTGCTCGCGAACGAGCAAGTCGTCGGGGGCGGCTGCGAGCGTTGCGGCTCCGCGCCGGAGCCGAAGACGCTCGAGCAGTGGTTCTTCAAGATCACCGACTACGCCGACCGCCTGCTCGACGACCTCGCGAAACTCGAGAACTGGCCCGAGAGCGTCAAGAAGATGCAGGAGAACTGGATCGGACGGAGCGAGGGCGCCGAGATCACGTTCAAGACCGAGACGAGGGACGATCTCGTCGTCTTCACGACGCGACCCGACACGCTGTGGGGCGCCACGTTCATGGTGCTCGCCCCGGAGCACGCGCTCGTCGACAAGATCACCACGCCGGACAAGAAGGCCGAGGTCGCCGCGTATCGCGACCGCGCCATCCGCGCCTCGGACATCGACCGGCTCTCGACCGAGCGCGAGAAGACCGGCGTGTTCACCGGCGCCTACGCCGTCAACCCGGCCAACAACGAGAAGATCCCCGTCTGGATTGCCGACTACGTCCTCGCGACCTACGGCACCGGGGCGATCATGGCCGTCCCCGCGCACGACGAACGCGACTTCGCGTTCGCCATCCGCTACGGCCTCCCCATCCTGCCCGTGATCGAGCGAGCCGACCGCCGCGCCCGCGCCTTCGTGCCGGCCGCCGCCGTCGGCGCCGACTTCGACAAGGTCGCGAGAGACGACGGATTCCCCGTCGAGAAGACGAGCCACGGGTTCGTCCTCGACCCCAACTGGGACGACGTGAACCGCGCTGTCCGCCTGATCCAGGGCGAGCTCAAGGCCGGAGGTTGGGCGTCGGTCGTGGGAACACGCTTCGCGTTCATCTTCCAGGACGCCGTCATCGCCCACGACTCCGTCGCCACCGACCGCGAGATCGTCGCCCGCTGCGCGCTGCTCACCGGGGCGTCGTTCCACGCTCGAACGGCCATGGAGATTCTGACCCAGATCCCGGCCTACGAGGGCTTCCTCTTCCACTCCGACATCGGGACCATGCAGCACTCCGGCCGCTTCAGCGGCACGCGCGGCCACCTCGCGAAGGACGCCGTGACCGAGTGGCTCGAGAAGGGGCAGAAGGGCAAGAAGGCGATCACGTACCGTCTCCACGACTGGCTCATCTCGCGCCAGCGCTACTGGGGCGCGCCGATCCCGATCGTCTACTGCCCGACCTGCGGCGAAGTCCCAGTCCCCGAGAAGGACCTGCCCGTCAAGCTCCCCGACGTGGCGTTCATCGGCAAGATGGGCCTCGCCGACATCCCCGGCTACGCCGACACCACCTGCCCGACCTGTGGCGGGAAGGCGCGGCGCGACACCGACACCATGGATACGTTCGTCGACTCGTCCTGGTACTACCTGCGGTTCATCAACCCGCACGACACGCGGCGCGCGTTCGTCCGCGACGACGTCGACCACTGGCTGCCCGTCAACCAGTACGTCGGCGGCGTCGAGCACGCCATCCTGCACCTCCTGTACTCGCGGTTCGTGACCAAGGCGCTCTACGACCTCGGCCACGTCGGGTTCGAAGAGCCGTTCGCGCGCCTGTTCACGCAGGGCATGGTCTGCCTGACCGCGTACAAGTGCCCCGAGCACGGCTGGCTCTACCCCAAGGAAGTCGCCGAGGGCAATCGCTGTCCGCACTGCGGCAAGGCGCTCGAAAACCCGTACTTCTCGATGTCCAAGTCGAAGAAGAACGTCGTCGACCCCTCCGAGATCATCGACCGCGTCGGCGCCGACACGGAACGGCTCTACACGCTGTTCATGGGTCCGCCCGACCGCGACATTGAGTGGTCCGAAGAGGGCATCCGCGGCTCGTTCCGGTTCCTGAACCGCGTCTGGACGCTCGTCTCCGACTGCGCCCCGCGCCTCGCGCCTCGCACGGCGGCCGCCGACCCCGCGACGCTCGACGCCGAGGGCCTTGCGCTCTGGCGCCGCGTGCACCGCACCGTTCGCAAGGTCAGCGAAGACATCCAGGACCGCTTCAGCTTCAACACCGCCGTGTCGGCGATCATGGAGCTCGCGAACGACCTCGCGAAGTACGCCGAGCGCAAGGACGCCGATCCGGACTTGCTGCGCGAGGCCGTCGACCGGCTCGTGCTCGTGCTGTCACCCATCTGTCCCTTCCTCGGCGAAGAGCTGTGGCGCAAGGTCGGGCACGACGGCTCGCCGCTCGAAGCCGGCTGGCCGCGCGTCGTCGAGCAGGCGCTCGGCGCGGACACCGTGGAGATCCCGGTGCAGGTGAACGGCAAGCTGCGAGCGCGGATCACTGTCTCCGCCGAGATCGCCGCCGACGCGAAAGCGCTCGAGAAGGCCGCGCTCGAGAGCGATGACGTCAAGGCCAAGCTCGGAGACGTGAAGGTCCTCAAGGCCATCGCCGTGCCGAACAAGATGGTCAGCCTCGTGGTTCGCTAGACCCGTGAGCGCGCGATCGACCCAGAGTGACAGAAGCGCAGGCGCTCCGGACACGTCGCCGCGGCGGAACCAGCCCAGTCGACGTCCTTCCGCCCCCGCGCCCTCCGGGCGGCCGCCAGGCGAAGGCAACGGCCCGCCCGCCTTCGCCCCTAGCCATTCGCAGCGCGCCCGGCGAATGGCCGTCTTTCTCGACAGGGACGGCGTGATCACCGACAACGCAGAGCCGATCAACGCGCCCGCCGACGTCCGCCTGCTCCCCTGGGCCGGCAAGGCCATCCGGAGGCTCAACGAGGCAGGGCTTCCCGTGGTCGTCGTGACGAACCAAGGCGGAGTCGCGTTCGGCTACCTGACGGAAGCGGCGCTCGAGGCCATCCACCTCCGCATGGAGGCCTTGCTGGCCGAGCTCGGCGCCTCGGTCGATGCGATCTACTACTGCCCACACCACCCAGGCGGAACCGTCGCGCCCTACGCGGTAGCTTGCCCAGACCGCAAGCCGGGGACCGGCATGCTGGAGAGAGCCGAGCGCGACCTGGGGATCCGCCTCAAGAAGGCCGTCATGATCGGCGACTCCCCGACCGACATCGTCGCCGGCCGCCGCGCCGGCTGCATCACGATCCGCGTGCGCGGTGAGAACCCTTCGCCCGGCGATGAGTCGCCCGACTACGATCCTCTCGAGGCGTGCGCCGACTTCACCGAAGCAGACCTCTGGTCCGCCGTCAGCCTCCTCCTCGAGGCCCTCGGCCCCGGCGGCGGCGCCTGACAGCGTCGCCGAGGGCGGCCGCCTGAGGCTCTTTCACCCTGCCCGCGCGATGGTAGCCAGCACGGCCGGCAGCCCGCGATCCAGGCACCTTGGCTCGGCTCCACCGCCGCGCACGCCACACCCGCTTCCGTCGCCAGACACTGGGCCCCAGGTCCCGGTCTTCGAGCCGCGCACTTCGGACCGTGCGCTTTGGCCTCGGACTCCGGACCACGGCCAACGTCTTCCGCCCAGTCGAAGCTGGCTCCTCCGTTGACCGGGAGCCGGGTTCGACCCTAGGCGCCGCGCCGGCGCCCGACCACGGACTTCGGGCCGCAGCCAACGTCTTCCGCCCAGTCGAAGCCGGCTCCTCCGTGGACCGGGAGCCGGGTTCGACCCTAGGCGCCGCGCCGGCGCCCGGCCACGGGCCGCACACCCGCCGCGCATTGAGCGCCCCCGGCGAAGGTGGTAGAATGCGCGGCGTATTGGGGCCTTAGCTCAGCTGGGAGAGCGCTTGCATGGCATGCAAGAGGCCAGGGGTTCGAGTCCCCTAGGCTCCACCACTCAGGCTCGGTCGGCGTAACGGGATTCCGAGTCTGCACCGAAGCTCTGCACATCTACTGGGTTGACGACGCACGCTCCCCAATCGTTCACGCGCTCGCCCACATCTCCGAAAGCACTTCGGCCTGCTCCAGC
>JAKLFO010000058.1 GCA_022711155.1 Candidatus Bipolaricaulota bacterium
GGCAGGTGACGGTGCCGAAGGTCATCTTTGACGAACTGGGCCTCAAGGAAGGCGACTTCGTCGACGTGACGCAAGAACGACTCTGAAAGGCGCTAGGGTCAGGTCTTGCAATCACGCATTGGCACTGCTCCGTGCGCAGCTTGACTGCTGTGGCTGTATTAGAGTATTACTCCATCAGTCGCTTGTGGAGGAGGTTCCATGCCCACGGTCAAGATCCGAACGAATCGGCAGGTGACGGTGCCGAAGGTCATCTTTGACGAACTGGGCCTCAAGGAAGGCGACTTCGTCGACGTGACGCAAGAAGGCAGCCGAATCGTCATCGAGCCGAAGCGCTTGGTGAATCTGGACGAGACGCTGAGCGCGGATGAGGAAGCGGCTGTCGAACGCGGCTTCCGCGAACTGAAGCGCGGCAACTCGGTGCCGTGGAGCGAGCTCAAGGATGAGCTGGGCCTGTAGCCTGTCGCACCAGGCGGCCAAGCAGCTCCGCGCTCTGCCTCGTGAGCGCCAGGAGCAGGTCGCAGGAGCGATCGACGAGATGGGGCGCGACCCGACGCGGGGCGACGTTCGCCCGATCAAGAGCGGCAAGTTCCGCGGCGCGCTGCGGAAGCGCGTTGGACCCTATCGAATCGTCTACTCCGTCAACCCCAAAGCGAAGGAAGTCGCGATTGCGGCCATCCTGACGCGCGGCGAAGCGACCTACCGCTAGGCTCCCGGTGATAGGGGCATGCCCTGCTGTTGCGCATGCCTGAACCGGCGGCTACGCCCGGAAGCCTTCGCCCAAGTAGACGCGCCGCGCGGCGGGGTCGGCGACGATCTCCGCCGGCGTGCCGGCAGTTACGAGGCGGCCTTGGTCGATGAGGTAGGCGAAGTCGGTGATCGAGAGGGTGTCGCGCACGTTGTGGTCGGTCACGATGACGCCGATTCCCCGCTCTTTGAGCGATCGGATCTCGCTCTGGAGGTCGGCGATCGAGATGGGGTCGATGCCGGAGAAGGGTTCGTCGAGCAGGATGTAGCGCGGCGACGTGGCGAGAGCGCGCGCGATCTCGAGGCGGCGGCGTTCGCCGGACGAGAGGGAGCCGGCGAGCTGCCCGGCGAGCGGGCCGAGATGGAACTCGGCGAGCAGGCTGTCGCGCCGCGCCACGGCGTCTCTCGCGCCTTCGAGCGCCATCTCGAGGTTCTGGCGCACGGTCGCCTTGGTGAACACGCTCGGCTCCTGCGGCAGGTAGCCGATGCCGAGGCGGGCGCGGCGGTAGAACGGAAGACGCGAGATGTCCTTCCCGTCGAGCCAGACGCTTCCGTGGTCGGCGGCCATGAATCCGATGATCAGGTTGAAGGTTGTCGTCTTGCCGGCTCCGTTCGGCCCGAGGAGGCCGACGATGCGGCCGGGCTCGGCGACGAGGTTCAGGTGGTCGACGACGGCGCGCCCGCTGTAGCGTTTGACGAGATCTCGCCCCTCAAGTCCCACGTTCACCCTCCTCCGCGGCGACGATCACGTCGACCGACACGTTGCCGCGCGCGGTCTGGCCGTCGGGCGCGAGGACGAGCGAGTCGGCGCGCAGCTCGATTTGCGGGCCCGATGCCGCGACGTTGCCGCGCAACGTGACGACGTCGCCGTCGGAGTCTGTCTCCAGCTCGTCGGCCCCCAGGGTCTGATCGTTGGACGCGATCTCGACGGTTCCGGCGAAGAAGACGCGGTCGCGCGAGACTTCCCCGCGCTCGCTCGTCAAGACGAACGTCTCGTTGCGCCGCAGGGTGGCGCGCACTCCCGTCAGCGTCGCTTGCTCGCGGCGCGCGTCGTAGACGAACGCTTCGGACGCGAGTTCGTCCTCGCCCCAGTTGAGGAGCGTCCAGCCCGACTCCAGTCGGCGCTCGTCGGTTCGCCATGTCATCGCGTCGGACGAGAGGGCGATGCCGTCCGCGGTCTCTCCGCGCACGTTGCCGGTCAGCGTCAGGGCGTCTCCTTCCTGCTTGAGCGCGTCGGCCGTGACGTCGAGCGTGACGTCGTCTTGATCGAACGCGCGCAGCGCCACTCTGGACAGCGTGCCGGTCTCCGAGGCGATCTCGCCTTCTTCCGCCGTGGCTTCCCACGCCAGGCGGCCTTCTTCGTACCCGCGCAAAACGAGGCCGGCGGCCTCCGTGGGACGCGGCTCGGGTGGCGCCGGGCTCGGCGTGAGCAGGAGGAACAGGGTGACGGCGACCGTCACGAGGAGGAGAAGGATGACGGCGATCCGGAGCTTCGGCATGCGTGGACGAAACTGCAGAAGAGGGGATGGGGCGCCAGGAAGCGCGACGTGAACTCCGGGTGGAACTGGACTCCGACGAACCACGGGTGGCTCGGCAGCTCGAGGATCTCGACGAGCGTCCCGTCCGGAGAGGTTCCGGCGATCTTCATTCCGGCCTTCTCGAACCGCTCGCGGTACGCGGGGTTGAACTCGTAGCGGTGGCGATGGCGCTCGGCGACGGCCGGCGCTCCATAGCTTGTCCGGCTGATCGTGCCCGGCGCGAGCGCCGCTTCGTAGGCTCCGAGCCGCATGGTTCCGCCCTTGCGAACGACGCGGACCTGCTCTTCGAGGAGGGCGATGACCGGGTCGGGCGTGTCCAGATCGAACTCGTGCGAGTTCGCGCGGGCGAGCCCGAGGACGTTGCGTGCGTACTCGATCGCCATGCACTGCAGGCCGAGGCAGAGGCCGAAGCAGGGGATCTTCTTCTCCCGTGCGTAGCGCGCCGCCTGGATCTTCCCCTCGATGCCGCGGTCGCCGAATCCGCCGGGAATGAGGAGCCCGTCGACGCGCGCAAGCAGTCCGTCGGCGCCGGCGCGCGCGATATCCTCGGACGAGATCCACTCGATCGCGAGGTCGACGCCTTCGGCAATCGCCGCGTGGGTCAGCGACTCGCGGATGCTGATGTAGGAGTCCTTGAGCTCGACGTACTTACCGACGATCCCGATTCTGACCTTCTCTTGCGCCGACGACATCACGCCGACGCGCCGCGTCCACTCGGCGAGGTCTGGCTCTCTCACGGGGAGCCCGAGCCCAAGCGCGATGCACCGCGTGAGCCCATTCTCGTGCAGCTTGATCGGCGCGTGGTAGCTCGACGGCAGGTCGGGGTCCTCGATGACGTTGTCCTTCGGCACGTCGCAGAACAGGGCGATCTTCTGCTTGACCGACGCCGGCAGCGGCAGCTCGGTGCGCGCGACGATGGCGTCGGGCTGGATGCCGATCCCGCGCAGCTCCTTCACGCTGTGCTGGGTCGGTTTCGTCTTGATCTCGTCGGAGGTCGAGAGGTGCGGCAGGAGCGTCAGGTGGACGAAGAACGTGTCCTCGCCCGGCAACTCGTCCTTCATCTGGCGAACGGCTTCGAGAAACGGCAGGCTCTCGATGTCGCCGACCGTTCCGCCGATCTCGACGACGCCGATCTCGGCCTGGGACGCCTCGAGCGCCTTTCGGATGCGGGTCTTGATCTCATCGGTGATGTGCGGGATGACCTGGACGGTCTTTCCGAGGAAGGCGCCGGTTCGCTCCTGGCGGATGACGTTCCAGTACACCTGGCCCGTGGTCATGTAGTGCGCGGCAGAGAGCTCGACATTGACGAACCGCTCGTAGCGCCCGACGTCGAGGTCGGTCTCCTTCCCGTCGTGGGTGACGAAGACCTCCCCGTGCTCGTACGGGTTCATCGTGCCGGCGTCGACGTTGACGTACGGATCGATCTTCTGGAGGCTGACGCGGTACCCTTGTTGCTTGAAGAGGAGGCCGATGGAGGCCGCGACGACGCCCTTCCCGAGCCCCGACAACACGCCCCCCGTGACGAAGATGAACTTCTGCAACGCAGATCCGCTCCTTGACGCTGCTGACATAGCTTAGGGCAGCGTCGGGGCCCGCGCAAGCCGCGGCGTTGAGGCGCGGCGCGCCTGTCGCTACAATGCGGCATCGTTTCGAGTCGAGGGGAGAAAGGGTCGAGGTGTCATGGCAGCATTGAGAATCGTGCTTCAAGTGATCTTCTTGGCGGACTGTCTCGCCCTGATGGCGATCGTGCTGCTCCAGATGAGCGAGCACTCGGGGATGGGCGGCGCGTTCGGATCGGGCATGTCGAGCACCGTGTTCGGACGCGATGAAACGAGAGATCCGAAGAGGACGCTCACGATCATCCTCGCGACGGTGTTCATGTCCCTCGGGTTCATCCTCTCGATCCTGTAGACCGGAGGACGCGAGCGCACGCCTCCGCGAGGAGCGCCCACGGGTTCCGACATGTCCGATCGCCTTCTTCTCGCCACCAAGAACTGCGGCAAGATCGAGGAGATGTGCGACCTCCTGCGCGGCCTCTCCCGGCTCACGCTCCTCACCCACGACGACATCCCGTTCGCCGACGTTGAAGAAACCGGCGTGACATTCCTCGCGAACGCGCTTCTCAAGGCGCGCGCGGCGTCACTTGAGACGGGGCTCGCCAGCCTGGCCGAAGACGCCGGGTTGGAAGTCGCCGCGCTCGGCGGCGCGCCGGGCGTTCGTTCGGCGCGGTTTTCCGGCGAGCCGGTTGACTACGCCCGCAACAACGCCCTGCTCTTGGAGAAGCTCCGCGGCGTCGCCGATCGCCGCGGGCGATTCGTCGCGGTCACCGTCCTCTACCTGCCCGGCGGGCGCGTCTTCACGACGTCCGGATCGCTCGACGGCGCCATCGCGAGTGAACCGAGGGGAGAGGGCGGGTTCGGCTACGATCCGGTCTTCGTGCCGGTCGGCGAGACGCGGACTTTGGCTGAGTTCGCGCTGGGCGAGAAGAACCTCGTG
Source organism: Candidatus Bipolaricaulota bacterium (assembly GCA_022711155.1). Taxonomy (GTDB): domain Bacteria; phylum Bipolaricaulota; class Bipolaricaulia; order UBA7950; family UBA9294; genus CAIOGO01. The sequence goes on from JAKLFO010000058.1 coordinate 4,779, forward strand.
AGCCATCGCCACCGCTCGCTCGAAGCGATGATCCCCACGATCGAGCAGCTCCTTGCGGAGGGCGCGCTCGGCTAGCCGGCTAGCCGGCCAGCCGGCCGGCCAGACTACTTGGTCGCTTCGAACGACTTGGCCAGCTCTTCGACGACCTGACGTTGCTTGGCCGTTAGCTTCGCGGGAACGTCGATCGTCACCTCGACGAAGTGGTCGCCCTTGCCGTTCAAGCCGTGAATGCTCGGCATTCCCTTGTTGCGAAGGCGGAAGACGGTCCCCGGCTGTGTGCCCGACGGGATCGAGACGGTCTCCTCTCCCCACAGGGTCTCGACCTTGAGCTTCGTGCCGAGCGCCGCCTGCGGGTACGAGGCGGTGACTCTCGAGTGGATGTCCGGCCCTTCTCGGCGGAACTGCGGGTGCGGGATGATCTCGATGACGATGAATAGGTCGCCGTTCGGCCCGCCGCCGACTCCGGCGTTTCCCTGGTCGCGCAGACGTAGGCGTGAGCCGGTGTCGACGCCCGCCGGGACGGTGATCGAGATCTTGCTCTTCTCTTTGACGCGGCCCTGCCCGTGGCACTTGTGGCACGGGTCTTCCACGATCTCGCCGTGTCCCTCGCACTCCGGGCACGTGCTGATGTTGATGAAGCTCCCGAGGAAGCTCTGCTGCCGGTGCTCGATCTGGCCGCGGCCCTTGCACGCGGAACAGGCCTTCTTCTTCGACCCTGGCTCCATCCCGGTTCCCGCGCACGCCGGGCACGCGGCGAGCCGCGGGACGGTGAGCGTCATCTTCGTTCCGCGCGCCGCGTCTTCGAGCGTGATCCGCAGTCGATACTCGATCGACTCGCCCGCCGCGCCGCGCCTGCGGTCGGCCGCGGTCTGCGCCGCTCCCTGGCGGAAGAAGAGGTCGAACAGGTTGTCGAACCCGCCGAACCCGAACTCGCGGTACGCCTCGCGGGCGCGGCGGAAGTCGGTGTCGCCGAACGTGAAGCCCTGATCGGGTCCGGCGTGGCCGTAGCGGTCGTACTGGGCGCGCTTCTGCGCGTCGGAGAGGACCTCGTACGCTTCGGCGACGCGCTTGAAGTCCTCTTCGGCACGCTTGCGATCGTCCGGGTTCCGGTCCGGGTGAAGCTCCTTCGCCTTCTGGCGGTACGCCTTCTTGATGTCCGCCTCGGACGCGTCACGCGCGACCCCGAGAACCTCGTAGTAGTCTTGCTTCGCCACGCCGGCCTCCCGATCTGGCCGAAATGCTACTTCTTATCGTACTCGGCGTCGATGTAGTCGCCGTCGTCCGGACGGTCCCCGCCGCTTGAGGCCGGCCCGCCGTCGGGCGCGCCCTGCGGCCCCGCCGCCTGCCCGCCCTCGGTGTACGCCTTCGAGACCACGTCCTGCGCGGCCTTCGATAGATCGTCCATGCCTCGCTTCAGTTCCTCGCTCGACGCGTTCTCCGACAGCTTCGTGCGCAGGTCGCGGATGCGTTCCTCGATCTCCGACCGCTTCTTGCCGTCGACCTTGGCTCCGAGGTCGGCCATCGCCTTCTCGATCGAGTACGTGAGCTGATCGGCCTTGTTGCGCATCTCGGCCTTCTCGGCCTTCTCGCGGTCCTCCGCCTCGTGGGCCGAGGCCTCCTTGCGCATGCGCTCGATCTCGGTCGAGTCGAGGCGCGAGGAGTCGGTGATGGTGATCGACGCCGTCTTCTCGGTGGCCTTGTCCTTGGCCGTCACGTGCAGGATTCCGTCGGCGTCGATGTTGAACGAGACGTCGATCTGCGGAACCCCGCGCGGGGCCGGCGGCAGTCCGGTGAGCTGGAACTTGCCGAGGGACTTGTTGTCGGACGCCATCTTGCGCTCGCCCTGCACGACGTGGATCTCCACCGCCGGCTGGTTGTCGTCGGCCGTGGTGAACGTCTTCGACTTCTCGGTCGGGATGGTCGTGTTGCGCTCGATGAGCGGCGTGGCGACCCCGCCGAGGGTCTCGATCGACAGGGTGAGGGGCGTGACGTCGAGGAGGACGATCTCGTCAACCTCTCCGGCCAAGACGCCACCCTGAATCGCGGCTCCGGCGGCCACGACCTCATCGGGGTTGATCTCACGGTTGATCTTGCCCGGGATCCGCTTGCCGACGAGCTCCTGCACCTTCGGAATGCGCGTCGAGCCGCCGACGAGGACGACCTGGTGGATCGTGTCCGCCGTCTTGCCCGCCTCGCGCAAGGTCGCGTCGACGATCGAGATCGTCCGCGTGAGGTAGTCGTCGATCATCGACTCGAACTTCGCCCGCGTCAGCTTCTTCTCGAGGTGCTTGGGCCCGCTCGCGTCGGCCGTGATGTACGGCAGGTTGATCGTCGTCTCCATGCGGCTCGAGAGTTCCTTCTTCGCCGACTCCGCAGCGTCGCGCAGGCGCTGCATGGCGCTCGGGTCGCGCGACAGGTCGACTCCCGTGTCCTTGCGGAACTCCTCGAGCAGCCAGTCGACGACCCGCTGGTCGAAGTCGTCGCCGCCGAGGCGGGTGTCGCCGTCGGTCGCCAAGACGTCGAACACGCCGTCGCCGATCTCGAGGATCGATACGTCGAACGTGCCGCCGCCGAGGTCGTAGACGAGGATCGTCTGCTCGTGCTGCTTATCGAGCCCGTAGGCGAGAGCTGCCGCCGTCGGCTCGTTGATGATGCGCATGACCTCGAGCCCGGCGATCGTCCCCGCGTCCTTCGTCGCCTGACGCTGCGCGTCGTTGAAGTAGGCAGGCACGGTGATGACGGCCTTGTTGACGCGGCCGCCCAGATGGGCCTCGGCGTCCTGCTTCAGCTTCTGCAGGATCATCGCCGAGATCTGCTCCGGCGAGTACTCGGTCGTCTTGCCCTGGGCGTCGATCTTGACGCGGTGGTCGGAGCCCATTTGTCGCTTGATCGACGCGATCGTCCTCAGGGGGTTCGTGATCGCCTGGCGGCGCGCGAGCCGGCCGACGAGCCGCTCGCCCGTCTCGGTGAACGCGACGACCGACGGCGTGATCCGTTCGCCCTCCGAGTTGGTGATGATCGTCGGAGCTCCTCCCTCCAGGACGGCGACGCAGGAGAACGTCGTTCCCAAATCGATGCCGATGATCTTCTCTTTCACACTTCCTCCTTCGCATCCGGCGCGGGTCCTTGGCTGACCGAGACCTTGCTTGGCTGTAGGGTCCGCTCGCCGCGCGTGTACCCGGGGGAGAACTCCTCCACGATGACGTTCGCCGGCTCTTTGCTTGGAATGCACAACAAGGCTTCGTGCCGCGACGGGTCGAACGGCTCGCCCGTCGTCTTGATGCGGCACACGCCCTTCTGTTCTAGGATCTGCGCGAACTGGCCGAAGATCCTCTCGACGCCCGAGACGAAGTCCTCGACATTGCCGTCCTTCGCGTGGGCCGCGAAGGCGCGCGCCAGGTTGTCGTAGAGCGGCAGGAAGTCGAGGACCTCGCGGTCCGACGCCCGCTGCTCGAGCTCCGCGAGGTCGCGGAGGATCCGCTTGCGGTAGTTGTCGAACTCCGCCTGCAAGCGCTTCAGGCGGTCGATCAGCCCCCGCACTTCCTCTTCCTTCGCGGCCAATGCAGAGGCGGGGTCGAGTGCGCTCGACTGTGCCGCGGGCGTCGCGGCAAGGTCGGCCTGTTGCCCTGTCTCGCGCTCAGGCACGTCCGCCCGTCTCTCTTCAGACACCATGTCTCCTCTCCTCCTCGCGAGCCCGCGCCGCGACGAGCAGGGCCTCGAGCCGGCTCGCGACGAACGTCGCGGCCGACATCGCTCGGCCGTAGTCCATGCGCACCGGGCCGATGACGCCGAGCACGCCGTCGTGCGGCCGGTAGTCGCACGACACGACGCTCCAGTTCTCGAACCCGGACAGCGGCAGGTCGCCCACGTTCACCACGATGCCGCGCCGCCCGCGACGGGCCTCCGCGAGCGCCCGCGGCAGTGCCTCTTCGTCTTGGAGCGTCCGGCTGAGGCTGGAGAAACGCGCCATCGCCTCCTGAGGAACCTGATCCTCGAGCGCGTCGAGGATGTGCAAGAGTCCGTCGACGACGACGCGCGGGCCGGTTCGCGCTCCCAAGAGGCGCCCCACCATGGACAACGCCTGGCGCTCCGGCCGTTCGTGCCAGTCGTCCGCCACCGCGTCGGACGCGGCCATGCGGCACACGTCCTCGAAACTCGCGCCGCGCGCGACGCGGTTCACCGCGCGCATCATGGCTTCCATCTCCGACTCCGTCGCGTCGGTTTCGAGCGGCACGAGCCCCTGCTCGACGATGCCGGTGTCCGACATGACCACGATGAACGCCGTGCGCTCGGACATCCGGACCAAGACGATGCGTTCGAGGCGCGCCGCCTCGAGACGCGGCGGGATGACGAACGCCGCGTAGTGCGTCATGTTCCCGAGGAGAAACGCCGCGTGGCGCATGGCCTCCGCAACGTCGAGGACACGGGCACTCGACGTCTCGACCACGTCGAACCGCTCCTTGCGAGCCAGCTCCGACAGGTCGAGCAGCCACTCGACGAAGAAGCGGTAGCCCTTCTCGGTCGGGATGCGGCCCGACGACGAGTACGGCTTCTCGATGAAGCCCTGTCGCTCGAGGTCGTTCATGTCGTTGCGCACGGTCGCCGAGCTGACGGCGAGGCCGTAGTCCTCGACGATCATCCGCGACGACACAGGCTCGCGGAGCCGGATGTACCGGTCCACGACCTCTCTTAAGATCAGTCTCTGCCTCTCTGGCAGGGTCATCGGGCTCTCACCTCGCACGTGTTAGCACTTCAGCCACATGTCTGCTAATCATAGGGAGGCGGGGGCGATTTGTCAACGCAAGGCGAGGGAGAGAGCGAGGAAGAGAGGGCGCTCGGATCTCGAGCAAACGGGCGGGGCTAGGGGGCCGCGCCGCTCCGGCAAGAAGCTGCGTGAGAGATGCGCCCTAGCGGCCGGCGCCACAACATTTCTTGTACTTCTTGCCGCTCCGGCAAGAAGCCGCGTGAGAGATGCGCCCTAGCGGCCGGCGCCACAACATTTCTTGTACTTCTTGCCGCTCCGGCAAGAAGCCGACGGAGGAGTGCGCCTTAGCGGTCGGCGCCACAACATTTCTTGTACTTCTTGCCGCTCCGGCAAGAAGCCGACGGAGGAGTGCGCCCTAACGGTCGGCGCCACAACATTTCTTGTACTTCTTGCCGCTGCCGCAAGGACACGGGTCGTTGCGGCCGGGAGCCGCGGCGACGGTGACCGGGCGGTGCGCTCCGGGCGTCTCGGCCTGCGGCTTGGGTCCCGGGGTGAGCCCGGGGAGCGTGTCGGCGTGGACGAAGCGCATGGATCGTTCGGCCGCCGGACGTGGCTCGGCTGCCGGCTCCTGCGTGATGGTGAGGCGGGGATTGAGCAGGATCCGAACGATCTTCTCCGCTGTCTGCCCGAGCATCTCCTGGAACAAGACGAACGACTCGCGCTTGAAGGCAACGAGTGGGTCCGTCCCGCCGTACGCCGTCCAGCCGATGCCGCCCTTCAAGTCGTCGAGGTTGTAGAGGTGCGTTCGCCAGGCCTCGTCGAGGGTCGAGAGGATCATGTATCGCGCGAGGAGCGAGAAGGGCTCGCCCAATCGGGCTTTCTGCGCGTCGAGGGCGCGATCGAGGTGCGCGACGACGCGGGAGACGAGCTGATCGCGCCCCACGCCGGCGAACAGGTCGGCGTCGGCCGGCAAGAACGTCGAGACCTCGCGCGAGAGCCCGTCGAGGTTCCACTCGTCGGGCGCCTTTCCAGCCGCGTGCGCAGCGACGAGGTGTTCGGCGAACTCCTCGAACAGGTCGTGCAGGTACGCGTCGAGGTCTTCGGCGGCGCCCTCCGGCAGTCGTCCGCCGTCGCGGCGCGACGGCAAGAGGAAGCGATCGCGCAGCGCGTAGATGGCGTCTCGCTGCCTCGCCAGGACCAGGTCGTAATCGAGCAACCGCTTGCGGATCTCGAAGTTCCGCCCTTCGACGCGCTTCTGCGCCCGGCGGATGGCGCCGGAGAGGAGGTTGTGCTCGATCGATTCGCCTTCTTTCATGCCGAGCCGATCCATGACGCCGCCGATCGTCTCGCCGCCGAAGATGCGCAGGAGATCGTCTTCGAGCGACAGGTAGAACTGCGACGAACCCGGATCGCCCTGCCGGCCGGCGCGTCCGAGGAGCTGATTGTCGATGCGGCGCGACTCGTGCCGTTGACAGCCGAGGACGTGCAGGCCGCCGAGCTCGGCGACGCCGTCGCCCAGTTTGATGTCCGTCCCGCGCCCGGCCATGTTCGTCGCCACGGTGATCGCGCCGCGCTGGCCGGCCTGGGCGACGATCTCGGCTTCTCTCTCGTGGTACTTGGCGTTGAGGACCGTGTGCGGCAGCTTGCGCGCCTTGAGGAGGTGCGAGACGAGCTCCGAGACGTCGATCGACGTCGTTCCGATCAGGACAGGGCGTCCTGCCTCGTGAAGGTGCGCGACTTCCTCGGCCACGGCCTCGTACTTCGCCTTGCGCGTGCGGAAGAGCTTGTCGGGCATGGCCTCGCGGCGCAGCGTCCGGTTGGGCGGAATGACGAGCACGGAGAGCCCGTAGATCTGCTGGAACTCCTCTTCTTCCGTCTTCGCCGTTCCCGTCATGCCGCACAGGCCCTTGTAGAGCTGGAAGTAGTGCTGGAGCGTGATCTGGGCGAGGGTCTGCGATTCCCGCTGGATCGTGATGCCCTCTTTCGCCTCGAGCGCCTGGTGCAGGCCGTCCGAGTACCGCCGGTCGGGCATGAGCCGCCCGGTGAACTCGTCGACGATCATCACCCGGTCTTCTTTGACGATGTACTGCTCTTCGCGCTTGTACATGTGCAGAGCGCGAAGG
>JAKLFO010000059.1 GCA_022711155.1 Candidatus Bipolaricaulota bacterium
CGGATGCGCAGGGATCGCAGTTCTCTTGTGGCATACAGAGGACTACTCTATAATGCGTCGACCCACCATGCAAGGAAAAGCCACGCAGATTCGGGAGTTCGGCGATCCGGTTCTCCGCCGCCCCGCCGAGCCCGTGCTCGAGATCGACGACGAGATCCGCGCCATCTGCCACACGATGGTCGAGGCGATGCTGCGCGCGAACGGGGCGGGGCTCGCGGCTCCCCAGATCGGGATCTCCAAGCGAATCATCATCCTGGACGTGGAAGGCGAGTTCCACGTGCTCGTCAACCCGGAGTTGCTCGCGATCGAGGGAGAAGGCGAGACCCTGCCCGAGGGATGCCTCAGCCTCCCCGGGGTCAGCGCGCCCGTCCAGCGGGGAACGCGGGCGACGATCGCCGGCACGACGCTCGACGGCAGGCGGGTCGAGATCACGGGCGAGGGACTTCTCGCGCGCGCGATGCAGCACGAGATGGACCATCTGAACGGCCACCTGTTCATCGACCACCTGAGCCCGGCGAGGCGCCGGAGCGCCGTCCAGGAGTACAAACGAAGGCAGAAGCGCGAGGAAGACTGATGCGCATCGCCTTCCTCGGCACGTCGGCGTTTGCCGTTCCCGCGCTGCGCGCCGTCGCAGTCCATCACGAGGTTTCCCTCGTCGTCACCCAGCCGGACCGTCCCGCCGGCCGCCACGCGGTGCTCGCGCCGCCTCCGGTGAAGTCGGCCGCCTCGGCGCTCGGCCTGCCCGTGTTCCAGCCCGAGCGCGTCAGCCAACCCGACGCGGTCGCGCGTCTCCGCGAGGCGCGCCCTGACGTCCTCGTCGTTGCCGCCTACGGCCAGATCCTTCGCGAGGCGGCCTTCCAGTCGGCTCCCCTGGGCGCTATCAACATCCACGCGTCTCTGCTGCCACGCTACCGGGGCGCCGCCCCGATCAACTGGGCCATCGCGCGCGGCGAGACGACGACAGGAGTCACGACGTTCGTCATCGACCGCGGAATGGACACCGGCCCGATGCTCCTCGCGCGGCCTCTCACGATCGGCCCGGAGGAGACGGCGGGCGAGCTGGAGGCGCGCCTGGCCGTTCTCGGCGCCGAGGCGATCGTCGAGACGCTTGCGGGCCTCGCCGACGGCTCCCTGGAGCCGATCCCGCAGCCGGAAGGCGCCACGCTCGCGCCGAAGCTCGATCGAGGCCACGGCCGAATCGACTGGACGCAACCGGCGCGCGACGTGCACAACCTGGTGCGGGGGATGACGCCGTGGCCGGGAGCGTGGACGCCGCTCGACGGCGGGCGGGCGAAGATTCACCGCACGGCGCGGACGGAGATCGCGGTCGGCCCGCTCTCGCCCGGATCCGTCGGGCCGCGCGTCTCGGGGCGACTCCTCGTCGCCTGCGGCGATCGCCTGCTCGAGATCCTCGAGATCCAGCGCGATGGGCGCGCCCGCGCCACCGGCTCGGAGTTCCTGAACGGACTACGCCCCGGCGTCGCCTTCGGGTAGCGGCACGAGCGCCGTGAGCCCTGTCGTCTCGAGCCGTCGCTCGAGACGAATCCCCGGAACGAGCAGGAGCGCGATCTCGGCCGTGTTCGCGACGGTCGCCGCGAGCAGGTGTCCTCCGTGCACGGAGCCGTCGGCTGCGGCGACCGAGACGTGGCAGTGCACGACGCGCCCATCGGCGGAACGAGCGATCGTCCCCTGCATTGAGACGAGCTCGGCCGGATCGTCCAGCCGCGTCTCCTCGTACGCGCGTCCGTTCCAGTACCCAAGCCGCAGGTGCCGGACCATGCCGATGCCGCAGACGATCACGGCGCACGGGACGTCGAGCCCGCGAAGCTGAGCCATGAGATCCTCGCCGTCGGCGAGGCGCACGACCGCCTCGCGCCCGTTCGATGCCTTGTCCACGCTCTCACCCCCGGGAAATGATAGTCCTTGCGCCGATCGGTCGCGCCCTCCTATGCTCAGGGTCCATGAACCTCAAGACGGCGGAGTGGTTCCGAAGCCGGCTCGCCGAAGCGTTCGGCCCACCGGAAGTTCCCCGGGCGGATGCGGTGGAGACGCTCGTCCTGACGATCTTGTCGCAGAACACGACCGATGCGAACCGAGATCGAGCCTACGAGTCGCTCCTTCTCCGTTTCGGCACGCTCGACCGCGTCGCGCGCGCCGGCGAAGCGGAGATCGCCGAGGCCGTGCGCGTCGCCGGGCTCCAGGCGCAGAAGGCGGCGGCGATCCGCACGGCGCTCCGCCGAATCCTCGCGGAGTCAGGCGCGCTCGACCTCGCCTTCCTCTCGCAGAGGACGCAGGAGGACGCGTTCTCCTGGCTCTGCGCGTCGCGAGGCGTCGGGCCCAAGACGGCGTCGATCGTGCTCCTCTTCTCGTTCGGCATGCCCGTCTTCCCCGTGGATACCCACATCCGTCGCGTCCTGCGGCGCATCGGCATCATCCCCGCGTCTGGAGATGCCTTCCGAGACGCCAACGCCCTTCTTCCCCGCGACGCGGAGCTGCTCCTCGACCTGCACCTCTTGCTCATCCAGTTGGGACGCACCCTGTGCCGCCCGCGCCGGCCGTCGTGCGCGTCATGTCTGATCGTCACGCGGTGCGAGCACGGGCGCGCCGCGAGGGTGGAACCATGACAACGAAGAGAGACAAGACGGCAGACGTGCCTCGCCTCGTCCGCGACCTCGCCCACGCGCTCGCCGAGCGGTCCTGGAAGATCGCGGTCGCCGAGTCCTGCACCGGCGGGAGTCTCGGCGCGGCGATCACCGACATGCCCGGCAGCTCGGCGTTCTTCCTCGGCGGGGTCGTGGCCTACGAGAGCCGGCTCAAGACCTCGCTATTGGGCGTGTCGCCGCAGGCCCTTGCGAAACACGGCGCGGTGAGCCTGGAGGTCGCCGTGCAGATGGCCGACGGGTGCCGGGCGCGGCTCGGCGCCGACCTGTCCGTGTCGATCACCGGCATCGCCGGACCCGGCGGCGGAACGGCGAGCAAACCGGTGGGGCTCGTGTTCATCGCCGTCTCGACCGCTCGAGGCACCCAGGCCGAGGAGTGCCGCTTCCCGGGGGACCGCGCCGACGTGCGGCAGCGGTCGGTCGAGACGGCCCTACGGCTCGCACTCGCCGCGGCGCAGAACCTTGAAGGCGTGAACCCGCCTCGCTAGACTGCGCTCATGAAGCGGCCGGTGCGAAGCACGCTGCACTTCCTGGTCTCGATCCTCGTTGGGGCCGCGGGCATCAGTCTCGTCCTCTACTTCGTCGGCTGGCGCGAGACCTTCGCGTCGATTCAGGCCGTGAGCGCCCTCGGCGTCGTCGAGGTCTTCGCGACTGTCCTCCTGACGGTCGCCGCGTGGGTTGTCGGCTGGCGCATCCTGCTCCGCGCGTACGGAATCCACGCCTCGCTCGGCCGTGTGATTGGGGCCCGACTCAGCATCTACGCCGTCTCATACCTCACGCCGACCCTCTACTTCGGCGGAGAGCCCGTCGGCGTCTTCCTCATCGCCGACAAGGCCCAGGCGCCGGCGACGCGCGTTTTCGCGACGATCATCGTCGAGCGGTTCTTGCTTGGCGTGAGCTTCACCCTACTCATGCTTGTCGGCGGCTTCCACGCGGCCATGCACCCGGGCATCTCGCCCACGCAGAAGCTCATCTTCCTCGCAGGGCTGGCGTTCATCGCGGCGTGGATCGTCATTGGACTTGTCAACTTCGCGCGCAACCTGAAGTGGCTCAGTCGCATCATCCGTTGGCTCGGCCGTCGCATCCCGCGATGCGAGGAGCGCCTCTGCCGCGCGGCGGCCAAGGTCTCCGAGACTGAAGATGAAGTGAGCTACGCCTTCACGCGGCACCGGCGGGCGACGCTCGTCGTCTTCCTCGTTCAGATCGCGACGAGTCTCCTCACCCTCATTCGCCCGCAGGTGTTCTTCGGCGCGTCGGTCGGGCTCCGCTTCACGTTCGGCCAGCTCGCCATGCTCTTCTCCCTCTACATCCTCCTCGGGTTCTTCCTCTGGATCACGCCGGGCGGACTGGGCACGAGCGAGGCGGGCGCCATCGGCATCTTCCGCCTGATTGCTCCAGGCATCACGACGGGGCAGGCGGTCGCCTACTCCCTCCTGTTCAAGTGCGCCGAGGTGGTATTCGTCGTCATCGGGGTCTGTTACCTCATGCAGCGCGGGTTGGGCTTCCTCGAGAGAAGGGCCGCGCGGCCGCCCACGTCAGGAGAGGGGGGAGAAGCGGCTCGAACCTAGGTGCCCGGCGCCAAGGAGTCCCATCAGCCCGCCCATCAGCATCCCGAGCAGGAGGGACACGACGCCGACGCCGATGAGTCGCGTCACATCGAGCGCCTCCGGCGTCCCCGACGTGACGGACAGGGTGTAGAGGGCGAGCCCGACGACCAGGAGCAGCCCGGCGAGGAACCCCATCAACAGGCCGGCCACGACGACGGCCGCGAGGATCTCGCGCTCGGGGACTCCCGAGAGGCGCATCATGCGAATCTCGTTCCGGAACGAGGAAAGAAGCGAGCGAAAGCCCGCGCGGGCGAGAAGGAGGGACAGGAGCGCGCAGACAGCGAGCCCGCACAGGAGGCCGATGCGCGCCCCGCTCGACAGGACCAGCCCGCCCGTGGCGGCCGTCTTCTCGACCGACGTGATGCCGTCCGTCGCCCGCAGGGCGTCCACCAGGCCGGCCACGGCGTCCGCGGACCGGGCGACGAGCGTGAACGTCCCCCCCGTGCGATCGGAGGTCACGTCTTCAGGAAGGTCGAACCTTACGCTCAAGACGTCCGCCCGCTCCTGCAGTCGGAGGAAGAGGCTGTTGACCGACGTCGTGCTCAGCCGAGGAGACACGTAGGCCACGATCTTCGTGGCCTCGGCGCCGCTCGCCTCGCCCGCCCGTGGCGACGGGATCAGAAAGAGGGACGCAAAGCACCCGAGGAAGAGGAAGAGCGAGACGACGGCGAGGGAGAGGAAGGTCGCGCTTCGCGCGCGGATCGCGCCGAGAAGCTCGCCTTCGAGGAAGAAGAACGAGGTCACGTCGGACTCACCCTCCCTTCGCGGAGCGAGAACGTGCGATCAGCGATCGCCGAACGCGGAATCGGCCCTCGCGTCGCCACCACGAGCGTCGCTCGGCCGTCGCGGATCTTCGAGAGAAGGGTCCCGATCGTCTCTTGCTCGTCGGGGTCGAGTCCCTCGAACGGCTCGTCCAAGAGAAGGAGGAGCGGCGAGTTACAGAGCGCGAGCGCCAACCCGAGCTGAATGCGTTCAACGGGCGGAAGGTCCTCGGCGTAGGTGCCGCGCTCGCGGATCAAGCCGACCGTCTCCAGCGCCAGGAGCGCCTTCTCGTCAGCTTCCTCGCGGTCCTCGCCGAGGACGCGGAGCTTGAACAGGAGGTTGTCGAACACGGTTCGCGGCAGCGGAGCGAACGCCTGAGGCAAGAACCCAATCCGCCGACGCAGTTCGAGCGCGCGGTCGCGGCTGAGGCGCGCCACGTTGCGCCCGTGGACGAGGATCTGCCCCTTCTGCGGCGGGACGATCGCTCCCAACAACCCGAGCAGGAGCGTTTTCCCCGAGGAGGCGGGGCCGACGAGATAGGCGGACTGGCCTTGATCGACGTGCAGGTGGATGTCCTCCAGGACCTTGATTCCGTCGTCGGTCGAGTAGGACAGCTCGGAGACCTGGATCACGACGGTCTCCTCGCGAGCGCGAATCGCTCGAGGCCGGCGATGTCCGACTCGATCGCCGCCCCATCGAGCCCTGCGGCGACGAGCAGGGCGCGCACCCGCTCTCCCTGGCCGTGTCCGATCTCGAGCAGAAGCCGGCCTCCCGGCGCGAGGTGGGCGACCGCACCGGCGATCACGTTGCGGATCTGGTCGATCCCGTCGGGCCCGCCATCGAGAGCGACGTGCGGCTCGTGATCCCGCACCTCGGCGGCCAACCCGGCGATGGCGCCGGACTCGACGTAGGGCGGGTTGGAGACGATCAGGTCGAACGCGCCGTCCACTCCGGCGAACCAGTCGCTCTCGACAAGGGTGACGCGGTCCGCAACACCGTTGAGTGTGGCATTCTCGCGCGCCAGTTCGAGCGCTTCGGGCGAGATGTCGACCGCCACCACCGCGGCGCGCGGTAGGTACCTCGCAATGGATACCGCGAGCACGCCGCTCCCGGTCCCAAGGTCGAGGCATCGCACGTCCTGGTCACGCGGCACGAGCCGCAGCGTGCGATCGAGAAGCTCCTCCGTCTCGCCGCGCGGGATCAGGGCATCGCGCCGCACCTTGAACCGCAGGCCGAAGAAGCTGACCTCGCCGATCAGGTGCTGAAGAGGCGTTCCGGCCCGCCGCTTCTGGATGAACGTGCGGAACTTCGTGCGCTCGTCCACCGTGAGGGGCTTGTCGGGAGAGAGATAGAGCTGGAGGCGCTCCACCTCGAGCGCGTGAGCGAGGAGGATCTCCGCCTCGAGTCGCGGCTGGATGATCCCGGCTTCTTCGAAGTACCCCCGGGTCCAGTTCAAGACCTCACGAACGGTCCATTCGCCAGACAGCTTGCTCCCCCCCATCTCGCGTCCTGAACGGGCGCTTCGGCCCAATACAATAGCGAAAGCTTGTAGGCAATTCAACAACGCATATAATCGTCCTCGCGGAACTCGGGGCTGCGCGCTCGCCCGTTCCGCGGAGCCGTCATGATCGTTCGCGTCCTCTTCGTAGTTGGGAGCCTCCTTCTCGGGGCAGCGGTCGCCGCGGGGAACGATCTCCTCCCCGGCTGGGGCACGTTGCCCGGATGGGCCGCGAGCGCCCTCGTCGGCGCTCTGGGCGGCGCCGCGCTCGGCGCGGCGTTCGTTTGCGCTTGGCGCCTGCTGGCTCGATCCGGCGGGGAAGCGGGCGGCGCGGCGCGCGTGCAGAACGCCTTCTTCTTGGGCGCCATCGGCGCCATCTGCGGTTTCGCGTTGCGCGCCGCCGTGGGAGGCGTGCTGCCGCCGTCGCCCGCACTCCGTATGGCCGAAGGCGCCTTGGTCGGAGCGTGCACCGTGTTCGCGTTTGGCGTCGGGCTCGCGTCGCCGCCCCTCTGGGCTCGCGCGTCGAGCGACGAAGGCCGAAAGTCGAAGAACGGCGCGAGGTGCAAAGGCTCGTCCAAGATTCTCGACACGAGCGTCATCATCGACGGACGCGTCGGAGATCTCCTGGCGACCGGGTTCATCGAGGGCGAGATCCTCATTCCCGAGTTTGTGCTCGACGAACTGCAGGGCGTGGCCGACTCATCCGACGCGCTCCGTCGCAGGAAGGGCCGGCGGGGACTCGAGATCCTGCGGCAGCTCATGGAGAACGACCGCGTGCCGATCCGGGTCGTGGGCCGCGACTATCCGACGATCGCCGAAGTGGATCGCAAGCTGATCCGCCTGGCCAAGGAAGAGGACGCGATGCTGCTCACGACCGACTACAACCTGAACCGCGTCGGGCAGGTCGAGGGAATCTCCATCCTCAACGTCAACGAGCTGGCGGGCGCCGTGCGCCCGCGCTTCGTCCCCGGCGAGCAGCTCGACGTCGAGATCATCGACCGCGGCGCGGAGATCAACCAGGGCGTGGGCTACCTCGACGACGGGACGATGATCGTCGTCGAGAACGGACGCCGGCACATCGGCCGGACGATCAAGACGACAGTCAGGAGCACGCTGCAGACGGACGCCGGACGCATGCTGTTCGCCGAGCCGGCGAACGAGGCTCCTCGCTGGGAGAAGGAGCGAGAGACGCGATGAACGGACGAATCCTCGGATGGGCCTTCCTCGGCGCGCTGTGCCTGGCGGCCGCCGGTTGCACGTTGGGCACGCAGACGACGCCCCTGACGGCGCTCGAGCCCGCTCTGTCCCCCGACGGGCGCCGCGTCGTCTACGAGTCGGCGGTCGACCAGAAGCTGAAGCTCTTCGTGCGCGACCTCGACTCCGGCACCACCCAGCGCGTCACGGACGGGACGTCCGACGACATGTCGCCGAGCTGGTCTCCCGACGGGACCCAGATTGCTTTCGCCTCGAATCGCGAGAAGAACAACGTCGACATCTACACCCTCAACGTCGCGACGCGCGAAGTGCGTCGCGTGACCACCGACGCGGCGAGCGACATCTACCCCGCCTGGTCGAGCGATGGGCGCATCTACTTCACGTCGGATCGCTCGAAGGCGTGGGAGGTGTACTCGATCCTGCCGGACGGGAGCGGGCTCGTCTCGGTCACCGCCGGCACGACGCCATGACGGCGAGCGCCGTCTTGCTCGCTGCCGGGCGCGGACGGCGAATGGGACAGGACGTCAACAAGGTCTTCTTGCCCGTGGCCGGCGTTCCGATCCTGTCGCGCGCCGCCGCCGCGCTGGCCGCCGTGCCGGAGATCGACGAACTCGTCGTGGTCGCCCATCCGGAGGAGTTGGGAGCCGCCGCGCAAGCCCTCCCTCCGCTCCACGTCCCCGTGCGCGTCGTCGCCGGCGGCGCCGAGAGACAAGACTCCGCGCTTGCCGGCGTCTCCGCCGCACGCGGCGACGTCGTCCTCATCCATGACGCGGCGCGCCCCTTCCCATCCCGCCTCCTCATCGAACGCGTCCTCGAAGGCGCGCGGCGATCCGGCGCCTGCATCCCCGTGATCCCGGAAGTGGATACGCTTCGGCGAGTCGACGACTCCGGCTTCGCCCGCCCCGAGTCCGTCGACCGTGCCGGCCTCGTTCGCGTGCAGACGCCGCAGGGGTTCGCGAGGGAAGTCCTGATTGCCGCGCTTCAGGCGTGGCACGCGGAAGCGCTCCTGCCGGACGACGCCGCGGCCGTCCTCGCCATCGGCCGGCCGGTCATCGCCGTGGCTGGGGACACGTGGAACATCAAGATCACCACCCCCGCGGACCTCGAGTTCGCGGGACGCCTGGCGTCATCCCTCAGAATCGTCTAGTCAAGCGATTTCCAGGTGGATTGCCGACGTCCGGCGGCGTGGCTAGAATGCTCGCACGTGTCGTCAAGGAGGACTCCATGTTTCGAGCGAAGAACGGCGGATGGCTGTTTGTACTGACGGCTGTGGCACTCCTATGCGTGGGAGCCGCGGCGTACGGGACGCAGATGGTTGAGACCTACGTGGTCGGCAACACGGGAGCGGCGATTCTCAACAACACCACGGGCACGACGGTGACCGGCATCCACATCGAGTTCGATCAAGCGGTCACGATCGGCTACAAGCTCGAGATCGGCGGCACGGTTCTGCCGGCGCTCGGTCCCGCGGCAGGAACGTCGTTTGACTTCAACGGCGGATCGCTTGTTCCCGGCGGCTCGGTCCTCATCGAGTGGCAGCCGGCCAGCGCGCGTCCCTCGCTCGCGATGTGGATGGTCGGCGCTCAGCCGGTCGGCGCGCCGTATTTCACGACGGTGGACCAGCTCGGCTACCTGTTCGGTCTGGGCATCGTGCACCTTCGTGAGACGGACCCCGTCGCGCTGCAGGCCGCGTTTGCCGAGTTCTTCGCCGACAACCAGGCGTACTTCGCCCAGCTGTCGCTGATGCTTGGCATGTCCCTGCAGGACTCGCTTCTCCCGATCATCATGTCCGCCCCTGCGGCGGGCATCCAGAACTTCTTCGGGACGATCGTCGGCATGCTCGGCGTGACGGATCTCGGAGGTCTCCTCGGCGGCGACGTCGACTTCAGCTCGCTCTTGACCGCACTCGGCCTCTAGGAGCTATTCGACCGATTCGGGGCGGCGCAGGACAAGGTCCTGCGCCGCCTTTTTCTTTGTCCTCAGCGCTCAGCCGCCCGACTCGTGCGTGTGGCGGTGGTGTTCGTCCGGGCGATGGTCGTGGGCGTGCACGAGGGCCTCGTGGGCGTGCTCGTGGGAGTGCGACCCGCGCGCCTCTCGCTCTCTTGCATGCGCGTGGGCGTGGTGCTCGTCGTGGGCGTGCCGGTGTGCGTGGATGATCGCTTCGTGGGCGTGGGCGTGTCCGTGCCGCTCGCGCGCGAGCAGCCAGGCGGCGACGAGGACGAGCGGAAACGCGGCGTACGTCGTCGCCGACGGCGGCTCGCGAAAAATCGCGAGGGAGACGCCCGCCGCAAGGAAGGGCGCGGTGCCGAACAAGGCTCCCGTCCGCGCGGCGCCGAGCTTGCGCAGCGAGCGGACGAACAAGGCGATGCTCACGCCGTACGAGACCGCACCCAAGGCGAGCGCGGCCGCGGCGGCGCCGGCCGTCGGGAACGGGCGGCCGAGCGCGAGCCCGAGGACGAGAGAGAAGCCGCCGGCGCCGAGACCCTTGATGCTGACGATCGCCTTCGGGTCGCGAAGCGAGATCTGGCGCGTCAGGTTGTTGTCGAGACCCCAGAGGACGCACGCGGCGACCACGAGGAGGGCCCCCGAAGACAGGCCCCATGCCCCGGCCGGATCGATCGACAGGAGAACCCCGCCGGCCGTCACGAGCGCCACGGCCACCCACGTCACCCGTCCGACGGACTCGCGGAAGAAGAGCGCGGCCAGCCCGGCGGTAGACGCTGCTTCGAACGTGAGGAGGAGGGAGGCCGTGGCCGCGGGAGTCCGTGCAAGCCCGAACAAGAGGCAGAGAGGCGCCGCGACGCCGCCTACGAAGACGGCGGCAGTGAGCCAGGGGACATCGCCGCGTTCGAGCCGCGCCTCGCCGCGACGGCGGCGTGAGACGGCGAGCGCTGCCATGAGCAAGGCGAGGCATGCTCCCGCGCCCAGGTAGAGGAGGCCGGCAAGCACGACGGGATCGATGTCGGCAACGAGGAGCTTCGAAAGAGGAGCCGAGAGGCCGAAGAGGACGGCCGCGAGAAGCCCGTCGAGCGTTCCAGACGCCGCGCCGGCGAACCGGGACTTCATGCCGATTCGCGCAAGAGTGCGCGCACCCGAGGCGGGTCGAGCGGGTACTTGGCGAGCCGCCGGCCCGTGGCATGGGCTACCGCGCGGGCCACGGCAGCGTGGGCGGCCATCAACGGCACTTCGCCGATCCCCTTCATCCCGTACGGCCCGGCGGGGTAGACGTCCTCGACGAACTCCACCGAAGGACACAGAGGCACGTCGCGAATCGTCGGCACGCGGTAGGTCGTGAACCCGTTCACGATGAGGCGGCCGTCTTTCACGTCGATCCCCTCCATGAGGGCGAACCCGATCCCTTGGGCGACGCCGCCCTCGACCTGCCCCTCGGCGAGCGCGTAGTTCAAGATGCGGCCCGAGTCGTGGACCGCGACGTAGTCCACGACGCGCGTCTCGCCGGTAGCGACGTCGACCTCCACTTCCGCGATGTGCGTCGCGTACGCGTAGACGGGATAGGCGTCTCCCAGCCCGGTCTTGGGATCCCAGCTCACCGGCTCGGTCGCCGCCCAACCCTCCACCGCGGGATCGAGGTTCTCCATCCAGAAAAGCCGCGCGATCTCAGGGAGCCGGCCGGCGATCTCGCGCTTGGGGATCTCGTGGGCCTTCGCGACGCGGCCGATCCGCGCGCCGAGCTTCTTCGCCGCGTCGAGGCGGTAGTCCTTCGGATCTATCGATATCAGGAGCGAGGGATTGAGGAGCTTCGCGACGCCGATCATCCCGAGGCCGAGGGTGCCCGCTCCGGCGATCACCACGACGTCGCCGAG
>JAKLFO010000006.1 GCA_022711155.1 Candidatus Bipolaricaulota bacterium
GCATGTCTGTGGGCAGCTGGGGAGAATGGCCGCGCTGCGGTGCGGCTAGGGAGAACCGCTGTGCGGTTCTCCTGGCGTTGACACGGTTGCCGTTCTCCTGTCATGGTGCTTGGGGTTCTCCTTGGGCTCGTCGGTCGCGACGTCGTGTAGGCGCGCGTACATCCGGTCGACTTCCTCGCGCGTTTCGTAGAAGAACGTGAGGAGCGCGTCGAGGTCGGCCTGCGGCTGTCGGTGGAAGCCGACGAGCATGTTCCCGTGTCGGGCTGCCCGAGGCGATGCGACCTTCGGGCCGCATGGTCTGTGGGCAGCTAGGGAGAACGGCTGGCAAGCGGCGCCGTTCTCATGGCCGGAGTGTCGGGCTGCCCGAGGCGATGCGACCTTCGGGCCGCATGGTCTGTGGGCAGCTAGGGAGAACGGCTGGCAAGCGGCGCCGTTCTCATGGCCGGAGTGCCGGGCTGCCCGAGGTAGCGCGACGTCATCTCTCGGTCGCATGTCTGTGGGCAGCTGGGGAGAATGGCCGCGCTGCGGTGCGGCTAGGGAGAACCGCTGTGCGGTTCTCCTGGCGATGAGACGGTTGCCGTTCTCTTTGTCGAGTTCGCTTGTGAGAACGGCAGGGGGAGTCGACGCCGTTCTCGCGGTTGGGACGCCGGGCTGCTCGAGCCAGATCTCCATTCCAACTTCCGTGAGGTAGAACTCGCGCACAGCGTCGAACGCCGCGGTCCGCAGGAACACGATGCCGGCCATGGGAGGAGTGTACCTCGCCGCGCCTTGCCGGCCGACTCGGGCCGACGCATCCCCCCTGCGGGCGGGCTACACTTCGTGCAGATGGGGAGGTGGAAGTGGCTCGTCTTCGTCTCTGGGTGTTGGCGGGGCTTCTCGCGGCGACGGTCGTTGCGGCGCTGGCTGGGTGCTCGCCCCTTTTCCCGCCGGTTGCGCCGGAGCCGCCGAATCCGGACGCCCAACCTGCCGAAGAGAACTCACCTGATGCCGCCGTAGGCGCCCAGCCGCTCTTCGTCGGCGCGCGGTGGGTCTACCGAAACGCAACGAGCGACCTCATCCCGGTCCTCCACCCGGGAAGCGAGATCGAGACGGAGGTCTTGGCCGAGGTGCGCTGTCGCGACGCGCTGTCGGGTCTCTTCCGCGAGTGCTTCGTCGTCCGCACGCGACAAGGGGCGGGGCGCGAGACGGTCTCGTACCTTCATCGAGCACCTGACGGCATCGAGATCTGCGCGATCGAGACGAGGGCGCCAGGCACTGCCTCCTCTAGAGGCGATGCCTCCCAGGTGCGGACGTTCCCGAGCGAGCTCTTCTTGCGGCCGGCGCTTGTCTTGGGCGAGTCGTGGAGCTTCGGACAGCGTGCGGGCGACTTTCTCTCGTCCGAGGTCCTCGGCCGGGAGACGGTGCCGTTGCGCGACACGATCCTGACCCTGTTAGGACCCTACACGAGCTGCTTCACGAACGCCTGGCGCGTGCGGTCGACGTACGGCGGCATCCTCGCCGACGCCTACGGGGGAGGAATCGTCGAGTGCTGGTACTCGACGGGCGTCGGGATGGTGAAGCGCACGGCGGAGTCCCTCTTCTACGAGCTGGTGGCGTTCCGCAAGGACAGCGAGGTCAAGGTCCTCCACGCAGCCTCGGCGCAGGGGCCGTACTACCTTCCGGTGGGATCGCTCGTCATCGTCCAGGTTCGCGGTCACGCTCCCACCGCGGAGCCGGGCATCGCCTGGGACGTCGCGAACTCCGATGAGGTGGCGGCCGACGGCATCCTCGGCCAGCTCTCTCTCTCGGGCGAGTTCTACGCCGATCGCGACGGCGTGGAGGATGCCGAGACGGGAACGTACGTCTTCCGTTTCGCGGTTGAGGGGCGAGGCTCCACGACGCTCGTCCTAGAGGGTCGCTACGCGCCGCAGGAATCTGGCTGGGAGACAAAGAGCACCCGCTTCGACTTTGTGGGCACGTAGCGCTTCAGCGCCCGCGGGTCAGCGCAGAGCGAGGGTCTCGGCTACGGCAGCCGGCAGAATGTAGTCTCGCACGAGGTTGAAGAGCACGACGTCGCCATCCGCGGTCGTCCCCGCGAGAACGACGACGAGGTCAAGCGCGGGGCACAAGTAGAGTCCGATGCTGGCGAGGTCCTCGGCGTAGTAGAGGTCCGCTCCGGCGTCCGTCCACCAGAGGTACCCGAGCCCGCGGGTCGGCTGCGCGGCGGTAGGGACGGCGACGTGCGGCGAGGTGGCTGCCGCGATCCATTCGGGTGAGACGATCTCGCGGCCGCTCCACACCCCGCGCCCGAGGCAGAGGACGCCCACCTTGGCGAGATCGCGCGGCGTCAGACTGAGTCCGGACCATCCGCGCGTGTTCCCCACGGAGTCCTCGAGCCACGGGCTGGCGCCGATCGCGAGCGGGTCAAAGAGGAACTCGCGGGCGAAGAGGCCGGCCGGAGCGCCCGTGACCTCGGCGAGGAGGGCGCTCAAGACGTGCGCCAGGCCCGAGCTCGCGAGGAAGCGCTCGCCGGGCGCGGCGACGGACGGGCGGCCGAGGACGAAGGCCACGGGATCCGGGCTCGACGCGAGCGCCGGAACGTCGCTGTCCGCGGCGAACGTCTGCGCTTCGCTCCAGGCGAGCCCAGCGGTCATCGTGAGGGCGTGCTCGATGGTGATGGCTTGGCTTGCTCCGGCAGTCGGGAAGTAGAGGCCGAGCGGGTCGTTCGTCCCTTTGACTAGGTCCTGGTCGATCGCGATGCCGACGAGGAGCGACACGACGGACTGGGTGGCCGTCCCGAGCGGGCGAACGAGCGTGGCCGGCCGCAGGAAGTCGGGGTACTGCTCGAGGACGACGTTCCCGTGGCGGATCACAAGCACGGCGTCGATTCGGTCGGCCGAGTCGGTTCGCGCATTCTGCGCCTCGATGTGCCGGAGGAGCGTGTCGAGCAGCGCGCCGTTCATGCCCTCCTTCACGGCCGTAGACTGCGAGCGCGTGAAGGGGTCGGATGACACGGCCGCGTCCACAGAGACCGCGGATAGCGCGAGGGCTGCAAGCAGCAGGGTCACAAGCGAGACCGGGATGAGTGCCTTTCGCATGACGAGCATGCTAGGGTCGGCGTGTGTGATCCTCAAGGAGATTCGCTACGCGCAGCGGCGGGCTCACGGTGACGTCCGGGAGACGATGAACTCCGAGACTCCGGCGACGCACACACCAGGACGAGGCGATCTCGGAACGGCGGAGGAAGAGATGACGAACGGCGCGACGCGCGCGGTGTTGGTGACGGGAGCTTCGAGCGGGATCGGGAATGCGACGGCGAGGTACCTCGCGGAGCGCGGGTGCCTGGTCTACGGCACGGTTCGGAGCGAGAAGGCGGCGGCCGAGCTGCGCGCGATCCCGAGTGTCGTCCCGGTCCGTTGCGACGTGACCAAGGCGGACGAGATCGCGTCCGCCGTGCGCGCGGTGACAGAGGCGGGGCGCGGCCTGTACGGGCTCGTGAACAACGCCGGACTCGGCGAGCTGGGCATGATCTCGACCTGGACCGACGCCGAGCTCTATCACATGTTCGACGTCAACGTCTTCGGCCCGTTCCGGATGACCAACGCGTTCCTGCCGCTCTTGCTCGAGGCGAAGGGCCGCATCGTCAACATCGGCTCGCAAGGCGGCATGCTGTCAAAGAACTACTACGGCCCGTACACGATGACAAAGCACGCGCTCGAGTCGTACACCGAGACCCTGCGCGTCGAGCTTGAGCCCTACGGCGTTCTTGCGAGCGTGGTCCAGCCCGGCGGTGTGGCGACGAACATCGGCGCGGCGTCGCACGCCGGGACGGTGGCTCGCTTCCAGAGAGCCCAGCCGCCATTCCGCGAGGAAGCACAGCAGATCCTCGGGTTCCTGACCGCACCAGCTCCCGAGCCATCGACGGCCGAGGAGGTGGCAGCCGACAATGTGGCTGCCGAGTCCGAGACGAACCGGAAGCCGTCGTCGCCCGCGATCGTGGCCGAGGCAGTCTACGACGCGCTCTTCTCTCCGGCGCCCAGGCTTCGGTATCTCGTCGGCACGAGGTGGGAGGGCGACCGCGTCTTGAATGCGCTCGTGGCGAAGCTCCTCGACGAGAACGCGAACCCGAAGCACGACTACTCGCGCGACGAGCTGGTCGCCTTGCTCGATCGGCACATCGCGGCGAGGGGAGCAGGCGCGAACTAGGCCCGTTGCTCCTCTCTCTGCGCGAGGAATCGCTGGCGCAGCCAGTCCATCCGCTTGGCGAGGACCTGGGCGTTGTCGGCCTTGAGGAAGTCGCGGATCTTCAAGCACGACTCGAAGTCGTCGCAGGCGGCGCAGTTCTGAACGCCGTTGGCGATGGCGCAGTCGCGAATGCCGCACGTGGCGCAGTACTTCGCGAGGATCGGCTGGTCCTTGGGCGTGCAGCCGAGGCACACCCAGTGCAAGCCGCCGGACGATGCGCTCTGCGCCTCAACCTTCCTCAGGACGTCGATGTCCGGGTGCACCGTCGTCGCGTACGACGGGCACGCCGTGCAGTCGGCGCCGCAGTACCCCAGTGCGCTCATTGCGCAACCTCGCCGCGCGATGCGCGCTCTTCCTTGAGCCCGAGGAACCGCTGACGCAGCCACTCCATGCGCTTGCAGAGGGCCTCGTTCTCTCCCTTGAGGAAGTCGTGGAGCATGCCGCACGCCTCGTAGCCATCGCACGCGGCGCAGTTGTCGATTCCCTTTGCGATCGCGCAGTCGCGGATCTTGCACTTCGCGCAGAACTTCGCGAGGAACGGCTGCTCGGCGGGCGTGCAGCCAAGGCAGACCCACTCGGCCGCGCTGTACGCGCCGTCCCAGTAGCTGCCCGCCGCCTTCTCGAGCAACGCGGTGTCCGTGCTCACGGTGCCCTTGTACGCGGCGCACTCGCAGCAGTTGATGCCACAGTACCCAAGCATGTTCCCTCCCCTGCCCGAGGCAGCGGTCGGTCGTCCGCACTGCACTGCGTCTCAGGCCTGCGCCTGCCGTGCGAGGAACCGCTCGCGCATCCAGCCCATGCGCTCTGCCAATCCCCAGGGCTCGAGAATCTTCTGGATCTTCTCGCACGACTCGTAGTCGGCGCACGCGGCGCAGTTCTGGACGCGTTTGGCGATCGCACAGCTCCGCATCTCGCACTGTGCGCACGCCTCGGCGAGGAACGGCTGATCGGCCGGCGTGCATCCGAGGCAGACCCACTCCTTTGCGGGGCGCGCGCCGTTCCCAAAGGCCTTGGACGCCTTCTCGAGCAGCTCCATCTTGGCGCCTACCGTTCCCTGGTACGCGGGGCACTCCGCGCAGTTGACTCCGCAGTAACCGAGCATGGCTCCTCCTCCACGGATCTAACCATCAAAGTAACGAACGACGGAAGCGTAGCCCTGGCGATCTAACTTGTCAAGGGCGGTGTGAGGGGTAGAATCGAGATGTCCATGTCCAAGGTCAGAACGGCGATGACGAGGCTACCGCTCTTAGGTGGGGCGCTGTGCCTTGACTTCGCGAACACGACGGGCTGGCGTCCTTCCCCGGCCGACGAGGAGTTCCTGCGCGACTACGAGGATCTGGTCGCGTGGGCTGAGCACGGCGGCGCCGTCGGCGCCGCCGAGGCGCGCAGCCTCCTCAAGGCGGCAGAGGATGTGCCCGACCGAGCGCGGGCCGCACACCGACGGGCGATCGCCCTTCGCGAGTGCGTCTATCGCATCTTCGCCGCCGTCGCGGCGGGAACGGAGCCGGAGCCTCTGGATCTGAACCTCTTGAACGAGAGCGTGCGCGACGCGAACCGTCATCTCGCTCTCGCGTCCGTCCCGGGCGGCTTTGCCTGGACGTGGCAGGGCGTAGAGCGGGCGCTCGATCTCCCGCTCTGGAGGGTCGCGCGTTCGGCGGCAGACCTGCTCGTGTCTTCGGACCTCGGGCGCGTGCGCGAGTGTGCGGGTGACAAGTGCGACTGGCTCTTTCTCGACTCGAGTAAGAACCACAGCCGCCGTTGGTGCGACATGACCACGTGTGGAAACCGGGCCAAGGCGCAGCGCAACTACGCCCGACGTCGCGTCGCGGCAGCCGGCTCCTCCGCCCTGCGCGCGGGCAAGGGGCGGAAGGCGTGACGACGTCGTCCGCTCTGCCAAGCGTCTTCGAGATCCTGAAACCCGCCGTGGGTCCGAGTTCGTCGCACACGCTGGGGCCACTGGCCGCGGCCCGGGAGTTCGCCGGCCGCGCGGCGGCTGCGAGCCCCGAAGGCGGCCCGGGCAGGGTTCGCGTCGACCTCTACGGCAGCCTCGCGCTCACCGGGCGCGGGCACTTGACGGACCTGGCAATCGCCGCCGGCCTCTCCGGCTACGGCCCGCGGGAGCTGGCCGGGAGGAGCCTCGATGACGTGTCGCGCGAGGTCCGTGCAGCCGGGCGGGTGCGCGTCGACCGCACAGAACTCCTGTTTGACCTCGATCGCGACGTTGTCTTCGACGCGGCGCAGCGCGAACTGGCACACCCGAACACGATGCGGTTCTCGCTCGTCGATCGTGCGGGCGGGATCCTTTTTTTGGAGACGTACTACTCGATCGGGGGCGGCCGACTGGCCGGCGGGGCGTTCGGCGAACTGCAGGCTGCCCGCGACGAGCGCGGGAAGCACACGGCTTCGGACGTCGTCACGGAGTGCGAGCGCTTGGGAATCGATCTGGCCGAGTACGTCTATCGCACCGAGGAGACGGCGTACGGCCGGTCGCGCGCCGACGTCGACGCCCACGCGGACGAGATGTGGAGCCTGATGCAGGCGGCTGTGGAACGAGGACTCAAGGCCGACGATGTCCTTCCCGGGTCGCTACATCTCGAACGGCGGGCGCGCAGCCTCTATGCGCGCTTCCTCGAGCAGCTGCCGCATTTTCACGTCCTCTCCCCCGAGGCCTCGCTCGCGTCGATCTACGCCATCGCCGTGGCGGAAGAGAACGCGGCGGGCGGCGCGGTCGTGACGGCGCCGACGTGCGGGTCGTGCGGCGTCCTTCCGGCCTGCCTGCGCGTCGTGCAGGAGAAGAAGGGGTGCAGGGACGACGAGATCCGCCGCGCCCTCCTCGTTGCGTCGTTCGTCGGCTCCTGCATCGCCGCGAACGCGTCGATCTCGGGCGCCGAGGTCGGATGTCAGGGTGAGGTCGGAGCGGCGAGCGCGATGGCGGCCGGCGCGGTGGCCTATCTCCTCGGAGGGAGCGTGCACGACCAAGTCGACCGCGCGGCGGAGAGCGCGCTCGAGCACTACCTCGGACTCACCTGCGATCCCGTGGACGGCCTCGTCCAGATCCCGTGCATCGAGCGGAACGCCGCGGGCGCGGTGTCGGCGCTCAACGCCGCGAGCTTGGCCCTCCTCTCGGGCGGCGGCGACCACGTGTCGTTTGACGGCGTGGTCGACACGATGTGGCGCACAGGTCGCGACCTCGACGCGCGGTACCGAGAGACAGCGCAGGGCGGCCTCGCGGCCAAGCCGAGCCCGCGCTCGTGACCCAACCAGACTTGCTGGCCTCGTCGTAGGGCATGCGGTGTCCCTCGCGCGAGGTCGGGTACCGATGCACGCACCCGCGCGGTAAGCTTGGGACTCGAGGGCTGGACCCTAGGAGGCGACGATGGACAACGCGAGGCGTCCGATTCCGTACCGCATCGAGACAGAGCGTCTCGTCTTGCGTTGTTGGCAACCGCAAGACGCGCGCCTGCTCAAAGAAGCGATCGACTCGAGCCTCGACCACCTCCGGCCGTGGATGCCGTGGGCGACCTACGAGCCGCAGTCAATCGAGGCCAAGGCCGAACGCCTGCGCACGTTCCGCGGCGAGTTCGACCTTGACCGCAACTACGTCTACGGCATCCTGGCACGCGACGAGCGCCTCGTCGTCGGCGGGACCGGGCTGCACGCGCGGAGCGGCGACGGGTCTCTCGAGATCGGCTACTGGGTCCGAGCGTCCCACGTGGGACGCGGCTTTGCGACGGAGGCGTCGTCGGCGCTCGTGCGGGTGGCGTTCGAGGTCGTGAAGGTCGAGAGGGTGGAGATCCACTGCCGGCCCGACAACGCCGCGAGCGCGGCCGTGCCCCGCAAGCTCGGATTCACGCACGAGGCGACGCGACGTGAGATCACGCGGGAGGCCGACGGCACGTCCAGCGACTCGATGATCTGGACGATCCTCGCGCGCGAGTACGCGTCGAGCCCAGCATCGCGCGCCGCGATCGCCGCGTACGACGCGGCCGGCGAACGGCTGCTCTAGCCGCCGCGCGAGCGTTGCCCTCACTTCCGGCGAACGAGGACGAGGCCGCGAGCTTCTTCGTCCGCGAGGCGGGCGTCGAGCCAGACAAGCGCCTCGGCATCTCCCGCCAAATGTCCGAGGAAGAACGCTGTCGTGTACGAGGCGGCCGAGGCGCGAACCCACTCGTCCGAGACCGTGCCCGGCGCGCACGCGGCGAGCATCGCTCCGGCTCCGGGATCCGCGTACTGCCCGTGCCCGGCGCCCATCTGCGTGACCTCGATCGCGGGGGACGTCGCGGCCTCGAAGAAGCGCTGGTAGTTGTCCGCCGCAGGGGCACAAGGGATGAGAAACCAGGCGACTCCGCCGAGCTCGGCTCCGACGAGCAAGAGCGGCGCGCGGATCTCGCGCATGCGCTCCGGCGCGACGCTCGGGTAGAGAATCGGGTCGTCCGACACCGGCCCTCCTCCGCCGTCCACAGGATCGAGCGCGACGATCGCGGCGATGCGATCATCGGTTGTGGCCTCGAGGAGGGCCAACTTGCCTCCCAGCGAATGGCCGGCTGCGCCAATTCTCGACTCGTCGACGAGCCCCGAAAGCGCGCTCGAAGGGACCCCATCGAGCGCGAGGCAGCGGTCGATGACGAACCGCTCGTCGGCCGCGAGTTCGGTGTGGTTCACGCCGGCGAACGACATCGCGTACGTCGGCAGGGCGACGACGAACCCGTGGGAGGCGAGGCCCTCGCCGTACGAGCGGTACAGGTCGCCGCGGAGCAGGAACCCGTGGTTGAAGACAATGAGCGGGAACCCGTCTCTCGGGAGCTCGACGTCCCCGGCGGGAACCGGGTAAAGGACGAGGAGATCCATCTCACGGCCCCGTGACGCGTCGACGAGGTGTTCGCGGTACTCGCCTATCGAGAAGGGACCGCGCTGGTCCGGCAGTGAAGATACGGGTGTCGCGCATCCGGCGAACCAGAGCCCCGCGACAACGGCCAGCCCACATGCCATCGCCCCTACGACTCTCTGCTTCATGGTCCTGTTCTCCTCACTCCCTCCGATTCGGGCCGCCGCACCGCCTCGATGTCTCAGGGCCCGAAGATCCGGGCTTGCTCCGCCAGAATCTGCCCGCAAGTCCACAGGGGGTCGACCCGCACCAGCTCGAACCGGCTGTTCGCCGCGACGGGGTCGATCCGGCTGGGGAGTTCGCTCAGGAAGAGCGGGCTAGTCGCGCCGATGGTCACCTGCTCCGACGTGCACTCGAACAGGCCCTCGATTCGGTCGGGCGTGACGATCATCCCGTCGAGTCTGGTGCGGACGCGCTGCACGACGTAGACGTCGCCCGAGATGATCCCCAGGACGCTCACATGCACGGTGAGCCCGGGCTTGCCGTCCCCGTCTTGGTCGATGACTCGCGGGTCGTTCGGCGATGTCGGCAGCGGATCGATCTCCGGGTCTGCGAGGCGACAGCCACGGACTTCGGTCGCCCAAGCCTGGGCGAAGTGCCCGAGCTCGTCGATCGACGCCGCGATCACGACCTCGCCGAGCGAGGCGAGGAACGCATCGGGGATGGCGCTCATGGCGAGCGGGGACCCGTTGTCGATCTCCGTCGCGCAGTACGTCGCGCGCAAGACGAGCGCGCTCGCCGTCTGCTCGATCGTGACGCGGAGGACGATGGTGCTGGTCCGCGCAACCTCACCGACCAGCGGGAGGACGGCGATCTCAGAGAAGACCTGGCGTTCGGTCCAGAGTCCGGAGACGTCCGGCGTCGCCGCGTGCGCGCCGAACGAGTGCCCTACCACGAGAAGGGAGGCGACTGCCAAGCAGGTTGCGAATCGCGCCAAGAGACGGCTATCGTGCTGTTGCCTCATGCCCCAGGCTAACACGAATCGCGCTCGGCGCCAGCCCTAGAAGGCAATCCTGTCGACTGGAAGGACTTCTGCGAAACAGGCGGCGAGGATCTCATTGTGGTGGCGGGCGATCGCCGGCCCGGGGAGCGTCGTTCCGTCGGCGCAACCGTGGGCGTCTGCCGCGAGCGTGACGCGGAATCCGAGCCCGAACGCGCGCCGCACGGCCGTGTCGACGCACCACGGAGAGGCGATGCCGGCCACGACCACCTGCTCGATCGCTTCTCGCTCCAGACGCTCGCGTAGTCCGCTCTCGTGGAAGGCGTCGTACCGGCGCTGCCGGACGACCAGCTCGCCTTCGCGCGGCGCGACGTCGGGGTGGACCTGACAGGCCTTCCAGACCGGGCTTCCCGGCAGATCCTTCGCCTCATCGAAGTCCTCGACCACGTGGACGACGAAGACTCCTGCGGCGCGGGCGCGTGCAAGAAGCCGCTGGATGTTCGGCAAGACGGGGGCGCCGTCGCACGTCTGGAGTGGCGGGCCGCTGAACGCACCGGCGAGGACGTCGATCAGGAGGAGCGCTGTGTGGGGCATGCCCCCTTGTTACGGTGCGCTCGTCTCCGGGACGTCTCGGAGGCCGGCGGCGATGTACTCGTCCACCGCGCGCCGGAGGAGGTCGATCGGCAACTCGCCGCGGCCGAGCACGGCGTCGTGGAAGCGGGCGAGGTCGAACGCCGCTCCGAGCTCCGCCTTGGCGCGCTCGCGCAGGGCGAGGATCTCGATCATGCCGATCTTGTACGTCACGGCCTGCCCTGGGCTCACGATGTAGCGCTCGACCTCCGAACGCACGTAGTCCTCCTGGAGGCCGGTGTGCTCGAGCATGTAGCTCGTCGCCTGTTCGTACGTCCAGCGCTTGGCGTGGATGCCGGGGTCGAGCACGAGCCGCGCGGCACGGAAGAGCTCGTCCTGAAGTCGGCCGAGGTTTCCGTAGGGGTCGTCGTCGTAGGCGCCAAACTCCCACGCGAGCCGCTCGGCGTAGAGAGCCCACCCCTCGGCGTAGGCCGTGAAAGAGATTCCGGCCACGTACGGCGGGATGTCGGCTTCGTACGCGTAGGCGGCCTGGAAGCCGTGCCCGGGAATGCCCTCGTGGTAGGTGACCGTCGCGAGGTCGTAGATCGGCTGCGGGCTCAGAGTCGGCGCGAAGTACTGGCCGGGGCGGGAGCCGTCGAGCGTTCCGGCGGAGAAGTACGTGTCGTAGCCGCCGTCGACGACGACGAGGTCTTGCGTCGGCATGCGGAGGAACGCCGGGGCGATCCGTGGCGCGATGTCATCGAGGATCTGCTGCGAACGCGTGATCGTCTCTTCGCCGAGCGAGACGCCGGTCTTGGCGGAGAGGTCGGCGAAGATCTGGGGAATGGACAGCGAG
Source organism: Candidatus Bipolaricaulota bacterium (assembly GCA_022711155.1). Lineage (GTDB taxonomy): Bacteria > Bipolaricaulota > Bipolaricaulia > UBA7950 > UBA9294 > CAIOGO01. The sequence goes on from JAKLFO010000006.1 coordinate 11,476, forward strand.
CCGTCGAGGCCGGCGGCGGTCGCAGTCTCGCGGATCTCCGCCTCGATCCGCGCCACCTCAGCCACGCCGAGGTCGTAGATCTCGTCTGCAGTGAGGTCGGTCGTCGTGTAGCTGCGCAGGATGTAGGCGTAGAACGCATCGCCGCCTTCTTGCTTCCACACCCCGGCGTCGTCCGAAGCGCGCAACGCCATGCCGGACACGTACTCGGCGAGTTCGCGGTACGCGGGAAGGACGTCTCGCTCCAGCGCTTCGACGGCCCGGGCGAGGAGGGCTGCAGCATCGGCCTCCGCGAGGTCCGGGACGTCCGCGATGGCGGACTCGAGCGCGGCGTAGAAGTCCGTCTCGCGCGCCGGGGTCTCGCCCTCGCCGCGGATCTGGTCGACGGCCTGCTCGAGCATGAACTTGGGCGGAACCGCGGCGAGGGCCTCGCTGTCGGCGAGCCGCGCTTGCAGCTCGCGGAAGCGCGCCGGGATCTCGGTGAGACGCGAGATGTAGTCCTCCACGTTGGCGAGCGTCCCGAGCGGGTGGATGCTCGTGAGGAACCACGCGATGTACGTCGGGTAGCTGTCCATGTACGAGCTGACGCTGTAGAAGTGGTCGGTATACGCGTAGCCCTCAAGCGAGTCGACGAGGAAGGCGCGGTAGATCTCTGCGTTCCAGCGATCGCGGGGCGTCTCGAGCGCGAGGTCGTACGAGTCGAGGTGGTTCAGGATCTCCCGCGCGAGGCCGTAGTACTCGGTCTCCGCTTCGACTGAGAGCGGATCGAGATGGTCGTCCCGCATCCCGAGGTCGGCTGCGATGCCCAGCCACGTGACGGTCTCGGGGGAAAGCGCCACGAGCTCGCCTGCGGCCCGCGTGAGGAACGCGTCGAGCGGCATGCCTTCCCACCGTGCGGCTGCGGGACGCGCGCCGCTCGAGGGCGCGGCGTGCTCCGCCGGCAAGACACTTGCGGAGGTCTGCGGCGTCGTCGGCTCGAGCGATGGCACCTGGACGGCGGCTGGGGGCATGGGTGTAGACGGCAGCTCCGTTGGCATCTCCGAGGTCGGCGTTGTCGCGGGCGGCATCGCCGCGGGCGGCATCGCCGCGGGGGGCACCGCCACGGGCGGCACTGCCGCAGGCGGCACTGTCTCAGGCACGACGGCAGGTGCCGTCTGGACGGGAGCGACGGGCGCGGACGGCGGAAGATCTGGCCTCTCCGGGACGACGGGCGTCGACGGCGTAGGCGGTGTCGTCGCGGGCGCCTCGGCGGAAGGCGCAGGCCGGTCGGCGTCGGGCGGTGCGCTCGGGGCGATCTTCGCCTGTTCGAGCACGATGACGCCCGCCAGGGCGGCGATCGCGAGCAACACGATGAGCCATTTCGGCATGTCTCCTCCTCACGTCCGCGGACGAACTCCACACAAGAGAGCGACTCTCAGTATGCCGCCCTTCCGAGGCCGCGCAAGCCGCATCGTGCCGCGGGAGGGAGTAAGATCCGCTCGATGGGTGGAATCTGGGGCAGGGTCGCGATAGGCGTCGGGGCGGCGGCTGGGTTCTGTCTTGTGTGGTGCGTCGTCCTGGCCCTCTGCGCCTGGCTGAGCGGGTGGCGTCGGCTCGCGGCCGAGTACCCCGGGCAGCCGGTCGTCGGCGCGGGCGCGCTGCGGTGGGCGTCCGCACGCATCGGGATCGTCGACTACAGCGGCGCCTTACGCATCCGCGCGGATGCGTCGGGCCTTGCGATCGCACCTGCGTGGTTCTTCCGGCCGTTTCACCCACCGCTCGAGATTCCCTGGAGCGACATCGAGGTGGGGGCGCTCCCTGCGCACGCCCTGTGTGGTCTCCGGCTTCGGATCCCCGCCTTGCCCGGCGCGCGAGTCCGCCTGTACGGTCGCGCGGCCAGACTCTGCGCGACTCTCAGGGAAGCGAGGGGACAGTGATCGATCTGCGTCCGATCGCGGCGGGTGAGGGAGGCGCGGCGCTCGAAGTGTTCGACGCGGGCTCCCGCGAGCTGTGGGGTCTCAGCGCGAAGGACGTGCGCGACCGGTACGACCCGCTCGACGACCTCGTGGACCCGGCGACGTACTACGCCGACCGGCGCGGCGCGTTCCTCGTCTTGGTGGACGGCGCGCACGTCGTTGGGACCGGCGGCATCGCCGCCCTGTCGAAGGAGACGGCGGAACTGAAGAGGCTGTGGATTCTTTCAGGATACCGCCGCCAGGGCCTCGGGCGGCGGCTCCTCGAGTGCCTCCTCGTGTTCGCGCGGGCGAGCGACTACCGGAGCGTCCGGCTCGAGGTCGCGACGCCTGACATGCAGGAGGCCGCCGTCGGTCTCTACCGACGGTTGGGATTCCGTCCGATCCCTCCGTACCGCGAGGGACCGTGCGCGCTCGCGATGGAGCGCAGGCTGTAGGGGTTGCCGACGGCGCGCGCGGGCCCGAAGATCTGGTTTTCACGGGACAATGCCGGAGAGGCGTGGAGGGACGATGGCCATCGACGAGGCAGGTGGAAGGGCGGAAGCTCGCGCGTTACGGCTCGGCGTCACGCTGGGCCTCGCGGCGAACGTCGTCTTGGCCGTCGCCAAAGTGGCCGTGGGAATCCTGGGGCACAGCCAGGCGCTCCTCGCGGATGGCATCAACTCAACGTCTGATGTCGTCTACTACTCCGTCGTCGCCATCTTCATGCGCGCGGCGCGGAAGCCGCCCGACGAGGAGCACCCGTACGGGCATCGCCAATTCGAAAGCATCGCGGCGCTCGTCGTGGGCGCGTTCGTCATCACAACCGGCGTGACGATCTTCTGGGACTCCGTGAACGGGACGTTCGACGTCTTGTCCACGGGCGCCGCGGCACAGCCAGTGACCGTGATGTCGTGGGTCGCCCTCGGGGTCGCACTCAGCACCGTCCTGGTCAAGCTCGGGCTGACGTGGTTCACCGGCCGAGTTGGGCGACGCATGAAGAACATCGCCCTCCTGGCGTTGGCGGCCGATCACCGAAATGACGTCTTGTCTGCTAGCGCGGCTTCGATCGGAATCCTCCTCGGACGGCTCGGGTACGCGTGGGTCGACCCACTCGCCGGCGCGCTGGTCGCTCTGTTCGTGCTCAAGACGGGCGTCGACATCGTGCGCGATACGGCGTCGGACTTGATGGACACGAGCCTCGAGCGCACGATGCGCGGCGAGATCGAGGCACTCACGCGCGGCGTCGTGGGCGTGGGGGGAATCGACGAGATCCGCGCGCACCGATTCGGTCCCTACCTGGTGCTGAACCTCACGATCGCCATCGACGGGACGCTGACCGTGGCCGAGGGGGACGCGATCGCGAGCCGCGTCGAGGCGACGCTCGTCTCCGAAATCCGCTTCGTGCGTGAGGTCCACGTGCACTACCACCCTCCGCACGCGCAGGTCTCTCACGGCGGCGGAGACAGGTCCGCCGGATAGCGTCCCAAGGAGGTCGCGTGCCCCATCTCGGCCGACAGCCCGATCTCGCCCAACTCCAAAGCTACGTGGCTGAACTGGAGGAGGAGCGCGGCTTCTCCGACCAGTCGGCGCGCGACAAGTGCCTCTTGCTGGGCGAGGAGCTGGGCGAGCTCTTCCGCGCCGTGCGCCGTGCCGAAGGACTCAAGGTGGATCCGTCGTCGCGGGCAGCGGACGTTGCCGACGAGCTGGCGGACTGCCTGATCTACCTCTGCGCGATCGCCAATCGCTACGGCGTCGACCTCGAGGCTGCCTTCCGCGCCAAGGAAGAGAAGAACCAGGCGCGAACGTGGTCGCGCGCGGACGCCGGCGGCTCCCCCTCGTAGGGCTCCTCGCGTGACGTAGGAGACCGCGCCGGCGCGGCCGGCCGCGGCGGGAGCGGCGAACGCCGACTGGGCCGGGCGAAGAGTTGACGCGCGGGCGGCGCGATTCTACGATCATGGATCTCTGTCAAGCTTCGAGGGGGAGTGGGTCGCTCAGTGATTCCGCTTCCTCATTCCGTGGATGGCAGATCCCGAGCAGCGTCACTTCCGACGGACGGCCCAGGGATCGCATCCGGAGGTGACCGAACGGTCGATGAGCACGCGTCCGAAATACCCAGTAGTGATTGTGGATCCCACGTGGGACGAGGCGTCGTTCGCCAGCCAGAGGATCCGCGCGATCGCAGAGAAGCTCCAACAGCTCGGATATCCCACGCACGCCACGCACGACGTCGAGGACGGGCTCGCGCTGATCGAGGCGAACCCGAACCTCGGCTGCCTGCTCGTGGCGTGGGATCCGAGCGAGCCGGAGGAGGTGCGCCAGCTCATCCGCGCGGCGCGCAGCCACGGCGAGTACCTGCCCGTGTTCCTCCTTGCCGATCGAACCGAAGTCCGCGACATCGACCTCTTGGTCGTCGAGCAGATCGACGAGTACATCTGGAAGCTCGAAGATCCGGCAACCTTCGTCGCCGGACGCGTTTCGAGCGCGATTGAGAAGTACGCGAACATCCTCTTGCCGCCGTTTTTCGGCGCCATGGTCAGCTTCGCCGAGGAGTACGAGTACTCGTGGCACACGCCCGGGCACTGCGGCGGAACGGCCTTCCTGAAGTCGGCGGTCGGACAGGAGTTCGTGCGCTTCTTCGGCGAGCAGCTCTTCCGCTCCGATTTGTCCGTCTCGGTCGGCGAGCTTGGCTCGCTCCTCAAGCACTCCGGGCCGGTCGGCAAGGCGGAGAGAAACGCGGCGACCGTGTTCGGCGCCGACATGACGTACTTCGTGACGAACGGATCGTCGGCGTCGAACCGCATTGTCTTCCAGTCCTCGGTCATCGGCGGGGACAGCGTGGTCATCGACCGCAACTGCCACAAGTCGATCGAGCAGGCGATCCGGCTCTCGGGCGCGATCCCGACGTACCTCCTCGCCGACTCGAACAACTACGGAATCATCGGCCCGGTGCCGCCGCAGCGGCTCGATTGGGCCGAAGTGACCGAGCGGATTCGTACCCATCCTCTCCTGGACCCGTTGGCGCCGAAGCCGAACGAAGCCGAGCTGCTCGTGATCACGAACTCGACCTACGACGGGCTCTGCTATGATGTGCGGCAGATCCTCGCCCAGATCAACGGGGGCGTGCGGCGCATTCACTTCGATGAGGCGTGGTACTCGTACGCGAAGTTCAACCCGCTCTACGAGGATCGGTACGCCATGGCGATCGACGTCGAGGAAGACGGCGCCCCGACGATCTTCGCGACCCAATCGACGCACAAGTTGCTCGCCGCCCTGTCTCAGGCGTCGATGATCCACATCAAGTCGAGCCCGCGGGCTCCGGTGGAGCACGATCGCTTCAACGAGTCGTACATGATGCACGCTTCAACCTCGCCGCAGTACGCGATCATCGCCTCGAACGACGTCGCTGCGGCCATGATGTCGGGCGGGGCGGGACGGGTCTTGACGCAGGAGTCGATCGATGAGGCCGTCGCCTTCCGGCAGGTCATGGCGCGCCTCGAGCGAGACCGCAAAGAAAAGAAGGATTGGTGGTTCCGCGTCTGGCAGCCGGACAAGGTTCGCACGAAGCGCGGCGTCGTGCGGTTCGAAGACGCGGAGTCCGAGACGCTGGCGACGCGCCCGGAGTGCTGGACGCTCGAGCCCGGCGCGGCGTGGCACGGGTTCAAGAGCCTGACGTCGGGATACTGCCTGCTCGATCCGATCAAGGTAACGCTCATCACACCGGGGATTGCGCCCAATGGGTCGCTTCTCGATCCCGACGCGCAGCCGATTCTGCCCGACGTCCCGACGCAGGCGTTCATTCCGGCTCCCGTCGTCACCGCGTTCCTCGACTCGGAGGGGATCGTTGCCGAGAAGACCGGACACTACACGGTCCTCTTCCTCTTCTCGCTCGGGATCACGAAAGGGAAGTGGGGCACGCTCGTGAGCGCCCTGTTCGAGTTCAAGCACCTCTACGACACGCGTGCGCCGCTCAGCGAAGCGATCCCGAGCTTGGTGGAGTACTACCCCGATCGCTACGGCGGCGACATCAGCCTGTACGACCTGTGCCAGGAGATGCACCGATTTGTGCGCGAGTCGCAGCTGGTCCAGAAAGAGAAGGCGTTGCGGCTGCCGGAAAACCAGCCGGTGCCGCGCGTGACGGCGCGCGAGGCGTACCGCGAGCTCGTGAAGGACCGCGTCGAGCGCGTGCCCATGGATGAGCTTGAAGGTCGCGTCGTCGCCGTCGGCCTCGTGCCGTACCCGCCGGGCATCCCCGTGCTCATGCCAGGCGAGGAAGCGAACGCCGCCGTGTGCGACTACCTGCAGAGCCTAGAAGCGTTCGACGACCACTTCCCGGGATTCGAGCACGAGATCCACGGGATCGGCACTCCGACCGAGCTGCCCTCGCGGCAGAGGCCGAGCGGCATCCGATACTGGGTGTACTGCCTGCCCGTTCAGGAGACCCGAAAGGGGCGCGGGAAGACGGCGACCGGTCGAGGGTCGCGCAAGAAGGACGAGCCGTACGGCGAGATCGTGCGACGCGCCTAGTCCCAGTCGGCCTGCGTCACGTGGGGGAGGGCGAGAAGCGGCTCGGTGAGCTGCACGATCTGCGGCGCCTTCCTGGTTCGCACGCGGAACGTGAGCGCGACCGCGGCCGGGGCTTTGGCGATCGAGCTGGACACCGCGATGATGCGGAACCCCTCTCGCTTGAAGATCTCGCGGCATTGCGCGTCGAGCGCCGATGCGTCGAACGTCGCCGCCCGAACCACGACGGTGTGGTAGCTGACCGTCGGCACCTTGTGCGAGAACCACGACAGCATCGTCAAAACGATCAAGACGAGCGCCGTGCTGACGCCGGCGATGACGTAGAGCCCTTGGCCCACGGCGACTCCCAGTGCGGCGACGAACCAGACGCAAGCGGCCGTCGTGAGGCCCCGGACGATCTCGTTCGATTTCACGATGACGCCGGCGCCCAGGAAGCCGATTCCCGTGAGGATGCCGGCAAGAGCCCTGCCCGGATCGACGTTGGGGGCGAACGTCTGGGTGACGATCATGGCCAGCGTCGAACCGAGGCACACGAGGATGTGCGTCCGCAGCCCGGCGGCCCGCCCGTGCGCCTGGCGCTCGAGGCCGACGGCCCCGCCGAGGAGGATGGAAACGAAGAGCCGCAACAAGATGCCGAGATCGAACGACACGTCCACCTCCCCAAGGTTCCCGCGTCAGCGTAGCCTCGCGCAGGCCGCCGCGCGGGTCCCGTGTCCCATCGCAAGCGGGCAATGGGCCGTTCCTCTGGATCGGCGTTCGCCCTCCGGGCGGCTAGAATGCCGGGCATGGCGATCGATCGGCCCGGTTCGAGTCTCGCAGCCAGCGGGCTCCTTCTCGCCGCCGCCGCGATCTGGGGGTTCGCGTTCGTGGCGCAGCGAGCGGGAATGGAGCACGTGGGTCCCTTCTTCTTCAACGGCGTCCGCTTCCTCTTGGGCGCGCTCGTCCTTGCGCCTTTCCTCTTCCGTCCCTCGCGCTCCCGCCCGGCGGCCGCGCCGAGGGCGCTCGATCGGGCGACAGCCTGCGGACTCGTCGCCGCGGGTCTCGTGCTGACGGTCGCCGCCAACCTCCAGCAGGTGGGCCTGCTCACGACGACGGCGGGGAAGGCCGGATTCCTGACGGGGTTGTACGTCGTCCTCGTGCCGCTGTTTGGACTGGCTCGCGGGCAGCGAATCCGTTGGGCGATGGCGCTTGCGGCGCCGTTGGCCGCCGCCGGTCTCTACCTCCTAAGCGTCGTGGGTCCCCTGCGCATCGCCGCGGGCGACGCGTGGGTCCTCCTCGGAGCCCTGGTCTGGGCCGTCCACGTCCATCTGATCGACTGGCTGGTCGGCCGAGCCGGCGCGCTGCGCATCGCGTTCGTGCAGTTCGCAATCTGCGGTGCCGTGAGCCTGGCCGGCTCGCTTCTCTGGGAGTCGACGTCGCTCGCGGGGTGCATCGCGGCGAGCGGAGCCATCGCCTATGCAGGGCTCCTCTCGGTCGGGGTTGCCTACACGCTCCAGGTGTTCGGGCAACGACGGGTCGAGCCGTCGCGCGCCGGAGTCGTCCTCAGCCTGGAGGCTGTCTTCGCCGCCTTGGGAGGCTGGCTCATCCTCGGCGAGAAGCTCAACGCTCGCTCGCTCCTCGGCTGCGGCCTCCTGCTTGCGGCGATGGTCTTGGCCCAGTTCTCGAGCGCGCCGCGCGTCTCTTGCCCAACCATCCGTTCCGACGTAGAGTAAGATACCAGCGTCAGGTACTCAACATCCTGTACGGAGATACGAGGGAGGCAACGTGAAGAAACGAGTCGTGGTAGGTATCGCGCTCCTATCCCTGGCGGCGCTCGTGCTTGCAGGGTGCGACGTGTTCCAGCCGGCCGGCCTCGTCGGTTCGAGGTCCGTCGTTCCCGAGAATGGGTACCTTCTCGTCTTCCGGCAGATGCCGAAGGATGTGGACGCAGCCGTCGCGGCACTCGGCGGCACCGTGAAGGCCGTGCTCTCCGACATGCACGTGGTCGTAGCCTACGGCGATGAGGCGTTCGCCGGGAACGCGCGCGCGGCGAAGGACGTCACGGCCGTCATCCGCGACCTCGCACTCGAGAAAGCGCCGGCGCCGAAGAGCGAGGCGCTCGACCCTGAGCACATCGGGAGCGATGAGGGCTACTTCCGGTACCAGTGGGACATGCTCGCGATCGACGCGCCAGGCGCGTGGGATCTCGGGTACACGGGCGAGGGCGCCCGCGTGGCGGTGATCGACACCGGAATTGACACGGACCATCCGGACCTCGCGGCGAACATCGACTTCGCGGCGAGCGCGTCGATGGTTCCAGGCGAGACGATCGAGGACTACGACGGGCACGGGTCGAACGTCGCCGGGATCATCGCCGCGGCGGATAACGCGCGCGGCGTGATCGGGGTGGCGCCCAACGCGACGATCATCGCGATCAAGGTGTTCGATGCCGCAGGCACCGGGTATTTCAGCTGGACGATCGAGGCGATCGCCCACGCCGTGGCCGTAGACGCGGACATCATCAACATGAGTCTCGGCGCGTACGTCGCTCACTGGGAGAAGCCGGGCGATGAGGTGGCGGCGTTCCTCAACCTCCTGCGCGATGTCATCAACTACGCCGTTCAGCAGGGCCTCCTCGTCGTGTGCTCGGCGGGGAACGACGCCCACGACGGCACGGGCGACGCCGGCATCCTGCACATCCCGGGCGACGTGGGCAACGGCCTCGTGGTCTCGGCCACCGGTCCGGTCGGCTGGACGCCGGGTTCGTCGGTCTCTCTCGACAACCTCGCGTCCTACAGCAACTACGGGACGCCGATCGACTTCGCGGCGCCCGGCGGCGACTTCCAGCTCTACCCGAACGGCACCTGGTACTACGATATGGTGCTGAACTGCGTGAACGGCGGGTACGCCTGGTACGCGGGAACGAGCCAAGCCGCGCCGCACGTCTGCGGCGTTGCCGCGCTGCTCGTCGAGAAGCTGGGGCGAGACGTGAAGCCGGCGCAACTCGAAGCCGCGCTCCGCAACTCGGCGGACGACCTCGGGAAGCCAGGACAGGATCCGGCGTACGGCTACGGACGCGTCAACGCGGCCGAGGCCGTGGCGCCGTAGTAGGAGTGTCTGCACGGGTCCGGCTGCGGCCGGACCCGCTTGTCGGCAGCCAGCGAAGCGGGTAGGGTGGTTCGTGAAGCCTCTTCGCTGGCTGGCTCTTTCCGTCTTCCTCTCGGTTCCGTTTGCCCTCACCGTGCTCGCCGCGGACACGGCGCTCGTCGTCACGGCGCGAGGGGGCGGCCTTGCGAGCGGCTGGTTCTCCTCGCGAGGTCTCGAGGCAGAGCTCGACGGGTCGATCGCGTTTGAGCTACCGGGTCTCGTGCTGACAGGGTTCGGGTACGGGCGGGGCGTGCTCGAGGTCCCCGCGCTCTGTGGGTCCGGCTGGGCGGTCGTCTGGGCGCGTGCCGAGCGAGAGGGAGCCTGCCCGGAAGACTTGGTCGCCGGGTTCGCCGTTGAGGACTCGCCCGCGCTCGGGTCGGGTTCGGTCGCGGGAACGTGCTACCTCACCGTCTTCCGCGACGGAACGCGCGCGGACTACCGTGGGACGTTCGTGACGCAGGCGTCGTCTCGCCTCGTCCCCGCAGTGCGTCCGGGCACGCTGGCGCTCGAGGGGGAGATGACGCTCACCTTGACGCTCTTCGCTTGCGACCCGGCGACCGAGTTCCCGTGGGAGTCCGCACGGTGGCCGGACGACATGCTCGCCGACCTGGTGCGGCGCCTCTCTCCATCGCTTGGAAGCTAGGCCCACTGGGCAGGCTGGCCGGTCGACTCGAGCACGGCCAACCACAGGTCTCCCTCGGGGTCGACCGTGTTCCGCTTCTCGAGGACGGCCTGAAGCGGGACGTGCGTGAAGTGGCTGTTCCACAGGCCGACGAGCAGGCCCGTGCGGCCGCTCATGCCCGCGTGCACGGCGTTGCGCGCCAGGTTCGAGCTGTAGATGGAGTCGTTGGGGTTGGCGGGAGCCGATCGGATCATGTAGCTCGGATCGATGTACTTGAAGGCATGGGGGATTCGGCGCGCCTCAAGTTCCTGCCCGAGCCGGTCGCGAAGGAAGAGACCGATGTCGTGCAGCTTCAGGTTCCCCGATGCGTCCCGCTCCTCCGCTTGTCCCCCTTCCAGCAGCTCTTGACCAGCTCCTTCCGCGACGACGATCACGGCGTGCCGGCGTCGTGCGAGGCGGTCGACGAGCCACTCGACGAGCCCCCTGCCGCCGCCGAGCGTGAACGGAACCTCCGGGATGAGGACCAGGTTGACGTCCGGCTCGGCGAGCGCGGCGTGGGCCGCGATGGCGCCCGAGTAGCGCCCCATGAGCTTCACGAGGCCGACGCCGTTGATGTAGCCCTTCGACTCGACGTGCGCGGCCCTGACCGCGTCGACGGCGATCGAGAACGCCGTCTCGAACCCGAACGTCTTCTCGACCAGGCCGATGTCGTTGTCGATTGTCTTGGGCACGGCGACCACGCTGATCGGGAGTTCGCGACGCACGATCTCCTGGTGGATGGCGCTCGCTCCGTGCATGGTCCCATCGCCGCCCACGACGATCAGGAGCCCGATCTCGAGCCGCTCGAGCGTGCGGACCATCGACTCCTCGCTCTGGGCGCCGCGCGACGAGCCGAGCATGGATCCGCCAGCGTGATGGATGTCGTTGACGACTTCGGGCGTGAGCGGGATCGGTTCGTGGCCCGACTCGGGCACGAGCCCGGCGAAGCCATAGCGGAAGCCCGTGATGCGGCGGACGTTGTAGTGGAACCAGAGTTCCATCACGGCGGCGCGGATCACGTTGTTCGTGCCGGGGCAGAGGCCGCCACAGGTGACGATGCCCACGCGAAGCTCGGCCGGATCGAAGAAGATCCTCTCTCGCGGGCCGGCGCGCTCGAAGGATTCTTTCCCCTCCCCTTCGCACGGAGCTCCGCCGACCGTCGGCCTGTAGAGGACTCGTTCGTCGTCGCCAACGAAGTTGCAGACGCGGTCGCCGCGCGCGACCGACAACTGAAGGGGCGAGCGGCGCTCCGCTCTGCCGAGCCTCGGAATGTCGAGGTCCATCTTGCCTCCCTCTTTGCCAAGGGTACGCGGGAAAGAAGGGCTGTCAACCGAGATGGATCGGTCAGTGCGCCCGGCCCGCGGCGTCGGAGGGCCACCAAGCGCCTAGGTCGGAACTGAGCCCGTGTCGGTCCGGAACTGCAGGTGGTAGAGCGCGGCGTAGAGGCCGCCGGCCGCGAGGAGCGCGTCGTGCGTGCCTTCCTCGACGACCTCGCCCTGGTGGAGGACGAGGATTCGATCCGACTCGCGAATCGTCGAAAGGCGGTGCGCGATGGCGATCGACGTCCTTCCGCGGAGCAGCTTTCGAAGCGACGACTGGATGACGTTCTCGGTCTGCGAGTCGATGCTCGCCGTGGCTTCGTCGAGCACGAGGATCTTCGGGTCGAAGGCGAGCGCGCGGGCGTACGAGAGGAGTTGGCGCTCGCCGGCGGACAGGGTGGCTCCTCGTTCCTTCACCTCAGCCTGGTAACCGCCCGGAAGCGCCTCGACGAAGTCGGCGCTCACGAAGCGCGCCGCCTGAATCGCCTTGTCCTCTGGGATATCCGAGCGCAAGCGGATGTTGTCCAGCACGGTACCCGAGAAGAGGAAGACGTCCTGCAGCACGACGGCCATCTGCGATCGGAGGTAGGCCACGTCGTAGTCCTCAATCGGTCGCCCGTCGACGAGGATCTCTCCCTTCTGGATGGGGTACATCGACAGGAGGAGGCGGATGATCGTCGTCTTGCCGGAGCCCGTCGGCCCGACGATCGCGACGCGCTCGCCAGGACGAACGACGAACGAGACGTCCTTCAGGATCCAGTCCTCGCCTCCGTACGCGAACCAGACGTTGCGGAACTCGAGCGTGCCCTCGAACCGCTCCGGCTTCGCGCCGCCGCCCGTGCTCTCGCGCGGCTCGTCGAGGAGGCCGAAGATGCGCTCCGCCGAGGCCATGGCCGCCTGCAGGATGTTGTACCCCTCAGACAGGTTCATGATCGGCTCGAACAGCATCCGCACGTACTGCAAGAAGGCGACCAGCGCGCCCAGCGTGAGGCTGCCGCCGAGCGTTCGCAGGCCGCCGTACCACAAGACGAGAGCCACGGCGAGCGAGCTCAGGAAGCTCATGAGCGGGCGGAAGGTGGCGTACGTGATGATCTGGCGGTAGTCGGCGTCGTACTTCGCCTTGTTGATCTCGAGGAAGCGACGGTTCGCCGCGTCTTCCTGGACGAAGACCTGAATGATCCGGATGCCCGAGATGGACTCCTGGATGTAGGCGTTGAGTCGGGCGATCTGCTTGCGGATCTCGCGGAAGGCCGCCCGGGCGCGGTTGCGGAACTGCCACGCTGCGACGGCGATGATCGGGAAGAGCGCGAACACGACGAGCGCGAGCCGCCATTCCATCCGCAGCATGACGACGAGGATGCCGACGACGAGGAATCCGTCGCGGAAGAGGCTCACGAGCATCGAGGTGAAGAACTCGTTGATCGCCGCGACGTCGTTCGTGGCGCGCGTGACGAGTCGTCCGACCGGCGCGCTGTCGAAGAACGAAACCTTGAGGCGCAGGATGTGCGCGAAGATCTGGCGTCGCATGTCGTACATGACGCGCTGACCCGTGTACTCGAGCAGGTACCGTTGGGCGACGCCGAAAGCGAAGCGAACGAGAAGGGCAAATCCGTACAGGAGGGCGAGTCGCAGGATGCTCGCGAGCTCCCCGCCTCGCAGGTCCTCCGTGTCGCGCGGCGAAAGACGACGCAACGCTGCCTCATCAGCGAGGAAGCCTCCCGGGGCGGAGCGGAAGGCGTCCGGGTAGCGTTCGGCGATCCGCGCGTCCTCGTCGTCCGCGCGGACGAACAGGTACCGCTCGGTCCCGATGGCGCCCGCAGCCTGCCAGGCGCGAAGCGTCTCCGAGTCGACACGGGCCATGCGCACAAGGTAACGCCCGCCGCCGAGATCAACGGGCTCGCCGGACAGAGGTGCGGTCTCGCATTCCACGACGCCGTACGGCAGGGTCATGTAGGTGTCGATCGCCGTCTTGGTGATGTAGGGCAGCGCAAGTTCGATCGCCGCGAGCACCATCGTCAAGAGGACGCAGATGATGAAGATGCTTCGGTACGGCTTGAGGAAGCGCAGCATGCGCCCCGTGAGGCGGGCGTCGAACGCCTTGCCGACGATCTCGTCGTCGCGGAACGGCTCGCTCATAGCGCCTCCGCCTCCCGCTCGGCCTGCTGCAGCTCCCACACGCGGGCGTAGATGCCGCCCTTCTCGATCAGTTCTTCGTGCCGGCCGCGCTCGGAGATGCGCCCCTCGTCGAGAACGATGATCTCGTTTGCCTCTTTCACTGCCGACAGCCGGTGCGCGATGAGGATGCACGTCCGCCCCGCGAAGAACTGGCGCAGGTTGGCCAGAATCGTGTCTTCGCGCTCGGAGTCGACCGCCGACAACGGATCGTCGAACACGACGATGCGAGGGTCGCAAAGCAGGGCGCGCGCGATGGCCACTCGCTGCTTCTGCCCACCCGACAGGGACAGGCCGCGTTCTCCGACGCGCGTCTCGTAGCCCTCTGGAAACGCGACGATCTCTTCGTGGATGCCGGCGAGGACGGCGGCCCGCTCGATCGCCTCGCGCGGCGCGTCCGGGCGGCCAAACGCAATGTTCTCGGCCACCGTGGCCGAGAACAGGAACGGATCCTGCGGCACGAACCCGACGGCCGAGCGAAGTTCGGTTAGGGAAAGGTCGCGCACGTCTGCGCCGCCGACGAAGACGGTGCCCGCCGGCGGGTCGAAGATCCGCGGAATGAGGTGTGCGAGCGTGCTTTTTCCCGAACCCGTGAGTCCGACGACGCCGAGCGTGGCTCCCTCGGGCACGTGGACCGTGACGTCGGCAAGGGCTGCAGGACGCGTCTGCTTTTCCGGCGCCGGGTAGACGAAGGTGAGGCCGCGCACGTCGAGCGACGCGCTGGAGACGGGTTGGGGGACATCAGGCTCGGCGATGTCCGCCTGGAGCGTCAGGAGCGCGTTAATCCTCTGGAGAGACGCCGAGCCTCGTTGGAGGAAGCTGATCGCCTGGCCGACGGCGATCATCGGCCAGATCAGCATCGACAAGTACTGGGCGAACGCGACGAACTCGCCCAGACTCACGCGGCCGTGGATGACGCTCGATCCGCCGACCCAGAGAATGATCGCCAGCGTCGCTCCGCCGAGCAGCTCGATCAGCGGGTGGAATACGCCGTGCACGCGCACGAGGGACATGTTCTCGTCCACCAGCCGCTGGTTGGTTGACGCGAAGTCGCGCTCCGATCCCGGCTCCTGCGCGAACGACTTGAGCACGCGGACCCCGGACACGTTCTCGCGAACCTTCTCCATCACGGCGGAGAACGCTTCTTGAACGCGCTCGAACCGGCGGTGAATCACGCGGCCGAACACGAGCATGACGATGGTCAGGATCGGCAGGGGAATGGCGGCGTAGAGCGTCATCTGCGGATCGATCGACAGCATGATCCCGAGCGATACGGGGATCATGACGAGAGGGTCGATGATCGTGATCAGGCCCCAGCCGCACGCGCCGGTCACCGCGTCGATGTCGTTCGTCGCGTGAGCCATCAGGTCGCCGGTCCGCGTCTCGTTGTAAAACGACGCCGGCATCGCCAGGAGGTGGCTGTAGAGCTTCCCGCGCAGCGCTCGTTCGATTCGCCGAGCGGTCCCGATCAGGAGGAGGCGCCAAGCGTAGCGCAGGACGAGCGCGACGGCGGCGAGGCCGACGATCCAGAGGGCGTAGACGAAGAGGTTCGCGCTCCCATCGGCGAGATCGTCGACCGCTCGCCCGATGACGAGCGGCATGACGAGGGTGGCGCCGTCGACGACGACGAGAGCGAGGAACCCGGTGAACACCCGCCCGCGATAGCGCCACAGCCACGTCGAGATCCGATCCATAGATCCGCGATCGTAACAAGTTCGTCCGGGCGCCGAAAGGCTTCGTTGGCTGCCTCTCGCGCTGCCGGTATAATTCGCGGGATCCCAAGGAGCTAGGGGGAACCTGATGTCCGAGCTGCGACGTGTCGTTCGCTTTGCAGTCCTGGTCGCCGCCGTCGCCGCCGTGGGTGCGACGGCGACGCCGCTGCGTATCAGCCTCCCGCCGGTGCTGGAGTCCTTGCCGATAGCGTTTGCGGAGTCGTGGGGCATGTTCGACGACGCGGGCCTCGACGTCGACGTCGTCGGCATCACGGATAATCAGGAACGAAGCACCGCTCTTCTCACCGGGAACCTCGACGCCGTGCTGGCCGACCTGACGACCGCCGTGCTCGACTACTGCACCAACCGATCCGTGGTGGTAGTCTCAAGCGCCGCATCCACGCCCCCGGCAGGCGGGCTGCGGCTCGCCCTTGTGTCGCACCTAGGTTTCGGGCCGTCCAGTCTGGCCGATCTGATCGCGAACGACCAGTACATCGCGGTGACGTACTGCACCGACGAGGAGTACCTGCTGGATCAGCTCCTGGCGGCGAACAAGCTGCCTCGCGCTTGGCTCACGCGCTACACGTACTTCAGCGACACGCTGCAGGTCGCAGTGTGGTTCGGAGCGAAGACGATGCCCGTGGCCGTCCTGTTGGAGCCGTACTACTCCTACATCCGCACCCTCATTCCCGTCAGCGGAGTCCCGGCGCAGCTCGTCGTCCTGTCGGACTTCTCGGATCTCCAGGCGACGCCGCGCGTGCTCGTCTTCCGCTCGGACGTCCTCGCGCGTCGGAGCGCGGACGTGGCGACGTTCCTACGCGTGTACGACGAGGCCGTGAAGCGGATGAACACGACGCCGCGCGACGAGATCATCAACGTGGGGCTCGACGTGGTGATCGGGCTCTTCTTCGAGGGGGCGAATCGCGCGACCGTGCAGCAACAGACGCTGGACGCGATATCGATTCCTACATTTGACGCGCCGGGCAGCCTCTCTCGCGAGACGTTTGACTCGATGACGGACTGGATGCACCGCAAGGGATACACGTCGGGCAGCGTGACGTTCGAGGAGTTCACCCGCTTCGACCTCCTTCCATGATCGACGCGCAAGACGTGGTCGTCGAGTACGGGAAGAAGGCGTCGGCGGTGCGTGCCGTCGACGGGATCTCCCTCCGCGTCGCACCGGGGGACAGTCTGGCGCTCATCGGACCGTCGGGGTGCGGCAAGTCCTCCCTGTTGTTCGCCATGGCCGGGCTCGTGCGTCCGAAGAGCGGCACCATCTTGGTGAATGGTGATCCACTCGTTCGCCCGCGGCGCGAGATCGCGCTCATCCTCCAGAATGCCGGACTCCTCCCGTGGAAGACCGTGTGGCAGAACGCGAACTTGAGCCTCCTCTTGGGCAAGGAGTACCCCAAGACGACGGCGGCCGCCGTGCTCGACGAGCTCGGGCTCGGCGAGGTCAAGAGGCGGTATCCGTCGGAGCTGTCCGAGGGAATGAAGCGCCGCGTCGGCGTCGCCCGCGCTCTCTCCACGTCCCCGAGCGTCATGCTGATGGACGAGCCGCTCGCGTCGCTCGACACGTTGACGAAAGAAAGGATTCAGGACCTCTTCTTGCGGCTCTGGGCCAAACACGCGTTCGCTCTCGTCCTGGTGACGCACGACATCGAGGAGGCCGCCTTCCTCGGCCGGCGGGTCGCCGTCCTCACGGATCGCCCGGCGCGGGTCAAGGAGATGGTTGAGAACACGTCGATGGGAGAGCAGGACTACCGGAAGACGGCGGCGTTCGCCGAGACCGTCCGGCGGCTGCGCGCCGCACTGGAGCGATGATGGCGCAGCGGAAGGCGAAGAGGGCGCTCGCGTACGTGTCGGATAGGGTCCGCGATCGGTCGTTCGCCGGGCGCGTCGCGATCTACATCGCGAGCCTCGCCTTGTTGCTCGCCTTTTGGGAGATCGCGAGCCTCATCATCCTGAAGGTCAAGGGCGTCGAGTACCTGCCCAACCCGGTGAAGGCGCTCCACGAGATGCAGCGGCTCGGTCCGCTCCTGTTCCGCAACTTCTGGACGAGCGCGTGGCGGCTCACGCTCGCGATCTTGATCGCCTTCGCGACCGGGTATCCCCTCGGGCTCCTCATCGGGCACGAGCGGTGGCTCGACCGCCTGTTCTCGCCGATGATCTACATCGTCTATCCGATCCCTCAGGTTGCGTTCATCCTTCTCCTCTTCTTGGTGTTTGGGATCGGGAACCCCGTCAAGGTCGCGATCGTCGCCATCGCCATCTTCTTCCAGCTCCTCGTGAGCGCGCGAGGGGC
>JAKLFO010000060.1 GCA_022711155.1 Candidatus Bipolaricaulota bacterium
GCGGAGTCGCGCGACCACCGAGACAAGCTGTCGCACGCACTCCATCGCCTCGCGGAAGAGGATCCCACCTTCGTCGTCCGCACCAACCAGGAGACGGGCGAGGTCATCGTCTCCGGAATGGGTGAGCTTCACCTTGAGATCATCGTCGACCGCCTGCGCCGCGAGTTCGGCGTTCCGGTCGTCTCCGACCGACCCCAGGTCGCCTATCGCGAGACCATCCTCTCGGCGGTCGACCACGAATACCGCCACGTCAAGCAGACGGGCGGCCGCGGGCAGTACGCGCACATGATCTTCCGTATCGAGCCGATCGCTGCGGGATCCGGCTTCCAGTTCGAGGACGAAGTGAAGGGGGGCAAGATCTCCCGCGAGTACCTCGCCGCCATCGAACGAGGCATCGTCGACGAGATGGCCGAGGGGCCGTACGCCGGCTTCCCGATGGTGGACCTTCGCGTCACCGTGACGGACGGATCGATGCACGAGGTCGACTCCTCCGAGCAGGCCTTCCGGACGTGCGGCAGGATGGGCTTCCGGGAGGCGTGTCTGGCGGCCGGCCTGGAACTCCTCGAACCGATCATGGCGGTCGAGGTGACGGTTCCCGAGGACCACACGGGCGCGGTCACCGGCAGCCTGTGCAGCAAGCGAGGCCGCATCACGGGAATGGACTCGCGGGCGAACGCCGCGATCCTCCAGGCGATGGTTCCGCTGTCCGAGATGTTCGGGTACGCGTCGGAGATTCGAAACCTCACGAGCGGCCGCGGGACGTTCACGATGCAGTTTGAGCACTACGAGACGGTTCCCTACTCCATCGCCGAGGAGATTGTCGAAGCCCGACGCGCCGCGAAAACCTAGGGATCGGCCCTTCTTGCCGTGGCTTGCTCTGCCAAAGCGTGGCCCTGCCTAGAGGGGTCTCTGCCCAAGTCCTGCTCGCAGGTCCTGCTAGGGAGCCGGCGCGGCTTCGGTCGCCGGAGCCGGTTGCGTCTCCGCCGCAGGAGGGGTTCCGCCTTCCTGCTCGAGGAGCTGGCGCAACGAAGCGGCGAGCGCCTCCTGGCCGTCGAGACGCGATGCGACGGTCTCGAGACCCTCGCGCGTCGTCTTCTCGAGCCCGGCGATCTCCTCGCGCCATGCCGCCGACGTGGAGGCTTGACCTGCCTCGACCGCCGTCAGCTTGGTGGTGAGCTCACCCTGGCCGTCCGCGATGGCCTGGAGCTTCGTCTGCAGCGCCCCGTTCGTCGTCGTGAGTTGCTGGACGGTCTGCTCGATCCGCGAGAGGGCGTCGACCTTCGTCGACAGAGCGCTCGACTGGTCGTGGAGCGCGTTGAGGCGCTGGGATAGGTTCCGGTTTTGGGTGACCATGCTGATGCACAGACCGAGCAAGACGCACGCGACGACCACCGCGGCGCCGACGGGAAGCCACGATACGCGAAGACCCAGGAATCGCCCGTCCTGCACGCGCAACCACTTCGGAAGGGATTTTGCCCTCGACTGCCGCAAGACACGCTCGATGTGGTGACGCTCCTGGATTCGCTGTTGTTCCGCCTTGGTCAGCGGCCGCTCCGTCTGCTGCTCGGGACGCGAGATCGATGCTCTGCTGGTCATAGTAGTGAGTAGTACATTTCCCACGATACCCGCGGCGGAGCTGGAATGCAATACCCACCCAGTCCCGCTCTCGAAGGGAGCGAGAGGTCCGCGAGCGGGGCGCGTGCTAGGATGGGTCCATGCGAAGGAGGTTCTGGTGACCTGGAACAAGCTCTTGGCTGGGGTAGCGATCTGGCTCATCGCCGTTGCGGCTTGCGCGCACGCGGGACCGGCCCAGGATGTCCTGGCGGACCTCGCGAGCTCGGCGCGCGCCGACCGCGTGGCCTCCGGCGTGGTCAGCATCGGCGCGGGGGTGGCGATCGGCGTGGCGAGCGCGGCCTTGCTCGGCGCGGACCTCGCGCCGTACGGGTTCCTCGCCGGCGGCGTCACCGCGCTGCCCGGCGTCCTCTTGCTGCTCGTCCCGTCCGCGGCGGAACTGGAGTACGAAGAGGCGGGGAAGACGGAGACGGGCGCCGCCCTCGCGCTCCAGCGCCTCGCCGACGAGGGTCGGCGGAGCCGCTACATCTCAGCGATCGGCAACCTGGCTGCCGGAGTGGCCGCCCTCGCCTTTCCCGTCAACCTCTTCACGCCGTACGATTGGGCGTACTCTGCCGTTGCGAGCCTGGGAATGGCGGCCTACGACTATCTCGTGCCGTCCCGCGAGGAGGCGGCCTACGAGCGGTACCTGCAACTCGCCGAGGTCGCGGCGACCCCCGCTTCACCCTGACGCGGGACGGCCATGGTCTGGCGCGTTCCTCGTTCTCGCGGGTTCTGCGTCCTCAAAGAAGCCTTCGTGCCAAGCGTAGCGGCTGGACGGATCGAGCGCCTGGGATGGCTCCGGCGCCGTATGGGCGCGGCGCGATAGGCGGTCTCTGCGGACGGCTCGCGGGTTGCGTCGCGGCTCGCCGAAGAAGGAGTCGCCCAACGGGCGCTGGTCGAGATCTCGTTCTCCGTGGCTCGCGGCGGCCTTCCTCGACATCGGTCTTTCCCTCCCGGGCAATGCCCCGCATCACGGATACTGCCAACGGGCGAGGGTGTCGCGGACAGCGCGGCAGGGAACCTGGCCGGACGGACACCCGGGGAAGGCCCGCGTGGCCGGTTCGCCGTGCGCGGACGCGTATACTGCCGGCGAGCTCGGCAAGGGAGGAAGACGTGGCACTGAAAGTCAACGAGTACTTCGGCGGAGACGTGAAGTCGATCGAATTCGAGGGCGCGTCGGGGAGGGCTACCGTCGGCGTCATGGCCCCCGGGACCTACGAGTTCTCGACTTCCACCGTTGAGGTCATGACCGTGGTCGACGGGGTCTTGTCGGTGCGGCTTCCCGGGGCGACGAGCGCTCGGGAGGTTCGCGCCGGGGAGTCGTTCGAGGTGGGGGCGAAGGAGACGTTCCACCTCGTCGTGAGCGTCCCCACCGCCTACCACTGCCTGTACCGCTCATGACGGGAACGCTCTTTCGAAGGGCATTCTTGTGTTTCCCGGCGTGCCCTTGACATATGCCGGCGCGGTAACGTAAACATTCAGTAACGCGTCGCCTCCGGGCGGCGCGTTCTCGTTTGTGCCGACGTCGGAGGCGGGCCGAGCGAGCCCCGATGTGGCGCTCTCCCCGCGGTTGCGGGTACTCTTCCCAAGATCGCTGTGACGCGTGGAAGGAGTGTCCGATCGTGTACGAAAGAGTCCTCGAAGCGCTCGAGCTGGTGCGCCCGACCCTCGTCGCCGACGGCGGCGACGTGGAGCTCGTGGAAGTCACAGAACAGGGCGTCGTGCGTGTCCGCCTGCAGGGGTCGTGCCACGGATGTCCGATGTCGATGATGACCCTCAAGAACGGGATCGAGAGAGTCCTCAAGGAGAACGTCCCCGGCGTCGCGTCGGTCGAGGCGGTGTAGCGGCCGACAGGGATGGGCGGTGAGCGCCGTGTCCGTCATTCTGGTGAACCGCGCGCCTTTCCTGACCCTCTGGGCAAAGGTAGTTGCCCTTCGGCTCGGCCGCGATGAGGCGTGTGCCCTCACGCTCGGGCGGGCGGTGGCGGGACAGACGGCCGCGGCCAAGGGCAAACGCCTGGGCATCCTGGAGGCGCGGCCGGCCGACGAGCGCCAACGGATCGAGACGCGTCGCTCCGAGATGCGGGCGACGACGGTCCAGTTCATGGGGCGGACGATCCCGTGCCTCCAGACGACCGACGGGCTGCGCGCGCTCGCCGACGCGAAGCCGATCGATCCTCACAGTGTGCGAACGTATCTCGCGGCGAAGTTCGGAGAAGACCTCCCCTTGGTCGAGGAGAAGCTCACGGCGCTCGCGGCCTCTGTCCCTCCCGCCGAGCTCGAAGCGAGGGCGATGGACCTCTACATGTCAATCCGGCCCGCGACCGCGGGAGGGCGCGCGGGGTGGGGGCAGGCCGGACGGCTCGACCTCGACGCGATCGACCGGCTCACCGCGCGTTCGTCGTGAGCGCTCACGTTCGGCGGGGGACGCCCTGTGGCTCTCGGAGGGCCGTCTGATCGAGGAGTTCGGGAGGAAGCGCATGAGCAAGGGTCGGTGCGACACAGTCCTCGTGACCGGAGCTTCGTCGGGGATCGGGCGGGCCTGCGCCGTCCACCTGGCGGACTCCGGCTTCCGCGTCGTCGCCGCGTCGCGACAGCCGGCCGACGCGCTGGCCCGCGACCTGCGGGCCGAGGTCTCGCCCGGATCCGAGATCCAGGCCGTTGTCCTCGACGTCAACGACGAAGCGTCGGTGGGCGCGGCGGTCACCGACATTCTGCGGAAGACCGGACGACTGGACGCCATCGTCCACTGCGCCGGGTTCGGCGTCGGCGGCGCGATCGAAGACACGAGCGACGCGGAAGTGCGGGCGATCTTCGACACAAACTTCTTCGGCGCGCTCCGCGTCTGCCGCGCGGCGCTCCCGGCGATGCGCGAGCGAGGCGCGGGGACGCTCGTCCTCGTCTCCTCGATCGGCGGACGCATGGGACTCCCGTTTCAGGGGCTGTACAGCGCGTCCAAGTTCGCCCTCGAGGGCGCGGCGGAGTCGCTCAGCCTGGAGGTTCGCGCGTCCGGCGTGCGCGTCGTCCTCATCGAGCCGGGGGACTTCCGTACCGGCTTCACCGACCGGCGCAGCCGGGCGTCCGGGGCGGACGACCAGAGCGCCTACCGCCAGGCGTTCGAACGAGCGCTCGCGGTGATCCAGTCGGACGAGCGCGGCGGCTCGACTCCCGAGCCGATCGCACGCCTCGTTCGGCGCGTCCTCGGCTCGCGACGCCCGCGTCTGCGCTACACGATCGGCCCTCTTCCGCAACGCGCCGCCGTGCAGCTGAAGAAGGTCCTTCCGGGACGCGTGTTCGAGCGGATCCTGGCTCTGTACTACCGACTCGACGCGCGAGGGCGAGGCGGCGCGACCCGCGCCCAAGGAGGATAGGGTGACCGACCTGTTCGAGAAGTGCAGAGGGTTCTTGTACGACCCGTCCGTGGCGGAGAGCATGGGGTACCCGGCGAGCCCGAGCCGGGCGAAAGAGCTTGGCGTCTACCCGTTCTTCATTCCGCTCGAGGAGACGGAGGGCACCGAAGTCACGATCCAGGGCCGGAGGCTCGTGATGCTCGGCTCGAACAACTACCTCGGGCTCACCACGCACCCCGACGTGCGCGAGGCGGCCGTGCGGGCGATTCGCGAGTTCGGCACGAGCTGCACGGGGTCGCGTTTCCTGAACGGTACGTTGGCTCTGCACGGCGAGCTGGAAGCGCGGCTTGCCCGCTTCGTGGGCAAAGAGCGGGCGCTCGTGTTCAGCACGGGGTACCAGGCCAACCTCGGCGTCCTGTCCGCCCTGATTGGGCGGAGCGACATCGTCGTATGCGACAAGGAAGACCACGCGAGCATCGTCGACGGGTGCCGCCTCGCGCTCGGACGGCTCGCGCGCTTCCGCCACAACCACCCGGATGACCTCGATCGCGTCCTTCGCGCGTGCCCGGACGGAGCGGGCAAGCTCGTCGTGGTCGACGGCGTGTTCAGCATGGGGGGAGAGATCGCCCGTCTTCCCGAGATCGCGCCCATCTGCCGGAAATACGGCGCGCGCCTCCTCGTCGACGATGCCCACGCGGTCGGCGTGCTCGGCGCCGGGCGCGGAACCGGCGCCCACTTCGGGATGGCGGACGAGGTGGACCTCGTTGTCGGGACTTTCAGCAAGGCGCTCGCCTCGATCGGCGGATTCGTCGCGGGCGACGAAGCGACCATCCACTGGATCCAGCATCTCGCGCGATCGCTCATCTTCAGCGCCAGCCCGCCGGCGCCGAACGTGGCTGCCGCGTTGGCCGCGCTCGACGTTCTCGAGCGACAGCCCGAGCGCGTGCGCCGCGTCAACGCGATCGCCGACCGAGTGCGCCGCTCCCTCGCGGAACTCGGGTTCAACGTCGGCGAGAGCGAGACGCCCATCGTCCCGATCCTCGTCGGGGACTCGCTCGAGACGATGAAGGCGTGGCGCGCCCTGTTCGACGCCGGGGTCTACGTGAACGTGGCGATCCCGCCGGCCGTCCCGCCGGGCAAAGGACTCCTGCGGACGAGTTACATGGCGACGCACACCGACGCGCAGATGGACCGGGTCCTTGCGACGTTCGCCGACGTCGGCAAGAAGCTCGGGCTCATCAGCTGAGCGGGACGCGGCTCTACGCGACGCCCTCCGGCAGGTGGATGGCGAACCGACACCACGGATCGCCGTCGAGCACCGTCTCGAGAACCTCGCTCGCGAGCGTCTGCCCGAACAGGACCTCGTACGGCTTGCGATGGAAGGCGCCGCTGCAGGCGCAGAACGTGCCCGACACGGCTTCCTCGCCGCGCCGCAAGGACTCTCGCGCCCACGGGCAGTGGCAGTAGTAGTACGCGCGCAGCCTGGGATCCGTCTCGCGCAGGTACTCGACTGCCATGTAGGGGATCTTCGCCTCGTACAGCACGCCGCCGACGCGCACGCCCTGGCGGATCTCCGGCCGGCTCTCGACGAACTCGATCACCGCGTCGCTGATCGGCTGGGAGAAGTACAGGCTCCCCTCGTCGCGGATCCGCTCTAGTTCGGCGATGAAGGCGTCTCCCTTGCGGCGCAGGTACTCGTCGAGGCCGCCGGCCTCCTCGAAGCGTCGCCTCTCCTCCGCGAACGCCTCGTCGGGCAGGTCGCGCAGCCCTTGTCCGATGATCTCCTCCGCGCCATCGCGCCCCGCTTCGGCCTCCAGGCGTGCGACAACGACGCGCATGCGCCGTGACCTGTCGAGGTTCGAGACGCCGAGCGGAGGGATCTCCTGTCCTGCGAAGACGCGATCGCGCGTCGCCTTGCCTAGGGCCTCCCCCGTCTTCCGGAAGAGGTTCGGGAACGCCTCATGTCCGTCGATCGTCTCGAGCAGGATGACGAACGCGTCGCGGTTGTCCACGAACCGCGCGTACCGCGCGAGGGCGAGGAACGCGTCGTACGCGTTCTCCCCTCGGTCGATGAGTACTCTCGAAAGCGCGGAGGCGATGTCAGCCGGAGCTTCGGCCACCGAAGCGTGGCCCGCCGCGCGGGCGAAGGCCTCCCATCTCTCGGCGAGCGCGAGAGACCGCTCGATCGCCTCTCCGCTTGCCCTTCGGGTCTCCAGGTACGCGCGGAACCCTTCTCGATCCACCTGACCTCCCGTCGTCGCTTCTCCGTACGTTCACCTTTTCACGTCTCGCCACCGTCGCACGCGTGCCGTCCCTGTACACTCTCCGCCATGTGCAGGATGGTCGGGGCGCCTGCCGGGATGCCGGCGAGCGTTCTCGCCGGGCCATTCCTTCGGATGGCGCAGGGGGAGAACGCGACGAACGAGAAGAACACGTCGCTCGGCCGCGTCTGCCACCCCCACGGGTGGGGCGCCGTGCTCGCAACGGTTCGCGGGCCGGCGAGGATCCGGAGCGCGCGCCCCTGCTGGGAGGACGACGCGTTCTCCGCCGTCCGCTCGTCGTCCGTTTGCCTCCTGCACGCTCGCCTTGCGTCGAGCGGCGGTCTGGATACGGCGCGCGCACACCCGTTCGAGGCGGAGGTTGCCGGCGCGACGTGGTGGTTCTGCCACAACGGGACCCTGTTCGACGAGCCGGAAGATGGTACGGACGCTTCGGACTCGGAACGCTTCTTCCGCCGCATGGCTCCGCTCCTCGAGCGCGAGGACCCCGTACGAGCCTTCGAGTGGACCGCGAGTTCCCTCTCGCGCATCACGGCGCTCAACGCTCTACTCCTGGGACCGGACGGACTGTGGGCCTTCTGCGTCTGGGCGGACCCGCGATGCCGCGAGTACTACACGCTCGTCTGGGCGGATACCGCCTACGGCGTCCTCGTCGCTTCCGAGCCGCTTCCCGACGTCGCGCCGCGCTTCGCCCGGTGTGAGAACGGCCAAGCGCTCTTCGTGCCGGCCACGATCGGCGCGGAGGTTCGCACGGTGCCCCTCCGCCTGCCGCCCGCACTCACGCGCGCGGTGGCGTGAACCGGATGATCACGATGTCGCCGTCCTGCACTTCGTAGTCTCGCCCCTCGAGTCTCCGCTTGCCGGCCTTGGCGACCGCGTCTTCCGAACCGAGCAGGACGAGGTCGGCGTACGGGATAACCTCCATCCGCACGAAGCCCCGCTCCATGTCGCTGTGGATCTTCCCCGCGGCAGCCGGCGCCTTGTCGCCTCTGCGGCAGGTCCACACGTGGACTTCGCGCTCGCCCGCGGTGAAGAAGTCGACGAGGCCGAGCTCCTTGTAGGCCGCCTGGATGATCCGCTCGATCGACAGCGACGTGAGCCCGAGTTCGACGAGGAAGGGCGCCCGTTCGTCGGGCGGGAGCTCGCTCAGGTCGGCCTCGTCCCTGCCGCAGACGGACACGACCTCGGCCCCTTCCTTCGCCGCCCACGCCGTGAGAGCGAGCGCCGCGGGGCCCGCCAGATCCACGGCCGACGCGACGTTCGCGACGTAGAGGACGGGCTTGAGCGACATAAGGTTGCACTCGAACACGCTCGCGCGCTCTCGCTCCGACAGCGCCTGCCGCCGCGCGGGCACGCCTTCGTGGAGGCGGCTTCGCACGCGTTCGCAGTCTTCGAGCTCCTGCGCCGCCTCCTTGTCTCCGATCCGGGCGCGCTTCACGATGCGGTCTCGCTTCCGCTCCAGCGTGGCCGCGTCCGCCGCCATCAGCTCGAGGTCGACGAGCTCCACGTCGTGGACCGGCGTCGGATCCCCCTCGGCAGGGAAGCAGCGGACGACGTGAATGAGGACGTCGGCCTCCTTGATGTGGGCGAGGAGCCGCGACGTGCGCCCTCCTCCCGCGTCTCCCGCGACGAGCCCGGGAATATCGGCCACCTCGACCGAGGCGCGGACGACCTTTTTCGGCTGGTAGAGACGGACGAGTTCGACCACGCGAGGATCGGGAACCTCCACCGTGGCGCGATGAAGCTCGGCGGCGTCAAACGACGACGCGCCGGCGGCGGTGATCGCGTTGAACACCGTCGTCTTTCCGCAACTCGGCCGACCGACCAGCCCGCATCGAAGCGCCATGCTCGGACCCCCTCGTGGGCAAGCGCCCTCTGGGACGCTTGTTCCTCAGATTCTAGCGGCGCGGGATGCCTCTCTCCACCGCGTCAGGACTGCGGGACGAGATAGAGGAGGATCGCCACGTAGTGGCAGACGCTGCCCCCGAGCACGAAGAGGTGCCAGATCGCGTGGTTGTAGGGCAGGGACTTCCAGGCGTAGAACGCGACTCCGGCCGTGTACGAGAGGCCGCCTGCGGCGACGTAGCCGATCGCTGCGTGCGGGACGCGGAGCCACGCCTCGCGCGCCGCGATGACGATCAGCCAACCCATGAGGATGTAGAGGAGGACGGACGCCTTCTTCAGCCGGCCGATGAACAGGCTCTTGAACACGATCCCCGCCACGGCCAAGGTCCAGATGGCGATGAGGAGAGTGAGCCCCCAGCTTCCCCACAGCGAGAGGAGCAAAAACGGCGTGTAGGTCCCGGCGATGAGCAGGTAGATCGAGCAGTGGTCGAAGATGCGAAACACGCGCTTCGCGCGCGGCGGGCGCAGCGCATGGTACAGGGTCGATGAGAGGTGCAGGAGGAACAGGCACGCTCCGTAGACCGAGAAGCTCACGACGTGTAGCGCGGTTCCGTGGCGCGCGGCGCGATAGAGGAGGAGCGCCGTGCCGAGAAGGCTCAACAGCGCGCCCACGCCGTGCGTGATGCTGTTCGCGATCTCCTCTCCGATCGTGTACTCCGGCAGCGTATGCTTTGCCGCGGTCTTTGTGCCCATAGGCAGATCGTACCCGCCCGCGAGGCCGGCATCCGCGCGACGCGCCTAGGGCGCGCGGTCGCGTCTGTAGAGGAGCGCGTTTCCCGACTTCCCGGCGATCTCGAGAACGCCGATCGTCCGGAGGACGTAGGCGATCTTCTGCGCCATCCAGCGGGGCTGGCGCATGGCGCGTGCGAGGTCGGCCGTCGAGAACCCGTCTTCCAGACCCACGGGAAGAACGCCGAGGTAGTCGCCGGGATGGTGCAGGCTGACGCAGCCCAGGACTTCGACCATCCGCCTCTCCGCGACGACGAAGCCCTTCCGGCGTGGCGAAGGGCTCCTCCGCTCCTCCACGTGCGCGAGGACGATGTCGACGGACAGGTTCGAGTCGCCGAGCAGCTCGCCCAGGCCGACCAGCTGGCGGAACGCGTCAATGGCCGTCTCGCGGCGCGGCGATGAGCGGCGACCGGCCTCCGCCCCCTCCTCGTCCAAGACGACGATCGTCTTTCGCGACGCGACCGGGAGCACGAGCCGCACCTCATAGCGGCGCAAGAAGGCGGCGAGCTTCCTCTTGAGGCGGGATGCCGAGCCTGTCTGGATCTCGAAGAGCGTCCTCCCCCGCACGATGTCGGCGACGAAACCGTCGACGGGGACCTCGAACGCGTCCCCGTCCTCGGCGAGCCAGCTCTTGAGCCCGGCGTGCAGCGGCTTCTCGTTCAGGAGGCCGATTCCCGGCGCACGGCGCTCTTCGCGGGTCGATCCGGTGGCGGGCATGCGGACGCCTACCGGACGATGAGCCACGTCCCGACCAGGAGCACGACGATGCCCAGTGCGCGCGTCGGCGTGACGGGGTGCAGCGTCGCGCCGAGCCAGCCGAAGTGATCGAGCAGCGCGCCCAGGAGGAGCTGAGCGACGATGGTGAGCGTGAGGGTCGTGGCGAGGCCGAGACGCGGCACGGCGTAGCTTACGGCCGCGACGATGCCGACCCCGACGAGTCCGGCCGTGTAGGCCGTCCAGTGCACTGTTCGCCAGGCGCCGAGGTTGCCGCCGCGAACGACGACGATGAGGATGCTCGCGAGGGCGAGGCCGGTCAGGTGCACGACAAAAGCCGATTCGAGCGATCCCAGACGCCGTCCGAGGACGCCGGAGAGCTGAGACTGGACACAGATAGCCGCTCCGGCCGCGAGGGCCGCTGCGAGAGCGCCGAGACCGATCGTCACCCGTACCCCCTCCTGCGGAGCCGCCGCCTACGCCCGCGCGTCGGGCGTCGGACGCTCGGCGACGAGAGTGTACGCGAGTCGACACTGGGACGGGAACACCAGGAGCCTTCCCAGAGCGGCGTCTCGGTCCGCGAGAGGGACCGCGAGGCGTCCGCCCTCGGCGTGGGCGAGACGGACGAGCGCGTCCAGCTCTGGGAGGGAGGCCTGCGGGATCTGCTGGCGGACCTCTCCTTCGAGCTCGAGCGCGGCGCGCGACAACAAGACGACCGACGCGCGGAAGAGCCCGCGATGGAAGGCGAGGAGGGCGTCTCGTGCGCTCTCCAGGACGGCGTTCGAGAT
>JAKLFO010000061.1 GCA_022711155.1 Candidatus Bipolaricaulota bacterium
GCCAGGCCGACGCTGAAATACAGGTACGGCAGAAGCTCATAGATTGGTCGGGGGATCATTGTTTCCTCACTTGAAAATCAGAACTGCAAGAATGATTACCGTGGCGAAGATGATTACCGACGAGAGCATCGCCATGCTGTTGAACGTCATCGTGGCCGGCATCATCGGCGTCTTGATCCCGCTCGTCTTGCGCGCCGTGGGCAGGGATCCGGCGCTCGGGTCGGGCATCGTGCTCACCGCGATCACCGACGTGTTGGGGTTCACCCTGCTCTTCGTGCTCGCCGGCCTCCTCTTGCCGGCGCTGCGATGACGATGGAAGGGACGCGAGCGGCCCCGCCGCTTCCCCTGTGGATGCTCCCCTTCGTGCTGGCCCTCCTCGCCCTCAGCCTCGTCGTCGGGAGGTTCGGCCTCGCGACGCGCGTCGCGGCCGCGGCGTCGACGTGCTCGGCGGTCGGATACGGGATCTGGGCCGCGCGACGGCGGCGAACCGCGGTCCGGCCCGTGGCGAACCTCCTCGCCCTTTTGCCCGGCCACCTCTTGATCCTGTTCGGTCTGGGGATTCTCCCTCGCCCTGACCTCTTGGCCCTTGTCTGGTGCGCGCTGCCGGCTGGCTCGGTCTTCTACGACGTCGTGTGCGCCTGCTCCTCGTTTCGCGGGCGCACGTCGATCTTGTCGGGGCTGTACGGTATACTCTGGCTCGTCGTGTTCTTCCTTCTCGAGCGGCTGATCGTAGAAGGGAAGGGGATCACAGGCCACGCAGCCATCGTGACGGCGGTCGCGTTCGGCGCGATCGGAGTTCTCTTTGTTGTGACCGGCACGATGCGCCACCTGCGTGCCGTCAAGGAGTGATGCTATGGGTCGTGCAATCGTAGTCAGCGGTCTGGCGATACTCCTCCTCGGCGTGATGGCGCTGGGGCAGGAGGTCACGGGGACGGGGTCCACGTCCGGTGCGACAGAGAACACGCTTAGCTCGTACCTGCCGCTCGTCATCCTGTTGGTGGCGTTCGGCCTCATCTTCTACTTCATGCTGATCAGGCCTCAGCGCAAGCGCCAGCAGGAGATGAACAACCTCATCGCCGGGCTCAAGCGCGGCGACAAGGTCATCACGGCCGGCGGGATCATCGGCGAGATTGACTCGATCGGCGACACGTCGGTCGTTCTCATCCTGGAAGAGGGCGCGAAGCTGCGCATGTCCAAGATGAGCATCGTGCGGAAGCTCGAGAAGTAGCGAGGGGAACCATGGCACAGCACGGCATGACTCGAGGCGACTGGCTGCGACTTGGCTCCATGCTCGCCATCATCGTTGCGGCGGCGCTGCTCATTCTGATCCCTGCTCGCCCCGTCAAAGACATCATGAAGCTCGGTCTCGACCTCCAGGGCGGCGTCCGCCTCGTGCTCGAGGCGGAGGGAGTCGCGGCGATGTCGTCGGAAGAGCAGACGGACACGATCGATCGGACGATCGAGATCCTGAAGAACCGCTCGGACACGTACGGCCTCGCCAACTACGAGATCCGGCGCTACGGGCCGGATCGCATTCTCGTCAGCATCCCCGGCGTGACGGACCCGGAGGAGGCGCGGCGGCTCATCGGTCAGACCGCCGTCCTCGAGTTCCGCCGTGTCGTCAAGGCGGGAGTCGCGGCGACGGATGACCTGGTTCCCTCGTCTAGCAGCCAGGAGGTCCTGTACACGAAGACCGGGATTCCGATCGTCGTGGACCGCGACGTCCTGTTGACCGGCGCCGCGCTGTCGAACGCGACGGTCAAGACGTCTACGCAGGTTGGCTCGATGGGCGAGGTCATGGTCCTCCTGACGTTCAGCCAGGAAGGAGCCGAGCAGTTCGCGCAGGTCGTGCGCGACCTCGGTGCAGGCCAGATGCTGGCCATCGTCCTCGACGACGTCGTCCAGAGCTACCCGGTGCTGCAGGACAGCATCGTCGCCGCCGCGCGGCAGGGATGGCGCGAGGTACAGAACTCGACCACCATCTCCGGAGCAAGCATGGCCGCGGGGGAGGCGAAGACGCTCGCCGCCGTGTTGCGCGCCGGCGCGCTGCCTGTCTCGGTGAACATCGCCGAGGAGACGAGCATCGGACCCTCGCTCGGAAGCGACTCGATCCGCCGCGGCATGATGTCGATGGCGATCGGCTTCGTCCTCGTGCTCATCTACATGTTCGCCCTCTACGGGCGGCTTGGGGCCGTGGCGAACATCGCGCTCTTGTTCAACATGCTGATCACGGTCGGCGGGCTCATCGCGTTCGGCGCCGTTCTGACGATGGCCGGAATCGCCGGTGTGGTCCTGACGATCGGTATGTCGGTCGACTCGAACATCATCATCTTCGAGCGCATCAAGGAAGAGCGTCGAACTGGGAAGACCGCACTCGCGGCAGTCCGCGCGGCGTATGACCGTTCGCTGGCCGTGATCACGGACACGAACGCGACGACGTTCGTCACCGCGCTGATTCTCTTGTTCGTGGGGTCGGGCCCGTTCCGTGGGTTCGCCGTGACGCTCGCACTGGGTATCGCGGGCACCGTCTACTGCGTCCTGATTCCGAGCCGGTACCTGCTCGAACGCGCCGGGTTCTGGCGCTTCATCCCCGCGCGGTGGGCGGGACAGGAGAAGTAACCGAGAAGACGAACTCGAGAAGAGCGTCGATTGCAGACCTGCCGCCGCTCTTGACCTCGGTGTCCAGCGAGATCCCGAGATCGAGAGCGGCGGTCGCTTCTTCGAGCCGGAACCGTCGTGCCTGCCCGAGGAGGCGGCGAAGCAGCCAATCAGGCAGGGAGACGAGGTCGGCCATCTGCGACGGCGAGACGCGCTGTCGCAACAGCACGCACAAGGTCGTGATCCGGGTCATGTGCCGGATCGCCCCGCCGAGGATCCGGCCGGGGTCGTCGCGGAGCTCGTCGAGCGCGCGGAGCGCCCCCGGGAGGTCGCGCTCGCCCAGGCGGTCGAAGAACGGGTAGGCCGTCGGCTCCCCGCCGGGGAAGACGAGCGACGCGATGTCATCCTCGTCCACTTCGCGGGAGCCAGCGTAGGCGCGGAGCTTGCGCGCCTCCGAGGCCAGCGCGAGCAGGTCGCCGCCCGTGCGCGCCACGAGGCTCTCCAGCGCGGCGGAGGAAGCGCGCAGGCCGCACTCGGCCAAGACGCCTCGCGCGGTCTGGGCGATGCCGCGAGCCGCCGGCGAGGGCAGGCTCACCACCGCGCCGCGCGCCGCGCACGCCTTGACTACAGGGTGCGACGACTTGACGTCCGGCGTGGCGAGGAAGCTGACGTACGTTCCCGCCGGAAGGTCCTTCGCGGCCAACTCCGCCCAGGGCTTGGGCTTCCGCGCCTTGTCCACCGCGCGCACGACGAAGTGCCGGCCGAGCGCGAACAGGGGCGCGGACTGCAGCTCCATGTCGAACGACGCGACGTCGACCTCGTCAGCGAAACGCGCCTGACGCTCGACCGTCGGGTCTGCGGCGCGCAGAGCCTGCTGCCGTTCGGCGAGGGCGCGCTCGCAACGGTACGGATCTCCGAGGAAGAAGACGATGGGGAGCGCGTCCATGGAATGATGGTAGTGGCGGCGCCGACGCGCGACAACGCGGGGCTCGTGCCGCCCCCGCGTCCTGAGGGCGGACTCGACAGCTCTCGCCCGATCGGGTACACGTAGCGCTATGGCTACGGTGACGATCTACACGGATGGCGCCGTACCCCGTCCGCACCTCAAGGGAGTGTTATGGTCAAAGTGACGATTCACACGGACGGGGCGTGTAGCGGCAACCCGGGCCCGGGCGGCTGGGGCGCCGTGCTCGCCTCCGGCGCCCATCGCAAGGAGATCTCCGGCGGAGAGGAGTCGACGACGAACAACCGCATGGAGCTCCTGGCGGCCATCCGCGCCCTCGAGGCGCTCCGCGAGACCTCCGACGTCGACCTCTACACGGACTCCGTGTACCTGCGGTCTGGGATCACCCAGTGGATCAAGGCGTGGAAGGCGAACGGCTGGAGGCGCCGCGTCGGCAAGAAGTGGGAGCCGGTCAAGAACGTGGACCTCTGGCAACAACTCGATCGGCTCGCGGCGCGCCACACCGTTCGCTTCCACTGGACCGAAGGCCACGCCGGCGACGCCGACAACGAGCGCGCCGACGCGCTCGCCCGCGCGGCGATTCCGCGGGCGAGCTCCGCTCCGGCCTGAGGAGGAGGAAATGCTCGACTGGATCCTGCTTGCGGCGGGCGTCGTCTGCGCCGGCGTGGGGGGCGAGTTCTTCGTCCGCGGTACCGTCGGCGTCGCTCGTTGGCTGCGCATCGCTCCAGGCATCGTCGGCGCGACGATCGCGGCATTCAGCACGTCGGGCCCCGAGTTGTCGGTGGCCGTCAGCTCGGCGGTCGCCGGAACCACGCAGATCGCTCTCGGCGACGGGCTGGGGAGCAACGTCGTGAACGTCGCTCTGATCCTCGGCCTGGCGCTCGTGGTGTCTTCCATCAAGTCGCCGCGCGACGCGATTCGCCGGGATTTCCCCGTCGCGCTCTCGGTTCCCGTCATCACGGGAGTCCTCCTGATCGACGGGATGCTGTCGAGGCTCGACGGACTCCTCCTGCTGGCTCTCTTCTTCGCGTGGCTCGCGCACACCATTCTCCAAGCGCGCAAGCAGCGCGGCGCCCCCTCGGAACCCGCAGACGGCCGCCGCCAGTGGGTTGCCGCAGTCTGGTGCGCCGCGGGGCTCGTTTTCCTCGTCGGAGCCGGGATGCTCATCGTCAGCGGCGCGAAGGGCATCGCCGTCGCCCTCGGGATCGATCCGTTCCTCATCGGAACGACCGTCGTCGCCGTCGGGACCTCGGTCCCCGAGCTTGCGACGACGCTCCTGGCCAAACTGCGCGGCCACGACGACATCGGCTTGGGCACGATCCTCGGGAGCAACATCTTCAACGGGCTGTTCATCATCGGCGTTGCCGTCGTGATTCGGCCCGTGCGCGTGACCCTGGCGGAGCTCGCGCTGGCGCTGGCGTTCGGCCTGGCGGCGCTTCTCCTCGCCTTTCCAGCGCGGAGCGGCGTCATTCCCCGCCGTCGCGGCGTCTATCTGCTGGCCCTCTACGCCGGCTACGTCGCGGCGGTGCTCATCGCGCGGCCGGGCTAGCGCGGTCGCAGGGCGCTATGCGCCGCGGCCGAGGAACGACCGCACCAGCATCAAGACGGGGATGATCTCGAGTCGACCGACCCACATGTTGAACGCGAGAGCGAGCTTTGCGGCCAACGGGAGCGAGGCCGCCGTGATGCCCGTCGTGAGACCCGTGTTCCCCTGCGCGCTCGCGACCTCAAGCACGACGTCGCCGAGCGAGAAATGAGACGGCACGGTGTGCAGGAGCACGACGACCCCAACGCCGAGGAACGCGCTCCACAAGAAGAAGATGAGAGCCGCATCCTCGAGCCGCGTGCCCGCTTCGTCGTCGTCGAGCGCCGTGCGGCCGATGCGGAAGGGGACGACGGCCTGTCGCGGGGAGAGGATCTGCCGGAAGCGCCACTGGACTCCCTTCAGGAGGACGACGAGCCGAAGGATCTTGAACCCTCCGGCCGTGGAACCGGCGGCGCCGCCGACGAACATGCCCAGCGCGAGGATCAGCTTGGCCGTGTCGCTCCAGCGGACGATGTCAGCGGTCTGGAAGCCCGTCGTCGTCGCTGCAGAGACGAAGTGGAAGGCCGACGTGCGCAGTGCCTCGACGGCGCCCAGGCTGGAGAGATTCTCGAGCGCGAGCAGGGCGGCGCCGCAGGCCACGAAGACGAGGAGGGCGCGGGTCTGGTAGTCGGAGAGGAACTTGCGCCACCCGCTCCCCAGCGTCTCGTAGTGCACCGAGAAGCTGATCGCGCCGGCGAGCATGGTTCCCAACAGGACGACCATGCTCCAGGTGTTCGGGAAGAGGCGAGCGCCCGGCGCGGTGATGGTGAAGCCCCCGGTCGCCATGGCGGTCATGGCGTGATTCGCCGCCTGCCAGATCGGGGCGCCGAGGCGCCACTGGAGGACGAGGCTCACGCCCGTGAACAAGAAGAAGATCCACCACATCGTCCGTACCGTCGCGCGGACCGTGGGCCGGATCTTCTCCGTGCGCGCTTCGGCGTAGTACATGCTGTAGAGCGTCGCGCCGGGTCGCGGCCCCGAGAGGACGCTCAGGGCGGTGACCAAGATCCCGAGCCCGCCGATCCATTGCGACAAGCTGCGCCACCATTGCAGCGTGTGGCACAGGAGGTCCGGCCGGGGAGACAGGGTCAGTCCGGTCGTCGTGAATCCCGAGACAGACTCAAAGAAGGCGTTCGCCGGGTCGCGAAACACGGACAGCCCGGCGGCCGCTTCCGGTCCGGCGTCGGTCATCAAAGCCACGAGGAGGAAGGGCAGGGAGCCGAGCGCGGGGACCAAGATCCAGGCGACCGCCGCCGTCACCATGGCGTGGCGGAGCTGGGTCTCGCCGGCGCACCGTAGCGGGAAGTAGAGCGCCGCTCCGAGGGCGAGCGACACGGCTGCCGTGATCAAGAGCGGCGCGATGGCGTAGCTCTCGCCGAACAAGAGGGGGACGAAGAGCGACGCGACCGCCATGGCGCCGACCAGGGGCAAGAGCCGGCCTACATCGCGCACCACGATCGCGAAGTCCGAGTGCGACGTCCGAAGGGGCGGCGTCATCCGATCAGTCTTGTGATGAGCCCATCCTGGGCCCGATCGAGAGAGTAGAAGGTGACGAGATCGCCCACTTCCAGCTTCGTGTCGGGCGTCACGAGGGCCTTCTTGCCCTTGCGCAGGAAAGCGACGGCGCGAAGGTTCTCCGGCAGGCGCCCGTCCTTCTCGGACTGCGCCACGGTGCGGCCTGCGAGCGGCGACTTGGCCTTCAGCTCGAGCCGGAAGAGCTGCGATTCCTCGGGCAGGGCGACGAAGTCGTGCAGGCGCGGTCTCTTGGCCGTGTTGTAGAGGTGCGCGGCCACGACCTCTTCGGGGTTCTCCATGACGTTGGCGCGCAGACGTCGGAAGAAGCCCGTGTGCTCCTTCTCATTCACGACCGAAACGACCGACGGGACCCCCAGTTCTACGGCGATGGAGACGACCATCAGGTTCACCGCGTCGTCGCTCGTCGTGACGATCAGAGCGTCCGCTCGCTCGGCGCCCGCGTCGCGGAGCGTCTCCCCCGCCGTCGCGTCGGCGTCGAGCACGGTGACGTCGAACTCGCGGCTCACGTCTCTTGCGCGGTCGGGATCCGACTCGATCACCACGATCTCGTCTTTTTCGGCCGCGGCGAGAGAGATGACGCAGGAGCCGACGGTGCCGGCTCCGACTACGATGATGTGCATCGGAAGTGCCCCCTTGGCCTGCGTCTGAATCCTAGCGGGGCTCCACAGAGGGGTCAACCGGAGCCCGTCCGGGGCGGCTTTGCCCCGGCGAACGCTCTGCCGCCCGACGGGCGTCTACGGGAAGCAGCCGAGTTGGCAGAGAGAGACCCTGAGGCCGAGCGTCTCCGCCGCCGCGCCCAAGACGAACCTCGGCAGACCGTGCGCGTCGGCGATACGCCATGCGACGCCGCACGGCAGACGGCCGCCGACGGCGGCGGCGCGGATCTCCTCTTCCAGCGCGGCGGGGACGCGCGCCAGCCGGCCCGCCCACCGTTTCTCGCCGTACGCCTCGTACCCGAAGAGGCCGAGCTGACACGCGGAGATGCGAATTCCCTCGCTGTCCGCGAGGCGACCGATCTCCGATGCCGATACGCCGCAGGCCACCGCGAGGGCGCACGCGCGCGCGCATGGGATCACGCCTTCGCCGCGGAACGCGGACAGACGCTCGCGAGCGGCGCCGTTCATGGCTGGCCCGCCGTGGCCCCTCGGTTCCACGGACCCTCGTCGCGCAGGTACAGCGTGCGCGTCGGGTACGCGAGCCGGATCCCTCTCTCCTCGAACGCGCGGAGGATGCCGAGGTTGATCGCCTGTTGCGCGTCCATGTACTCGAGGTAGTTCGCGGTGAGGACGAAGTAGACGACCTCGTACGCGAGGACGGAATCGGAGAACGACTTCAGGTGGCAGCGGTCGAAGCGCACGCCGGGCACCTTCTCCACTCCCTCTTTCACGAGCGCGGGCACCCGCTCGAGGTCGGCGGTCGGCGTGTCGTAGGCGAGCCCGAATGAGAACGCGATGCGCCGTTCGGTCATGCGCGCGTAGTTGCGCAGCCGGCTGTCGAGCAGGTCGCCGTTCGAGAAGACGAGTTGCTCTCCCGACAGGCTGCGGATGCGTGTCGTCTTCAACCCCACCCGCTCTACCGTGCCCGAGAGGTCGCCGACGGAGACGAAGTCGCCGATGACGAACGGCTTGTCGACGATGATCGACAGCGACGCGAACACGTCTTTGAAGATGCTCTGGACTCCCATAGCGACGGCGATTCCCGTGATCCCGAGCCCGGCGATGAGCGTGCTGATGTTGACGCCCATGTTGTCGAGCGCGACGAGGAGAATGATGGCCCACAAGATGAGCTTCGCGAGGAAGCCGAGCGCCGCGAGGGACGTGGCCGCCGCGGCGTCGTCGCCGAGCCTGCGGCGCACCGTTCGCGTCAACCAGAACGTGACCAGGCCGTTGCACCAGTACCCCGCCTGGAACAGGAGAGCGACGATGAACGCGATGCGCAGGCCGTGGTGCGCGGCGTCGGGAAGCGCGAGGAAGCGCGATCCGGCGTAGGCGGAGATCACGAAGACGAGGAAGAACCGCGTCTTGTGCAGGAGCTCGACCAAGAGATCGTCGAGCTGCCCGGTCGTGCGCTCGGCGATCTTGCGCAGGTGGCGTATCGTCACGCGCGTGGCGATCTGCAGCGTGAGCCAAGTGACGAGGATCACGCCAATGCCGGCGAGCCAGCGCCACAGCGGGTTTCCGTAGAACACGGTCTGCAGGTTCACGTGGCCTCCTCTCCCTACCCAGGCGCCCCGGCAGGGTGCAAGAAGCGTATCGCAGAGGGCTTCCCCGTCTCAACTGCGGCGGCGAAGTGCGGCCGTCCTCCCCGACCGGGGACGGCGTCGCCAGCGGAAGGCGTCCCGCGGCCCGGCGCGGGGTGACCCGTGTCTGTGGCCGGCAAGCACGAGGCCGCTATCGGCCTCGGAAGGCATGGCTACGATCGGGGCATGAACAAGGTCGGCGTCATCGCGCGCGCGAGCGCGATGCATGACAGAGAGGGAGTGCGCGCGCTGCGCGAGCGGCTGATCGA
Source organism: Candidatus Bipolaricaulota bacterium (assembly GCA_022711155.1). Lineage (GTDB taxonomy): Bacteria > Bipolaricaulota > Bipolaricaulia > UBA7950 > UBA9294 > CAIOGO01. Next base: position 9,192 of record JAKLFO010000061.1, read on the forward strand.
CGAGATCCGCTCAGCCAGCGGGCTCACGATCGAGGAGACAAGCCAGCCGTCGTCCGAGCACCTCACGGCGATCCTCGTCCTCACCGGCGGCGTCGAGCGCGAGGTTCTGAAGATCGTCGCGCAGGTCCCGTCGCCGACCCTGCTCATCGCCCACCCGGGGCACAACTCCCTTCCCGCCTCGCTCGAAGTGCTGGCGCGGATCCGCCAGGACGGCGGTGAGGGGCGCATCCTGTACGGATCGCCGGACGTCATCGGCGAGGGGTTGAGACAAGAGCTCAAGCTCGCGAACGCCTGGAACACGTTCCGTTTCAGCCGGATCGGCGTGGTCGGCGAGCCGTCGGACTGGCTCGTGGCGAGCGACGTGGATCGCGCGTTCCTCAAAGGGCGCTTGTCGATCGAGCTCGTCCACGTCGCTATCGACGATCTCCTCGACCGGATCGCGAAGGCGCAGGCTCCGCGAAAGGAAGTCAACGCCTTCCTCAAGGGCGCGGCGGCCGTGGCGGAGGCGACCGCCGACGACGTGCGCGGCGCCGTCCAGATCTACTACGGGCTGCGCGGTCTCGTCGACGAGCACCGCCTGTCGGCGTGCACGGTCCGCTGCTTCGACATCGTGAAGCGGCTCAAGAACAGCGGCTGCTACGCCCTCTCGCGCCTCAATGACGAGGGCGTGCCGGCCGGGTGCGAGGGCGACCTCCAGTCGCTGTGCTCGCTCTACCTGGCGTACCTCTTGTCCGGCCAGACGGCGTTCATGTCGAACATCGCGGACGTCGATCCCGCGGGGCGCACGATCGGCGTCGCGCACTGCATGTGCCCGCTGTCGATGGCCCCGAGCTACACCGTGCGCAGCCACTTCGAGTCCGGGCTCGGCGTGGGCATCGCGGGGACGATTCCGCAGGGCCCATGCACGCTCTTCCGTCTGGGCGGCGAGCGGCTCGACGAGTTGTTCGTGCGCGAGGGCAAGATCGCAGCCTCGGCGGTGCGCGAGGACCTCTGCAGGACGCAGGTGCGCGTGGAGGTAGACGAGCCGGTCGACGAACTGCTCACCTCGCCGCTCGGCAACCACCACATCCTCCTCGCCGGGCATCACCGCGAGACCATCGAGCGCTTCTACACTCGCTACCTCGCGACATAGTGAAGAGGTAGCCGGTGTCCTCGCCACATAGCAGGGCGAGATACCCCGCTACCTAGCGACCTGACACCCACGAAGGCAGGTCGCCCGCGACCTAGTCGGCCATGTAGCCGGTATCCTCGCCACATAGCAGGGCGAGATACCCCGCTACCTAGCGACCTGATGCCTACGAAGGCAGGTCGCCCGCGACCTAGTCGGCCATGAAGCCGGTATCCTCGCGACCTCGTTGGGCGAGATGCTCTGCCATTCCAGCTACGCAGGCTTGGGGCGCGCCGGGCCTTGCCCTGTTCGCCGCCCCGGTCCACCGGACTCCTCGTGTTGTTCCCCTCTCTTGCGACCGCTACCATCGCCCGGCGCGGAGGTGAGGGTGTCATGGTCGAACAACGCAAGATGAACGTCACGGCGGACAACGAGACGCGGCGCGGGAACTACTCGAACCTCGTCTTGATCTCGCACCGCAAAGAGGAGTTCGTGCTCGATTTCCTCTTCCTCGATCCGCAGGCGCAGTCTCCGCAAGAGGGGCAGGCGATGCTCACTTCGCGCGTCATCCTCCACCCGGGGCACATGAAGCGCCTGTACCAGGCGATCGGCGAGAACATCCAGCGCTACGAGAAGAACTTCGGCACGATCGTTCTTCCCGCCAACTTGACGTAGCTCCGCCATGCGCGGCGCAGGGGAATTCGCCGAGCTGCAGTCGAGGATCCTTCGGACGATCCTCGTTCGCCGGATCACGCTCGGCGTCTTCTCCGCCGTGGCGGTTGTCGTGCTGTTCGCGAGCCGCCTCTCCTACAAGAACCCGCTCTTCTACTCGCTCGTCGTGTGGTTCCTGCTCACGTTCGCTTTCG
>JAKLFO010000062.1 GCA_022711155.1 Candidatus Bipolaricaulota bacterium
AGCGTGTAGGGCGTTCCGTCTCGCGGGTCGACGCCCCCCATCGCGAGGTTGTTCATCGTCCCCTGGCACGCCCCCATCGCTCGGCTCGGAAGGAGGAGCCCAAGCGCGCCCAGCACGACGTCGACGATGCGCTGCGCCGTCTCGAGGTTGCCGCCCACCACGGCGGCCGGCTCCTGCGCGTTCACGACGCTGCCGCGCGGCGCGACGATCTCGATCGGTCGGTAGCAGCCGGAGTTCGCCGGAATCGTCGGGTCGGTCGCCGCGCGCACGGCGAAGTACGTGGCGGAAGCCGTCACAGCGGACACCGCGTTGATCGGTCCGGCCGCCTGAGGGGCCGTTCCCGTGAAGTCGACCTTGAGGCAGTCGCCGACCGCCTCGAGGGCGACGCACAGACGGATCTCCCCTCCGCCCTGCCCATCCCCATCCAGCGCGTCTTCGAACTGCACCGCTCCCCGAGGAAAGTTGCGGATCTCCGCCCGCATTCGCCGCTCGGAGTAGTCGAGAATCTCGACCATGCCCGACCGCATGACCTCCGTGCCGTACCGATCGAAGAGAGAGAGAGAGCGTTCGATGCCCATGCGGCAGCTCGCCGCCTGCGCTCGCAGATCGCCAAGCCTCTCACGCGGCGTCCTCACGTTGGCCAGGACGATTGACAGCACGTCCTCGGCAAGCGCTCCCTCGCGCCACAAGCGGACCGGAGGAATCCGCAGCCCCTCCTGGTAGATCTCGACGGCGTCCCCCGCCAGGCTGCCGGGCTCTTTCCCTCCCACGTCGGCATGGTGGGCGCGGTTCGCAACGTACGCGACGAGCGCGCCGCCATGGAACACGGGAGCGACGAACGTGATGTCGGGGAGGTGCGCCCCGCCAGCGAACGGGTCGTTCGCGACCACGATGTCGCCGGGGCGCAACTCGCCGGCGGCTCGGATCGCGGCAGCCACTGCGGCGGGCATCGCGCCGAGATGCACGGGGATCGACTCCGCCTGGGCGACCATCCGCCCGTCCACGTCAAAGACGGCGGACGAGCAGTCGCGCCGTTCGTTGATGTTCGGGCTGTAGGCGGTGCGAATGAGGTCGGCGTTCATCTCCTCCGCCACCGCGGCGAGCGCGTTCCGCAGCACCTCAAGGGTGATCGCGTCGATCTGCTTCACGGCGCGACCTCAAGGAGGATGTTTCCGAACCGGTCGCAGGAGCCGCGCGCGTACGCCGGCACGAGCACGGTCGCGTCGTCCCCGACGATGCTGAGCGGACCGCGAAACTCCGCGCCGCTCGCAAACGCCTCCCGCGGCGCGACCCGCCCCACTTGCGATTCCTCTCTGCGTGCCCCAGAGGAGTGGCGCCGGCCTGCCTCCCGGGCCGGGGCCGGTCGCACCGACATGCGACTCGGATCGGCGAGCGCCGGGCCCTCGGCGCGGACGCGCACCGCGACCAGTTCGATCGGCTCGCCGGCCGACACGTGCCCGAACCGCGCCGCATGCGCGGCCTCGAACCGCGCCGGGAGTTCATCGGGTTGGGAGCGCTCTCCCTCCCACGTGATCGGTACCGTCAGCTCGTGCGCTTGCCCGGCGTAGCGGAGGTCGGCCGACACGAGGAATCTCATCTCCGCGGGGACGACTCCTTCGGCTGCGAGCGCCTCCCTCCCGCGGTTCGCCAACTCCCGGACGGTCTCGTCCAGACGCTCGTCGCGCAGCCGGTCCAGGCGCGACACGAGGCCGCGGCTGTGGTCGTGCCCCACCTCCGCAACGAGGAGGCCGTACGCGGAAAGCACTCCGGCGGCCCGCGGCACGAGCACGCGCCGGATGCCGAGGCGGCGGGCAATCGACGCCCCGTGAAGCGGTCCGGCGCCGCCGAACGCGACCAGGCAGTAGTCGCGTGGGTCCCGGCCACGCTCGACCGTGACCACGCGGATCGCTCGTTCCATCGCAGCGTCCGCCACTTCCAGGACGCCGCGCGCCGCCGTCTCGATCGAGAGGCCGAGCGGGCGCGCGACATCCCGCTCCACGGCGCGCCGCGCCTCCGCAAGATCGAGGTCGGGAATGCCGCCCAGCGGCAGGTCGGGCACGAGGTGGCCGAGCACGAGGTGGGCGTCGGTCACGGTGGCCCGGCCTCCGCGGCCGTAACAGGCCGGACCGGGCGACGCGCCCATGCTCTCCGGCCCGACGCGCAGCGCGCCTCCGCGGTCGATCCACGCGACGCTGCCGCCGCCCGCCCCGATCGTGTGCACCGAGACCATAGGAAGGGCGACGGGATACCCGCCCACGCAACCGGCCTGGGTGCGCTCGATCACTCCCCCTGTCACGAGGGCAACGTCACAGCTCGTCCCGCCCATGTCCATGGTGATCAGGTCGCGCTCGCCGATGGCCGCGCCAACTGCTCGCGCTCCCTGCACGCCGCCCGCCGGGCCGGACAAGAGGAGCGAGGCGGGCCGTTCCTGCGCGCGCTCGGCGTCTGTCACCGCGCCGCTCGACTGCATGATCCTCCAGACGCGCGGGAGTCCGCGCGCCGCTCCGCCCTCCTCCAGTTGCGCCAGGTACGCGCCGATGACAGGGCGCAGCGCGGCGGACAGGACGGTCGTCGACGTCCTCTCGAACTCGCGCATCTCGGGAAGGACGTCGCTGGACAGAACTACGGGGACGCCCAGCTGCTGTCGCAGGAACTCGCCCGTCGCCTTCTCATGCTCCGGGCGCAGGTAGGAGAAGAGGAACGACACGGCGACCGCCGCCACGTCCTCGCCGCGCAGGCGCTCAACCACCCGCTCGAGGTCGGACGCGTCGAGCGGGAGAACCTCCTCGCCCGCCGCGCCAACCCTCTCTGCGACCTCAAGGCGCAGATCCCGCGACACGATCGCAGGCGGCCGCGCCTGTGCCAAGTCGTAGAGTGAGGGCCTGTTCTGGCGACCGATCTCCAGGACATCGCGAAACCCGCGCGTCGTGACGAGCGCTGTTCGCGCCCATTTCCGCTCCAGGAGCGCGTTCGTCGCCACCGTGCAGCCGTGCACGATTCCTCGCACCTCGGCTGGCCGGACCGTCCCGTCCGCGATGAACCGATCGAGCACCCTCAAGACGCCGACGGCGGGTTCCGAGGGAGTGGACGGCGCTTTCGCGATCCGGAGCTCGGCGCCGTCGGCGACGATGACGTCGACGAACGTGCCGCCGATGTCGATCCCAATCGCCTGCGCCATGACGCGCCAGTATAGACGGGAATAGCACTTCCCGCAACGGCCGGTCGACCGGCCCGCGGCCCCGCTACCGGTCGAGACGGAGGTTGCGTACACTTCCCGCATCGGTTCGGAAACCCCAGGGGGAAGAGCATGAAGCGCATTCTCGTCACGGGAGCGTCAGGCCAGATCGGGTCGGAACTCACGCCGGCACTTCGCGAGCGGCACGGGGCGAGCTCCGTCGTCGCGAGCGACATCCGTCCGCCCGCCCCGGGGACGCGGCTCGCCGACGGGCCGTTCGAGCAGCTCGATGTGCGAGAGCGAGCGAGGCTGCGCGAGATCGTTGCGGCACAGCGCATCGACACGATCTACCATCTGGCCGCCATCCTGTCGGCAACAGGAGAGGCCAAGCCGCAACTCGCGTGGGACGTCAACATCACGGGCCTCGTGAACGTCCTCGAGGTGGCGAGGGAGAACCCCGGCGTCCGCGTCTTCTGTCCGAGCTCGATCGCTGTGTTCGGGCCCGAGACGCCACGGACGCCCGCTCCTCAGCTGACGGTCCTCCGGCCGTCAACCATCTACGGGCTGACAAAGGTGACGGGCGAGCTCTTGGGCGACTACTACGTGGAACGCTACGGCCTCGACGTCCGCGGGCTCCGCTATCCTGGAATCATCTCCAGCGAGACGCCCCCGGGCGGCGGGACGACCGATTACGCGGTGGACATCTTCTACAAGGCCTTGCAGGACGGACACTACACGTGTTTCGTCGGGCCGGACACGGTGCTTCCGATGATGTACATGCCGGACTGCATCCGCGCCACGCTCGCGCTCATGGATGCGGACGGCGCCCGCCTGACGCGCCACTGCGACTACAACGTCGCCGGCCTGAGCTTCTCCGCCGCCGAACTGGCCGCGGCGATCGCCGCGCAGCTGCCGGGCTTCGTCTGCACGTACGAGCCGGACTTCCGCCAAGCGATCGCCGACTCGTGGCCGCAGACGCTCGACGACAGCGCAGCGCGTGCCGACTGGAACTGGCGCCCGGCGTTTGACCTCGACTCGATGACGCGCGACATGCTTCGCCGTCTCGGCCCGCGGCTCGGCCGCTAGCAGCGCGGACCAACCCGAAAAGAGAGACTCCGCCGCGCGGCGGAGTCCGTCCTTCTCCTACTGCAGGCGCTCTCTAGCGCACGAGCATCAAGCGAGCTTCTTCCGCGCCGTCCCCCCGGCGCGGGCCGAGCTTGACGATGCGCGTGTAGCCGCCCGCCTTGTCCTTGTACGCCGGTCCGATCTCGCTGAACAGCTTGTCGACCGCTTCCTTGTCCCGAAGGCGCGAGAACGCGATGCGCCGCGCGTGGAGATCGCCGCGCCGCGCGAGCGTGATCACGCGCTCGGCGAACTGCTGGCCGGCCTTCGCGCGCGGGAACGTCGTATCCACCTTGGAGTGGAGGATCAGCGCGTTCGTCAGGTTCGCCAGCACGCTCCGCCGATGGCTCGGCAACATGCCGATCTTGAAGCCTTCTACCCTATGCCGCATGGTGCATCTCCCCTTCGCTTCGCAGTGTGTAGCCGAGCTCGGTCAGACGGTCCTCCACCTTGCTGAGCGTCTTGGCGCCGAACCCGTGGATGTCGAGCAACTCCTCGCGCGGGCGCGCCAGAAGTTCCCCGAGCGTGCGAATGTCCGCTTCCTGAAGCAGGTTGCAGGCACGCTGGTCGATGTCCAGCTCGGCAAGCAAGATCCCGAGCTCCTCGTCCTGCCCCGTCGCCGTCTCCGCCATCGCCACGCCATACGGATGCTCGGCGAAGTGCTGAAACAGCTCCAGGTGCCGCGTGACGAGGCGGCTCGCCTCGGACAGCGCTTCCTCCGGGCGAATGCTGCCGTTCGTCGCGATCTCGAGCACGAGTTTCTCGTACCCGGTCTTCCCGCCGACGCGCGTCTCCTCGACGGTGAAGTTGACCCGGCGCACCGGCGAGAAGTCCGCGTCGATCGGAATCTGCGACAAGGGCGCATCTTCGGAGCGATTGAGCTCCGCCGGCAGGTACGAGAAGCCCGTCTCGACTTCCATCTCGATGTCGAGGACGCCCTTCGCGTTGAGGGTCGCGATGTGGTGCTCGGGGTTCGTCACTTCGATCCCGGGCGGGACCTCGATGTCTCCCGCCGTCACGACGCCGGGTCCCTTGCGCTCCAGAGTCAACCGCCGCTTCCCCTCTTCGCGCACGCGCAGCGACACGCCCTTCAGGTTCAGGATGATCTCGAGCACATCTTCCTTGATGCCCTCGATCGTGTCGTACTCGTGGTACTTGCCCGCAAAGCGGACGCGCGTAATCGCTGCGCCCGGGATCGCCGACAAGAGCGTCCGCCGCAACGCATTCCCGAGAGTCGTGCCGAATCCGGGCTCCAGCGGCTCGAGGATGACCTTCCCGGTCGTCTCGGTGAGTTCTACTGCTTTGATCTCCTTCGGGAAGACCACTTCGTCCATCTCGGCCTCCTAGCGGGAGTAGAACTCGACGATCAGGTTGGCCGAGATTCCGAGGCTCATCTCCGCCACGTTGGGAGCCCCGAGCACCTGGAACCGCATTGCCTCACCGTTTCGCTCCAGCCATCCCGGGACCTCGCGGTCCTGGTTTGCCTCGACGATCGCCTTGATCTTCTCGCGCCGCTCCGACTTCACCGACACGATGTCGCCCTGCCGCAAGATGATGGAGGGAACATTCGACGCCCGCCCGTTGACCGCAAAGTGCCCGTGCACGACGAGCTGACGCGCCTGCTGGCGTGAGCTGGCGAACCCGGCGCGGTACACCATGTTATCCAGGCGCTGCTCGAGCATGGCCAACAGCGCCTCGCCCGTCGCCCCTTTCACGTTTTTCGCATGCGCCACATAGATCCTGAATTGACTTTCGCGCACTCCGTAGATCCGACGCGCCTTCTGCTTCGCGCGCAGATGGAGCAGGTACTGGCTCCGTCGCGGACGTCGCTTCTTCGGGCCTTCGCCCGGCGGGTTCGCGCGGCGCGACACTGCGCAGCTGCGCGAATAGCAACGATCGCCCTTGAGGAAAAGCTTCTCCCCTTCTCGGCGGCACTCTTTGCACTTCGGGCCTGTATCGCGTCCCATTCCCTTCCCCTCGCTATGCGTGTTGCTTGCTGTGCGAAACCGGCGTCACGTTCTTGACTTCCTCGATGCGGATGCCGGACGCCTTGATCGTTTGCACGACCGACTGCCTCCCCGAGCCCGTGCCCTTCACGCGGATGGCCACCGAGCGAACGCCGTAATCCTTGATCTCGCGCACCAGCGCCTCCGCGGCGATCTGGGCGGCGTACGGCGTGCCCTTCTTCGAGTTCTTGTAGCCCACGACGCCCGGGCTCTTCCACGCAACGGGATGGCCGCTCGAGTCGGTCACCGTGATGATCGTGTTGTTGAACGTCGAGTGCACGTGGATCAGGGCACGCTCCATCTTGATGTTCTTGGTTGCCATCGTTACCTCTTCTTCCCTGCCTTGGCCGGACGAGGCCCTTTCCACGTTCTCGCGTTCGCCCGCGTGCGCTGTCCGCGGACTGGGAGTCGCTTCTTGTGCCGGAGCCCACGATAGGAGCTGATGTCCTTCAGTCGCTGAATGCTCGAAGCGAGACGCCGCCGGAGATCTCCCTCGACGACGTACTGCTCCACCTCGCGACGAAGGCTCGCGACTTCGTTCTCCGTGAGATCCTTCACCCGCACGTCGGGGGAGATCCCCGTCTTGGCGATGATCTCCTCCGCCCGCGGATGGCCGATCCCATACACGTACGTTAGCGCGATGACGATGCGCTTGTTGCTCGGCAGGTTGACTCCCGCAATACGCGCCATTCTTCCTCTCCCTCTACCCTTGGCGCTGCTTGTGCTTCGGATTCCGGCAGATCACGAGCAGACGCCCCTCCCGCCGGATGACCTTGCACTTCGCGCACATCTTCTTCACGGATGCTCGCACTTTCATGGCCCGCTGGCATGGCACCTAGCTCTCGCGGTATACGATGCGCCCCTTCGTCAGATCATACGGAGACATCTCCACGATCACTCGGTCTCCGGTCAGGATTCGGATGTAGTGCTTCCGGATCCGACCCGAGATGTGGCAGAGGATCACGTGCCCGTTCGCCAGCTGCACGCGGAACGTGGATCCGGGGAGACTCTCCGTCACCTCGCCACGCTGGCGGATCACGTCGTCTCTACTGCCACGCGACTCACTTGTCGCCGCCACGCCTTATGTCACCTCCTCAGGGTCAGGACTACGGCTCCCTCTTTGGTCACCGCGACCGTGTGCTCGAAATGCACGGAGAGCCCACCGCTCGCGGTGACTACAGTCCATCCATCGTCACGAACAGACGTCGGCAGGTCATCGACCTTCACCATCGGCTCGATGGCCAGCGTCATGCCCTCCCGGAGTCTCACTCCGCGCCCAGGAGGACCGTAGTTCGGAATCTGGGGATCTTCGTGCAGATCGTGCCCAATCCCGTGTCCGACGTACTCGCGCACCACGTGGAAGCCTTGCGACTCGACATACGTGCCGATTGCGTGGGACACGTCAGACAACCGTTTGGCGATTCTAACTTCTTTGATCCCTTCCCACAAGCTCTGCTCTCCCACCTCGAGCAGTCGCTTGGCGGCTTCGCTCACCGGTCCCACTCCGACCGTCGTCGCCATGTCCACGCAGAATCCATGGCGCGTCATACCGATGTCGATCGAGAACAGGTCGCCCGACTTGAGCACCCTCTCCTCGCTCGGCACCCCGTGCACGACCTCCTCGTTCAGGGACGCGTTGATCACGCCCGGAAACCCGGCGTACCTGTCGAACACGGACTCGCCGCCGCACTGCGAGATCCATTCCACGGCGCGCTCGTTGAAGAACGACGTCGTCCTGCCTGCCTCCACCTCGGCCACGAGCTCCGCCAGGATCTCCGCCAACAGCCTCCCGTTCTCTTGCATGAGGCGCAACTCGTCCTCGGACTTGATCGAGATCATGCGCCGAGAATCCGCAGGATCTCTGCGAGGACCGCATCGCTGCCCAACCGGCCGTCCACCGAATGCAGGAGGCTGCGGCGGCTGTAGAAGGCGATGAGCGGCGCGGTCGACTTCTCATACACGTCGTAGCGGTTCTCGATGACCGCCGGCCGATCATCGTCCCGCTGGTAGAGCTCCCCACCGCACGCTCGGCACTTCGACTCTTCCGCCGCCAGGTTGAACGTCAGGTTGTAGATGGCGCCGCACCCTCGGCACACGCGCCTCGCCGTCAGGCGTCGGACCACCTCGTCGCGCGGCAAGGAGATGTTCACGACCGCATCGAGATCCGTGATCCCGGCGAGCGCTTCAGCCTGCGCGACCGTCCGCGGGAACCCGTCGAGGAGGAAGCCGTTCCTCGCGCCCGAGAGGCGCCCGCGGATCATGTCGATGATCAGGGCGTCCGGCACCAGTTCGCCCCGGTCCATGACGCCTTTCGCCTTCTCGCCGAGCTCCGTCTTGCGAGCTACTTCGTCGCGCAGGAGATCGCCAGTCGACAGGTGCAGGAGTCCGAGCTTCGCCACGACCTGTTTCGCTTGCGTTCCCTTGCCGGCTCCCGGCGGTCCGAGGAAGACGACTCGCTTCCCGGGCATCAGCTTCTCCTCCCCAGGAGCCGGCCCGACTTCGTCAGGCTCTCGTAGTGTCGCATGACGAGGTGCGCCTCGATCTGCATGATCGTGTCGATTCCGACGCCCACCACGATCAGGAGCGACGTGCCTCCAATCAGGAACATCGAAGCGATGCCGCTCGCCTGGTACAGGATGTACGGCAAGATCGCGACGACGGACAGGAAGACCGCGCCGATCAGGAGAAGTCGGTTCATGATCCCCGTGACGTACTCGGACGTCGGGTCTCCGGGCCGCACGCCGGGGATGAACCCGCCCGCCTCGCGGATGTTCTTGGCCATCTCCGTGGGGTCGAAGACGATCGAGCTGTAGAAGTACGTGAAGAAGAAGATGAGGAGCACATACAAGCCCATATACAGCGGGCTGCCCGACTCAATCAGGTACAGGTATTGCGTGAGTCCGGGGATCGCCTGAAACAGGGTGACGGGAAGGCTGAGCAAGGCCGACGCGAAGATGATCGGGATGACTCCGCCCTGGTTCACGCGCAACGGCAGGTGCGACGTATGCCCGCCGTAGATCCGGCGTCCCATCGTGCGCTTCGCGTACTGAATCTGAATCTTCCGCTGCCCCTGCTGGATGATCGTCATCGCCGCGACCATCACGACGAGGAGCACGACAAACACGACGCCCCAGATGCCCAGTCGGACCGGATCGTTGCTGATATCCGAGACCATCTGGCCGATGTTCGCCGGGAAGCGGGACAAGATGCCGATCATGATCAGCATGCTGATGCCGTTCCCGATGCCGTTCTCGGTGATGCGCTCGCCGAGCCACATCAGGAACATGGTTCCCGCCGTCAGCGCCACGATGGTCGTGACGTAGAAGAGGATGCCCGGGTTCGAGACCGCTTGCTGGATCACCGCGATCGTGAACGCGGCCTGCAGCACGGCCAACGCGACGGTCGCCCATCGCGTGTAGGTCGTGATCTTGCGCTGCCCTTCGCGCCCTTGCTGCTGCAGTTCCTTCAGCTTCGGCACGACGGAGACCAGCAGGCTGAAGATGATCGACGCGTTGATGTACGGCGCCACGCCCAGAGCGAACAGGGAGAATCGCTGCAGCGCGCCTCCGCTGAACATGTTCATCCAGTCCCAGATGCCGCCGCTGCCGCTGTTGAACACCTGCTGCAGCACGGACTTGTCGACGCCGGGGACGGTGATGAACGACCCGAGGCGGAAGACGATGATGGCTCCCAGCGTGAAGAGGATTCTCTTCCGCAGCTCGGGAACCCTGAACAGGCTAGCGAACTTCTCCCACATCGCTAAATCACCTCGGCCCGGCCGCCGGCCTCCTCGATCTTGCGTTTCGCCTCCGCGCCGAAACGGTGCGCGCGCACCGTGAGCGGCTTGGAGATCTCGCCCCGTCCGAGCACCTTCACCGGGAGTCCCCGGTCGTGAACCAACCGGAGCTCGGTCAGCGTCTCAGGCGTGACCACGTCGTTCGCCGCGAAGCGCGCCTCCAGCGTGTCGACGTTCACGCACGCGTACTCGATTCGCGCGTAATTGTGGAAACCGCGCTTGGGCACGCGCATCCAGATCGGAGTCTGCCCACCCTCGTAGCCGAGCCGCGTCGACCCGCCGGACCGCGAGTTCTGTCCCTTCATGCCGCGGCCCACCGTGTGGCCGCCGTGCCCGGAGCCTCCCCCGCGGCCGACTCGCTTGCGTCGATGCTTGCTCCCCTCGGTGGGGCGCAGGTCCTCAAGCCGCATGTCCGGCCTCCTCGCTCAACTTGACGCCGCGAAGCTCCTCGACCTCGTGCTGGCTGCGCAGGCGGGAGAGCCCGTCCAACGCTGCCCGCGAGAGAGTCAACGGGTTCGTCGTCCCGATCGACTTCGTCAAGATGTCTTCGATTCCGGCGAGACGGCAGATCGCTCCGACAGTCACGCCTGCGATGATCCCAGTCCCGGGATGGGCCGGCTTGAGCATTACGTTCCCGGCCTTGAACTTGCCCCACGTCTCGTGGGGGATCGTCCCGCCAGCCACGTTCACTGCGACCATGCTCTTCTTCGCGTCGCGGATCGCCTGCTGGATCTTCGGGTCCGATACCTCGGTGGAGGCGTGGAACAGGACCTGGTACACGCTGCGCGTCCAGGGGTCGGCGGTCGCGGGGTTGCGGTAGAGGAGCTGCTGGAGTTTCC
>JAKLFO010000063.1 GCA_022711155.1 Candidatus Bipolaricaulota bacterium
GACGTCCACTATGTCCGCGCCAACGGAACCGACAAGCCGGAGCGGGTCAAGGTCCGTGCTCCGACGCTCGCCAACACGCAATCGGTGGCCAAGATGCTCGAGAACGGCTATCTCGCCGACCTGCCGATCGTCGTGGCGGCCATCGACCCGTGCTTCTCGTGCACCGACCGCATGGTCGCCGTGCGCGGCGCGACGAGTTCGGAGTCCATGGGTTGGGAGGAGCTGGTGCAGTACGGCGTCCGTTGGCATCGCGAACGCGGCGTCGATCTTTCGAAGGTCAAGATGCGAGGAGACGTCTAGCATGACAGTCGGCACGGCGGTTCTCTCGATCCTCGTCTTCCCCGGACTTCTCTTCCTCGTCACGTTGGGGCTCGCCGGGGAGTTCGTCGACCGCAAGCTCTACGCGAGGCTGCAGAACCGCGTGGGTCCCCCGTGGTTCCAGCCGCTCGCCGACTTCCTCAAGCTGCTCGGCAAGGAGAACGTCATCCCGGAGGAGGCGGACCGGCCCGTGTTCCGTCTGGCCCCGATCTTCGCTCTGGCCGCGGCCCTGACGGCGTTCCTCTACATCCCGCTGTGGAAGACGGCGTCGCTCTTCCCGTTCGACGGCGACCTGATCGTGGTCCTGTACCTCCTCCTCATTCCGACCGTGACGTTCTTCCTCGGCGGGTGGACGTCCAGTTCGGTGTTCGCCACGATCGGCGCCATGCGCGCGATCACGCAGGTGTTCGCGTACGAGATCCCGATGTTCGTCGCCCTCTTGGCGCCGGCGCTCTTGGCCAACACGTGGTCCTTGTCGGGGATTGCCTCGTACTACGCGGCGCACCCGTGGCTGTGGCCGGTGAACCTGATCGGCCTCGCGGTGGCCCTCGTCGCCCTCCTGGGCAAGCTCGAGCGCGTCCCGTTCGACATTCCCGAGGCGGAGACCGAGATCGTGGCGGGAAGCTTCACCGAGTACAGCGGACGACGCCTCGCGTTCTTCCGGCTGGCCGTGGACTGTGAGGCGATCGTCGGCGTGTCGCTCGTTGCCGCGGTCTTTCTGCCGTTCGGCCTCGGCCTCACGCCGTGGCTGGGCGTCCTCGTGTACCTGGCGAAGGTCGTCTTCCTGCTCGCCGTCTTGGCCCTCCTGAGGACGCTGTTCGCGCGGCTCCGCATCGACCAGATGATCGCGTTCTGCTGGAAGATCCTGGCCCCCATCGCGTTCCTGCAGGTCGTCATCAACCTCGTCGTGAGGGAGCTGATCTAGGCATGGCGAAGAAGCTCTGGCGGCGCCCTGGAAGCATCGCCCCGCTGGCTCTGCGCTCTCTCTTCCGCCGGCCGGCGACGACGCGGTACCCGTTCGTGAAGTGGGAGATGCCCGATCGCTTCCGCGCGCGGCCCGTCGTCCACACGGAGAACTGCATCGGGTGCAAGCTCTGCGTCCGCAACTGCCCCGCCGCGGCAATCGAGATCGAGAAGGTCGGGGAGAAGGCGTTCGAGGCGAGGATCGACCTCGGCCGCTGCGTCTACTGCGGCCAGTGCGCATTTTCCTGTCCCAAGCAGACGATCGAGCTGACGAAGGATTTCGAGCTCGCGTCGTTCGACCGCGCGTCGCTCAAGGTCGTCTACCATGCCAAGCCGAAACCTGCAGCAGAGCCTCCGGCAGGCCCTGCGCCCGAGTCCCCGCCCCCCCAAGCGCCCGGCGCCTGAGACCGTCGTGGTCGTCGGCGTCGGATCGAACCTGCGTTCGGACGACGCGGCCGGCCTGCGCGTCGCGGAGAGCCTGCGAGACCAGGGAATCCCCGGCCTGCGCGTCGTGCTCGGCTGGACGGCACCGGAGAACGTGACCGGCGAGATCCGCGCGCTCCGACCCTCCGCGGTCCTGTTCGTCGACGCCGCCGACTTCGGAAGCCCGCCGGGCACGCTGCGTCTGTTCGACTCGGCCGAGGCGGGAGGGATGAGCTCGAGCACGCACACGCTCCCCCTCGCGATCATCGCCCGCTTTCTGATCGAGGAGACGGGCTGCACCGTCCACTTCCTCGGCCTGCAGCCGAAGACGGTGTCCTTCGGCGAGACCCTATCCCTGGAGGCGGAGGCGGGCGTCGCGGAGGCAGTCCGCGCGATCCGCGCCGCCCTCGCCTAACCCCTCCCGCGCCGTCGCCGCACGGCGCGAAAGACGAGGAAGACAAGGCCTCCGCCCAAGCCAGCGAGAACGGCGATGTCGAGCCACTTCGAGTAGCGCAGGACGTCGGCCCAGTTGCTCCGCAAGACCACGCCGCACGCGACCAAGATCCCGTTCCAGGCGAGCGCGCCGAGCACCGTGTAGATGCAGAACGGGACGAGCCGCATCCTCGCCATTCCCGCCGGAATCGCGATGAGCGGGCGAACGATGGGGACGAAGCGAGCGACGAGGACGGTGACGCCGCCCCGCCGGGCGAAGAACGCCTCGGCGCGGTCGAGGCCACGCGCATCGATGCGAACGAGCCGTCCGTACTTGGCCGCGAGCGGCCGTCCGCCGAACCGCCCGAGCGCGTAGAACCCGAGTGCCCCCACGAGACTGCCGAGCGTGGCCAGCGCGAGCGCCGCGGTCGCCGACATCGACCCTTCAGCGATGAGGAAGCCGACGAACGGCATGATCGCCTCGCTCGGCACCGGCGGAATCAGGCTCTCGAGCACCATCAAGGAGAAGACGCCGAGATAGCCGGTCGCGTCGACGACGCGCGTGCCCCAGGCGGCAATGAACTCCGTGATCCCCATGCACCCTCCGGCGTCACTTCACCCGAACGAGGCGGGATTGTCAAGGAGGGATGCGCCGATCCGTGCGGCGTCGGCGGACGTCCACCACACGGGGTCGGGAAGCTGGGCTGTGGCCGGGATCCACGGCAGGGGACTCGGAAGACTAAGCCAAATCCAGGCCTTGACAGCGCCTCCGCGTCTCGCCTATCATCCCCACGCCTTTTGGGTCGTTAGCTCAATGGTAGAGCAGCGGACTCTTAATCCGTTGGTTGGAGGTTCGAGCCCTCTACGGCCCACAGTCGCGACCACCCAGGGTCGTTAGCTCAGGCGGTTAGAGCACCTGACTTTTAATCAGGGGGTCGCTGGTTCGAGTCCAGCACGACCCACCGCTTCCTCGCGCAAGATCTGCGACGCCCCAGCGTTTCGTCTGGCGGGACGCATCGTGACGGGAGCCTCCCGCCGCGGCACGCGCGCGACGAGGGATCTTTGGGATTGGATGGAGCTTTGGAGGTCGCCTATAATCCGCGCATCGGGTCCCCATCATCTAGCGGCCCAGGATACCGGGTTTTCATCCCGGCGACAGGGGTTCAAATCCCCTTGGGGACGCCAGCGAGCATCTTGCGAGGGCAGAGGTGCTCGGTATAATGGGCGAGTAGCTCAGTTGGGAGAGCATCCGGCTTACATCCGGAAGGTCGCAGGTTCGAGTCCTGTCTTGCCCACCCGAGCTGCCAGAATACGGGGACGTGGTCCAGTCAGGCCTAAGACGCTGGATTGTCACTCCAGAGATCGCCGGTTCAAATCCGGTCGTCCCCGCCAGCCGAGGTAGCTCAGTTGGTAGAGCACGGCCCTGAAAAGGCCGGTGTCCCCAGTTCGAGTCTGGGCCTCGGCACCATCTTTGCGGCGGTTCGCAGCGAGTCTCCCCAACGTTCGATCCCTAGCACTTTCCGAGTTCGCGCGGCAATGGAACGGCATTCTGGGGTGATCGAGAGATACGATCGTATTCTAGCCGTGTTGGGCTTGTCCGTCGCACCCTGGTCTGTGGACAACCCTGTGGAGAACGCCTCGCAAAGCACTCCAAAAGGCCCCTTCGCTGGGGATAAGTCCACCCGTGCTCTCGCGCGAAGGAGCGCACAAGCGTTGAAAGGAGCCGCAAAGCCCCGACATCCCCACGTTGTCCACAACCTCCGATGCGTCAAGATTCTCGATGGAGCTTGCATCGCGTGAGTTATCAACAGGCGGGCGCCTCTTGGCGCCGAGCATCACCTCACGGCGAGCCTCGCCGAGGCAGGCGAGGCCGAGTGAGACAGCCGTCCCGCGCCCGAGAGGGACTCCCGACAGAAAACGGTGGGACATGCTTCGCACGCAGCTTGGCGGACTGTCCGGCGCCGGCCCCGCCACCGCGTCTCTCTTGACCTCGGCGCGAGGCGTTCGCTACGCTTGCCGGGGTTCCGGGAAGGAGGGCTCGGTGGGCGATTCCCTGGTTACAGTTTGGGATTCTGTTCTTTCGGACCTCCGCACGCAGATTCCTCCGACGAGTTACGAGACGTGGTTCTCCGAGGCACGCGCCATCGACTACGCGGACGGAGCCCTGGTCATCGGCGTCCCCGACTCGTTCAAGAAAGGCGGCATCGAGCGCCGCTACCGGGAGACCATCGAAGGCATCGCGACGTCGGTGTGCCAACAGCCAGTGTCGCTCGAGGTTCGTGTCTTCGCCGAAGCGCCGGGGACCGAGACGCTCGCCCAGGCACCCGGGGCGGACGGCGCCTTCCCCCTCAACACGGACTACACGTTCGACGCGTTCGTACGCGGCGAAAACAATCGCCTTGCGGTGGCGGCGTCCGAGGCGACGGCCGACGCCGTCGCCCGCGGCCTCAAGAAGCCGTACAACCCCCTGTTCGTCTACGGGAGCGTGGGCCTCGGGAAGACCCACCTCCTGCAGGCGATCGGCAACGCGGTGGTTGCGAGCGACCCGACGAAGTTCGTCGTCTACACGACATCGGAGCGGTTCGCCATCGAACTCATCAACGCCATCCGCAACAACGCGACCGCGGCGTTCCGAGAGAAGTATCGCCAGGTCGACCTCCTGCTCATCGACGACGTGCACTTCCTCAAGGGCAAGGAGGCAACGCAGGAGGAGCTGTTCCACACGTTCAACGAGCTGCATGGCAGCCGGAAGCAGATCGTCTTGTCGAGCGATCGCCCGCCCGAGGATCTCTCGGGCCTTCAGGACCGGCTCGTGTCGCGCTTCAAGTGGGGCCTCGAAGCTGACATTCAGCCGCCCGACTTCGAAACGCGAATGGCCATCTTGCGCGAGAAGGCCGCGTCGCGCAGCCTCGTGGTCGAGGACGACGTCCTCGAACTCATCGCGAAGCGCATCTCTTCGAACGTCCGCGCGCTCGAGGGAGCGCTCGTGAAAGCGATCGCTTTCGCCGAGCTCGAAGGGCAGCCGCTCACGCCGCGGAGCCTCGAGGGCGTGCTGCCGAAAGAGGGACGACGCCCGCGCTTGACCGTCCTCCACATCAAAGAAGAAGTGGCGTCGCATTATCAGATTCCCGTGCAGGAGCTGGACGGTGCGAGCCGCAAGAAGGAGATCGCGCAGGCTCGCCAAGTCGCGATCTTCCTGGCACGCGAGTTGACCGAGCTCTCGTTTCCGTCGATCGGCCGGGAGTTCGGCGACCGCGACCACACGACCATCATGCACGGCTACTCGAAGATCAAGCTCTTGCTCGCCGACACGCCCTTACTCTCCGCCGACATCACCGAGCTGCGCGAAGCGCTCGAGTCGCGCTACTCGCTCATCCGCTAGGAATCTGCGGGGCAACCCGTCTTTTCTCTCTCTGTCCGAGCCTCGCTGCGACGGTGGACAAGCTCTTCCGAAGTTGGGGAAAGCGATATCTCAGCTTGGGGAGAGAGGGTGGAGCGGCTCGTCGCATGGAGGTTGTCCCCAAGCTCACGGCGGACATCCCCAGGTTGTCCGTCTCGACGAAACCCAAGAAGCGATGGTCCGTCGCACGATCGAGGCGTTCTCCACAGGAGCGAGCCGGCCTACTACAACTACTACCAAGAGAGATATCTATTCTCCCTCCCTTGTTGTTGTGGCGTCGTGCGAGGTCCTTCCGCACATGCGCGGCAAGGGGCCCCACAGGAGAAGCACATGGTCGCCAAGCTCGATCTTGGAGCAGCGCGGCATATTGCGGCAACCGCGCAAGAGATCTACAATAGGCTCTCATGGAACGCGTGCGCAACACCACGATCCTGGCGCTTCACTCCCCGGAGGAGCGGCGAGCCGTCATCGCGAGCGACGGTCAGGCGACGTTTGAGACGACGATCATCAAGAAGACGACCCGCAAGGTGTATCGGCTTCACGACGACCGCGTCCTGGTCGGCTTCGCCGGAGCGACGGCCGACTGCCTCGCGCTTCTCGACAAGTTCGAGGGAAAACTGAAGAAGCACGACGGCCAGCTTCGTCGCTCCGCGGTGGAACTGACGAAGGAGTGGCGGACGGACCGGATCTTGAGGCACCTCGAGGCCGTCATGTTGGCGGCGAGCGAAGAGTCCCTCTTGATGATCTCGGGGACGGGCGACGTCCTCGAGCCGGACGGACACGTGATGGCCGTCGGCTCGGGCGGCCCGTATGCGCTGGCCGCCGCCAAGGCGTTCCTGTCCACCGGGCCCATGCCCATGGCGGACGTGGCGCGCCGTTCCCTCCTGATCGCGGCGGAGATCGACATCTACACGAACGATCAGATCATTCTCGAGGAGATTGCCTGGTGAGACAGCCATGAGCGCGTGGATCGAGGCGTCCGACGACCAGATTTCCGGACTGACTCCACAGCAGGTCGTCGAGGAGTTGGACAAGTACATCGTGGGGCAGGGCAAGGCCAAGCGGGCCGTCGCCATCGCCCTGCGGAACCGACTTCGCTGTCAGTACGTCGAAGAAGAGATGCGGCTGGAGATCAAGCCGAAGAACATCCTGATGATCGGCCCGACGGGCGTCGGGAAGACGGAGATCTCGCGCCGCCTGGCGCGCCTCACGACGTGCCCGTTCGTCAAGGTCGAAGCGACGAAGTTCACTGAGGTCGGCTACGTCGGCCGCGACGTTGAAACGATGGTGCGCGACCTCGTCGACACGGCGGTAGACATGATCCGCGAAGACGAGATCGTCAGCGTTGAAGACGAAGCGGAACGCATGGTCGTCGAGGAGATCCTGACCGCCCTCCTCCCGCCGCCGGCCGAAGGGGAGGCGGAGAAAGAAGAGAGCGCCGCCCGCACGCGCGAGAAGTTGCGCGAGAAGCTCGAAGCTGGGGAGCTCGAAGAGAGGTACATCGAGATCACGGTCGAAGAGCCGGTCACCCCGCAGATCGAGGTCTTCTCTCAAGACGGGATGGACCAGATGGGGATCGACATGGGCGACATGCTGTCCGGGCTCCTGCCGCCTTCGCGCAAGAAGAAGAAGGTGCGGATCCGCGACGCACGCAACGTCTTGTTCGAGCAGGTCGTCGACCGGCTGGTGAACATGGACGAGGTGCGCCAAGAGGGACTGCGCCTCGCCGAGGAGATGGGAATCATCTTCATCGACGAGATCGACAAGATCGCCGCCGGAGGCCGCGAAGAGCAGGGCGGCCCGGGCGTGTCGAGGCAGGGCGTGCAGCGCGACCTCCTGCCGTTTCTCGAGGGGACGACGGTTCGCACGCGGTACGGCGCGGTGAGCACGGAGAACATCCTGTTCATCGCGGCGGGAGCGTTCAACATGTCGAAGCCGTCCGACCTGATTCCGGAGTTGCAGGGACGGCTGCCGATCCGCGTCGAACTCGACAGCCTGACGGCGGCGGACTTCCGCCGAATCCTGACAGAGCCGAAGGACGCCCTCGTCACGCAGTATCAGGCGCTCCTCGCGACGGAGGGCGTGACGGTGGAGTTCGTGCCCGCGGCCATCGACGCGGTGGCCGAGATCGCACACGAGCTCAACCAGACGACCGAGAACATCGGCGCGCGTCGCCTGACGACCGTCATGGAGAAGCTGATGGAGGACATCTCGTTTGACGCGGACAAGCGACGCGGCGAGACAATCCAGATCGACAAGAAGTACATAGAAGAGAGACTGGCGGACATCGCGACGGACCCCAACCTGTCGCGCTACATCCTGTAGGGCGCCGGACTCCCGTAGGTTGAGGAGGCAAAGATGATTCGGATCACGCTGCCCGATGGCTCGGTGCGCGAAGTGAGAGACGGGGCCTCCTTCCTTGAGGTAGCCGAAGGCATCAGCTCCCGCCTCGCGAAGTCGGCGGTCTGCGTTCGCTGGAACGGCGAGCTGCGAGATCTCCGCGAGGCGGCCGCGACCGACGGGACGTTCGCCGTCGTCGTCGCGGGCGAGCCGGAGGCGCTCGGCGTGCTGCGCCACACGGCGTCGCACGTCATGGCCCAGGCGGTCAAGCGGCGCTACCCCAAGGCGCGGCTCGGCATCGGCCCGGCGATCGACGACGGCTTCTACTACGACCTCGATCTGCCGTCGCCGCTCGCCGAAGCGGATCTCGAAGCCATCGCGACGGAGATGCGTGCGATCATCGCGGCCGACCTACCCATCGCGCGACGGGAACTCCCGAAAGGCGAGGCCCGAGCGTTGTTCGAGAAGCGGGGCGAGACGTACAAGCTCGAGCTGATCGATGACATCGAAGGCGAGACGGTCAGCGTCTTCGAACAAGGCGAGTTCGTCGACCTCTGCCGCGGGCCGCACCTGCGTTCCACCGGCGCCCTCCGCGCCGACGCGTTCAAGCTCCTCTCGATCGCCGGCGCGTACTGGCGTGGCGACGAGAAGCGCCCGATGCTCCAGCGGATCTACGGGACGGCGTTCGAGAAGCAGAAGGACCTCGAGCAGCACCTGTGGCGGCTCGAGGAGGCGGCGAAGCGAGACCACCGCAAGTTGGGAAAAGAGCTCGACCTCTTCAGCATCCACGACGAGGGCGGCGCGGGGCTCATCTGCTGGCACCCGAAGGGCGCGCGCCTGCGCCGCACGATCGAGGAGTTCTGGTACGCCGAGCACGACCGGCACGGCTACAGCATCGTCACCACGCCGCACATCGGCAAAGAGCAGCTCTGGACGATCAGCGGGCACCTCGGCTTCTACCGGGAGAACATGTACTCGCCGATGGACATCGACGGGATGGACTACTTCATCAAGCCGATGAACTGCCCGTACCAGATCCTGATCTACAAGACCCGCACGCACTCGTACCGCGAGCTGCCGATGCGCATGGCCGAACTGGGCACGGTCTACCGGTACGAGCGCTCGGGCGTCTTGCACGGCCTCTTGCGCGTGCGCGGGTTCACGATTGACGACGGGCACATCATCTGCCGCGCCGACCAGATCGACGAGGAGATCCGCATTGTCTACGACTTCGCCGTCGGCATGCTGACGGCGTTCGGCTTCCGCGACTTCGACATCTACCTCGCGACGCGCCCGCACGCCGGCAAGGCGGTGGGAGAAGAGGAGAAGTGGGCGCAGGCGACCGACGCCCTGCGCGCCGCGCTCGACGCCCGCGGTCTGCCCTACAAGGTGGACGACGGCGGCGGCGCCTTCTACGGGCCGAAGATTGACATCAAGGTGAAGGACACGCTCGGACGGCCGTGGCAGTGTTCGACGATCCAGTTTGACTTCAACCTTCCCGAGCGGTTCGACATGACCTACATCGGCGAAGACGGCGCCGAACACCGGCCGTACATGGTCCACCGCGCCTTGCTCGGCAGCCTCGAGCGGTTCATCGGCTGCCTCATCGAGCAGTACGGAGGAGCGTTCCCAGTCTGGCTCGCCCCCGTGCAGGCTGTCGTGATTCCGATTGCCGACCGCCACAACGCCTACGCGCAGACGGTCGCCGAGAAGCTTCGCGGCGCCGGGCTGCGGGCGAGGGTCGACGACACGACGGAGCGGATGAACGCGAAGATCCGCACGGCCCAGCTCGACAAGGTGCCGTACATGCTCGTCGTCGGCGACCGCGAGGCCGAAGCGGACAGCGCTTCCGTGCGTCTGCGAACGGGCGACGACAAGGGGACGATGAAGGTCGACCTGTTCCTCGCGACGGCCAAAGAGATCGTCGAGTCGAAGTCGCTGGAGGTCTGGAGCGCGTAGCGGCTAGCGCACGGCGCTCGCCAGGCGCTTCGCCGCGTCGGTCTTCTCCCACGCGAGGTCGAGGTCGACGCGGCCGAAGTGGCCGTACGCGGCGAGCGGCTCGTAGGACTGCGTGAGCAGCCGCAGCTTGGCGATCATCGGCTGGGGCCGCAGATCGAACACCTCGAGGACGGCGTCGCGCAGGCGACGGTCGGGCACCTTGCCCGTTCCGCGGGAATACACGCGCACCGCGAGGGGCTCCGGACGCCCGATGGCGTACGCGATCTCTACTTCGGCTTCCTCCGCCAGTCCCGCGGCCACGAGGTTCTTCGCCACGTACCGCGCCATGTACGCGCCGCTTCGGTCGACCTTCGTGGGATCCTTGCCGGAGAAGGCGCCACCGCCGTGCGGTCCGAACCCTCCGTACGTGTCGACGATGATCTTGCGGCCCGTGACGCCCGAGTCCGAGGCCGGGCCGCCGATGACGAACCGCCCCGAGGTGTTGACCAAGAGCTTCGGCTTCCCCGCCATCCAGTCGCCCAATACGGGGCGCACGACGTGCTTTTCGAGCTCGCGCGTGAGGTCGGAGTGCTTGACGCCGTCCTCGTGCTGCGCCGCGAGGACGACCGTGTGGACGCGGACCGGCCTGGTCCCCTCGTACTCGACCGTGACCTGCGACTTGCCGTCGGGGAGCAAGAAGGGCAGCGTTCCGTCTTTCCGCACTTCCGCGAGCCGCTGCGCGAGGCGGTGGGCGAGGTGAATCGGGAGCGGCATGAGCGTCTCGGTGTCCGAGCGCGCGTAGCCGAACACGATTCCCTGATCTCCTGCGCCGAGGGAGTCACCCGGATCCTCTTCGCTCTTCTTGTTCCGGTTCACCGCCTTTCCGATGTCGGTCGACTGCTCTTTGATCGCCGACAAGACGGCGCAGTCCGCGTGGTGGAATCCGTGCCCCGGGCGGTCGTAGCCGATGTCGAGGAT
>JAKLFO010000064.1 GCA_022711155.1 Candidatus Bipolaricaulota bacterium
CGACCTCGGCGAAGTGGAGGCGGCGATCCTGGCGATCCCCGGCGTGTGCGGAGTGCATCACGTCCACGTCTGGTCCCAGGACGGCGAACACCATGTCCTCACGGGGCATGTGGTCGTCCCCGAGATCCTCGACCACGCGAGCGTCGTCTCTCTGCGGCGCCACGTGAAGGAGGAGATCGCCCGATTCGGGATCGGCCATGCGACCCTTGAGTTCGAGAGCGTCGACGGGGCTTGCTGTGACGACGAGAAGGATGGCGAGGCGTGCCGCGGGGGAGGCGCGCGGTGAGCCGCGTCGCTCTGGTGCGATGCTCGTCCTACGACCCGGACGAGGTGACGGCCGCCGTACGCCGCGGCCTCGATCTCCTCGGCGGCGCGTGCCGCTTCGCCCGTCCGGGCGAGAAGATCCTCCTCAAACCGAACCTGCTCATCGGGCGCGAGGTCGACCGCGCGGTGACGACGCACCCTGCGGTCTTCCGCGCGGTAGTTCTGGCACTCCGGGAGTGCGGGGCCGAGCTCGAGTACGGCGACTCACCTGCAGTCGGCCGCCCGGAACTGGCCGCGGCACGGTCGGGGGTATCCCGCGTTGCGCGCGACCTCGGCGTGCCGCTCGCTGACTTCGTCCACCCCGTCAACGTTCCCTACCCCGCCGGGCGACTCATCAAGCAGTTCTCCGTCGCCCGCGGCGCTCTCGAAGCCGACGGCCTCATCTCGCTCTGCAAGATGAAGACGCACGGTCTCACCCGCATCACCGGCGCGATCAAGAACCAGTACGGCTGCATTCCCGGGCTCCTGAAGGCCGAGTTCCACGCGCGGCTGGCCAACGTCAGACTCTTCTCCGAGATGCTCGCCGATCTGAACGGACTTCTCCGCCCTCGGCTCTTCGTCATGGACGGCATCGTGGCCATGGAGGGCAACGGCCCCCAGAGCGGGACTCCGCGGCCGATGAACGTCCTCCTCCTGTCCGAGGATCCCGTCGCGCTCGACGCCACCTTCTGTCGCATCATCGCGCTCGATCCGGATCTCGTCCTGCCGATCGTCTGCGGTGAGGAGGCCGGGCTCGGGTCGGCGCGGGAGATCGAGTTCCTCGGCGACGCCCCGGGGGAGTTCGCGGTGAGCGACTTTGTCGTGAACCGCCGTCCGTCGGCCACGACGGGCGCGACGCCGAGGTTCGGGAAGGGCGTTCGCGTGTTCCGCCACCTCGTGGTTCCTAGACCGGTCATCCGTTCTCAGCGTTGCACCAGGTGCGGCACATGCGTTGCGATCTGCCCTGTCGAACCCAAGGCGGTCGACTTCCGCCCGTCCGGGCGGTCGGTACCGCCCGTCCATGACTACGGGCGATGCATTCGCTGCTTTTGCTGTCAGGAGGTCTGCCCCGAAGGCGCGATCGACATCGTCACGCCCTTCCTGGGTCGCCTCATTCGTCGAGGGGCGTGAGATCTCGACGCGCGAAGCAAGCGGCGCCATCGGGCAGTCTGAGGCCGCCCGGCGGATCTGGTTTTTCCGGCGCCCTCGCGCGAGAAGAAGGGCGAGACGCTCGGCCCTCCGGCGCCTCGCCCGGAGCGTGCCCTCGAGCCCGCTAGCCACTCCGCGCGGCGGCGACGCAGACGCGATTGCGCCCTTCCCCCTTGGCTCGGTAGAGCGCCGCGTCGGCGGCGCGCAAGAGGGCGGCGTCGGACTCGGCGTGCTCGGGGAACGTCGCGACTCCGATGGACAGCGTCGGAGGATCCGCAAACCCGGCCGCACGACACCGCGCCACGCTTTCCTGCCGGATCTCATCCATGCGCTGCACGGCCGACGCCGACGACGTCCCCGGGAGAACGACAAGGAACTCCTCCCCCCCGTAGCGGCAGCTCGCGTCGCCGGGCCGCGTTCGGTCGCGAAGGAGAGAGCCGAGCAGAGCGAGCAGGCGGTCGCCTTCTCGATGTCCGTACCGGTCGTTCGTCTCTTTGAAGTGATCGATGTCGATCATCGCCACGGAGAGAGTGCCTCGCTCGTGGGCCGCCCGCGCCAGCTCGCGCGGCAGAGCCTCATCGAGGTAGCGGCGGTTGAACAGCCCTGTGATCGGGTCGCGAATCGCTTGGTCTCTGAGCTCGGCCTGCAGGGCGACGATCTGCTCGAGTTGGCCCGCGAGGCGAGCGTTCGCTCGCTGCAGCGTGGTTTCAGACTCGTGCCGTTTGGTGATGTCGTTCAAGACGAGGAAGAACCCCGTCCGTCCGTGGGCGGGCTCGCGGACCGGCGCGATGCGCGCGTCCACGTAGAGGAGAGGCGCGTCGCGCAAGGTCACTTCCACTCGTGCCGCCCGCCCTCGCGAGAGGGCGGAGAGGAGGTCCGGCCACGGCGCGAAGACCTCGATCGCCGGACGCCCCGCGAGCGGGCCCGCGCCGCCGAGCCAGAGGGCGGCCGTCGGGTTCGCGTCGACGATCCTGCCGCCCTCGTCCACGATGAGGACGGCGTCGGGCATCTCCTCGACGAGGGCATCGCGCGCCGCCGGGATGAGGTCGAACACGCGGAAGAACCCCATGCCGATCAAGAACACGACCGTCGTGAAGAAGAACGAGATCGGGACGAGGTTCAGCCCCGGGACGGGGTCGATGCCGATGCTGTACAGGATGCCCGCGGAGAGCGGAAAGGCGGCGGCGATGAGGATGGTCCTCGCCTCGTGGCGAGGCCGAGGAAGAGGTCGCGCCGGGGGCAGGGCCAGGAGGATGCACGCCGACACGATGTACGCGTAGATGGCGCCGACCACGAGGAAGTACCCCAATCCGTGGCCGTAGATGACGATGTTGGAGCCGGCGGACCCCGGCGTGAACGAAGTCCAGATTAGGTGGTGCCGCTCGTTCGTGGCGGCAAGCGCGATCCCCGCCGCTGGGAGCAAGAAGGTGAGCCAGCGACGGCGGTCCTGCAGCCACGCGACGCGTCCCGACCAGCGGGAGGCGAAGAGGAGAAACAGCGCGGCGGTCGCCCCGTTGCCGACATACTCGAGCTTCGACCACACGAGCTTGGACGCCAGGGGCACTGCGGTCGCCTCCAGCCCGGCCACGAAACACCACTCAGCAACCGCGAGCATCACGGCGGCGAACAGCCCGCCGGCTTCGCGCACGTTCCGTCCCCACACGATGCCCGCCAGGAAGAGCGACAGGCCGGTCGTGAAGAAGAGAGCGACGGCTCCAGGCGTCACGTCCCAGTTCATAGGACGATTCTATGTCTCGCGGGCACGGCGGGGAAAGCAAGGACGGCTCACGCGAGCTCTGAGGAGTCTCGGTCCGCACCTGAGTCGGCGCGAGCAATGCAGACGCGGTCGCGCCCTTCGGCCTTCGCTTGGTACAGGGCCCGGTCCGCGGCCTGGAGAAGCTCGTCGTCAGTCTGCGCATGCTCGGGAAACGCGGCGACGCCGGCGGAGAGCGTCGGCGGCTCCAGGAAGCCGGCCACGAGCAGCCGCGCCGCGTACTCCGCGCGAAGGGCCTCCATCCTCGCCCGCGCGGCGTCGGGCGTCGCCCCCGGCAAGACGAGGAGGAATTCCTCGCCGCCGTACCGGCAGGCGGCATCCCGTGGACGCGTCCCTTCGCGCAAGACGCTCCCAAGGATCGTGAGCAATCGGTCGCCCTCACGGTG
Source organism: Candidatus Bipolaricaulota bacterium (assembly GCA_022711155.1). Lineage (GTDB taxonomy): Bacteria > Bipolaricaulota > Bipolaricaulia > UBA7950 > UBA9294 > CAIOGO01. The sequence goes on from JAKLFO010000064.1 coordinate 3,613, forward strand.
GCCGTGCTGATCGTTTGTCGCCTTGAAGTGGTCGATGTCGATCATGACAACCGACACGATGCCTCCGTCATGCGAGGCACGATCGATCTCCCGTGGCAGGATCTCGTCCAGATAGCGGCGGTTGAACAAGCCCGTCAGGCTGTCGCGAATCGCGCGATCTCTCAGCTCGCTTTCGAGGGCCTCGATCTGCCGTACGTGCTTCTCCAGCTGGTCATTTGCCCGCTGCAGCATGACCTCGTTGCGGTGCCGCTCCGTCGTGTCGTGTAGGACGACCAGACAGCCCGCCGGGCGGCCCCCGGACGTGCTGACGACGGCGACGTGGGCGTCCACGTGCAGCAGCGGCTCCTCGCGCAACGTCAGCTGTGCTTGTCCCTGCGGCCACGCCCGCGCGAACTCCGCCCACGGGGCGAAGACCTCGGAGAGGGTGCGGCCGAGGAGAGGCGCGGTCGCGCCCAACCACCGAGACGCGGTGGGATTCGCGTCGACGATTCTGCCTTCCGCATCCGCGACAAGGACTGCCTCGGGCATCTGCTCGATGAACGCGCCTCGAGCGACCGGTATGAGGTCAAACGCGCGGAAGAACCAGATGCCCGAGAGGAAGACGAGCCCGGTGACGAAGAACGACACCGGGATGAGGTCGATGCCGTGGATGACTGCGGGGTCCGCGACGTACAGCGCGCCGCCCGCCAGGGGGACGCCGGACGCCAAGAGGATCGTGACGGCCTGGCGGCGCCGCACGACGTCGCGGGCGGCCGATCGGGCGATGAGGACGCACGCCGCAAGGACGAAGAGGTAGACCTGCAAGGCGATGGCGTAGTAGGCCGGACCGTGCAGGTAGATGAACGCGTTGGATCCGGCGGGTCCGGGCACGTAGCTCGACCAGACCCATCCGTGCAGGTCGTTTGTCGCGGCCAGCGCCACCGTGGCGACCGCGGGCATCCACAACGCGACGTAGCGGGATCCGCGCAGCCAGCGATCGTACCCCGAGTACTTCGCGGCGAAGAGGAGGAAGAGGGGAGGCGTCGCGGCGAGGCCGACGTATTCGATCTTCGACAGGAGGAGTTTCAGGGCGAACGGAATGGCTGCCGCTTCGAGCCCCGAGAAGAGCGACCACTCAGCGACCGCGAGCATCACGAACGACAAGACGCGATCGCCCGGGAACGGGCTCCGGGTCAGCGCGAGAAGAGAGACAACCAACGACAACGCCGCCGTGACCAAGAGAAGTCCGGCCGCCGGCGTGAGATCCCAGAGCATGGACGGATCTTACCGCTTGTCCCACGGCAGGGGGAGTCCGCCGGCCCGCGCCTCTCCGCTGCTACGTCGTCTGGCCGATGCTCCACACGCCGAAGATCACGAGCCCGAAGCGAACGGCTGTCGCGAGGCTCGCAGCAGCCGCGAACAAGACCGGCCGTTGGCCGATCGCTGCGAACAGGTAGAGGGAGACCGTGTCGGGAAAGCCGGGGATGCAGAGGAGAAGGAACACGGCGAACACGCCGTATCGGCGAACGAACAACTCCGACCAGTGCATGATCGCCTGCAGCGGCCGATAGCGGTCGACCATACTGTGGAAGCGCTGCGTGTTTTTGAGCCGGTCGCCGAGGAAGAAGACGAGGTACGAGCCAGCGAACTTCCCGAGGACGGCGAAGAGCGTCATCCAGCCAACCGGCAGCCACTTGTAGGTCGCGAGAGGCAGCTCGGCGGGCGTGGGAAGGATCACCGCTGCTCCAACCTCATAGAGGAAGACGAGGAAGAGACCCGCCAGCTCGTGCATGCTCCCACCCTACCGGACGCGGCGCAGTCCAGCAAGGGCAGTCGTTACCGCGCGAAGGAGCGCACCGCAGAGCGCAGAGGTCGCAGAGGACGCGGAGGTCTTGAGGAGAGAAGACAAGCTCAGGGAGAGGCTCCCCGCCTGGAGCTGAGACGCTGAACCACGTGCTCTCAGCCAGGCTCTCGCGTCTTCCCGTGCCTGCGAGAGATCTCCGAAGCTGGTCCCGCGTACCCCGTGGGTTCTCCTCTGCGCCGCTCGGCGACCTCTGCGGTTTTGCTCTCGCTCTGCAACCGCAGAGCGCGCAGAGGGCGCGGAGGAACGCGGAGACAGCAGCGCGACCTAGTTCATCGTCGTGCAGGCGGTGCCTGGCCAGGCTCTCGCGTCTTCCCGTGCCTGCTCGAGAGCTTCAGAGCTCAAGAGCTCGAAAGCTCGTTCCCGCGTACCCCGTGCGTTCTCCTCTGCGCCGCTCGGCGACCTCTGCGGTTTGGCTCTCGCTCCCAAACCGCAGAGCGCGCAGAGGACGCGGAGACAGCAGAACGGCGTACTCCAGGTAGTGCAACGTGCTCTCAGCCAGGCTCTCGCGTCTTCCCACGCCCGCGTGCGTGCGAAAGGACTCAGGAGCTGGTCCCGGGTTCCCCGTGGGTTCTCCTCTGCACCGCTCTGCGACCTCTGCGGTTTGGCTCTCGCTCTGCAACCGCAGAGCGCGCAGAGGACGCGGAGGAACGCGGAGACAGCAGCGCGTGCTAGTTCGTCGTCGTGCAGGCAGTGCTTGGCCAGGCTCTCGTCTCCTCCCGCGCCCGCGCGCGTGCGAAAGAACTCAAGAGCTGGTCCCGTGTACCGTGCGGGTTCTCCTCTGCGCCGCTCTGCGACCTCTGCGGTTTGGCTCTCGCTCTGCGACCTCTGCGGTTTGGCTCTCGCTCTGCAACCGCAGAGCGCGCAGAGGATGCGGAGACAGCAGGGCGACCTAGTTCGTCGTCGTGCAGGCGGTGCCTGGCCAGGCTCTCGCGTCTCCCGTGCCTGCTCGAGAGCTCCAGAGCTCAAGAGCTCGAAAGCTCGTTCCCGCGTTCCCCGTGCGTTCTCCTCTGCGCCGCTCGGCGACCTCTGCGGTTTGGCTCTCGCTCTGCAACCGCAGAGCGCGCAGAGGACGCGGAGACAGCAGCGCGACCTAGTTCATCGTCGTGCAGGCGGTGTCTGGCCAGGCTCTCGCGTCTTCCAGTGCGTGCGCGAGAGCCCAAGAGCTCGAAAGCTCGTTCTTGGGCACCCCGCGGGCTCTTCTCTGCGCCGCTCGGCAACCTCTGCGGTGTGCCGCTCGTCCCTAGATTGCCGCCAGGAACTCCCGAACCCCCGACAAGAGCATCTGCACCGCGACAGTCATTAGGATCATCCCCATCAGGCGTTCCATCGCGACGAGGCCGCGTGGCCGCAGGACGCGTCCGAGCCCCTCGGCGCCGATGAGGACGAGCGTCGACACGAGCCACGCGCCCGCGAGGGCGGCCGTCCACGCCGGGAGGCGGGAGGGATCGCGCGTCGCGAGCAGCATGACCGTGGCCAAGGCCGACGGGCCGGCGATGAGCGGGATCGCGATGGGAACGACGAACGGCTCGCCTTTGAGCGCCGGGCCGAACATGCCTCCCGGCGGCGGGAAGATCATCCGCAGAGCGATCAAGAAGAGCACGACGCCGCCCGCAATGCCGAGCGCCTCCTGGGAGATCGCGAGCATGCCGAGGAGGTACCGGCCGAGGAAGAGGAAGACGAGGAGAAAGCCGAACGCGAACACCGACTCGCGGAACAAGATCCAGCGGCGCCGCGCCGGCGGCACGTTCTCGAGCAGCACGAGCAAGACGGGGATGTTCCCGAGCGGATCGAGAACGAGCAACATGGTCAGGAGAGCCGTCAGTATCGACACCGGCGCGTCACCTCGCGCGATTCTAGCGCAAGCCGGGAATCGCTATCCGCGCGTTCGTCCCGGGGCAGACCGCGGCTCGGTCTAGCTCCTCCGCGCTCCGCCGAGGATGCCGCCGAGCACGCCGCGCAGGATCTCGCGGCCGACTTGACTGCCCACGGTGCGCGCGGCCTGCTTGGCCATCGTCTCGACCATCCCCTGGCGGCGTTTGGTGCCCCACAGGAACTCGCCGAAGGCGCCGCGCTTCTTCTCCGTCTCCGGGGTGGAAAGGTTCGCGGGGGCGGGGTGCGTCGCCTCCGCCACGGCGGCGACGGGCGCCGCCCGACGGGCGAGGATCTCGTACGCGGACTCGCGATTGACGAGCAGGTCGTACTTTCCGCCGACCGGGCTTCGCGAACGCACGAGCGCGCGCTCCTCGGGCGTGATCGCGCCCATCCGACAGCGCGGAGGACAGATCATCGTGCGTTCGACGGGCATCGGGATGCCCTTCTCCTGGAGGGTCGACACCAAGGCCTCGCCGACGGCGAGCTGCGAGATGACTTGGGCGACGTCGAGCGCGGGGTTCGCGACGAACGTCTCGGCGGCGGTGCGAACGGCCTTCTGATCGCGCGGCGTGTAGGCGCGCAAGGCGTGCTGGATGCGGTTCCCGATCTGGCCCAGGATGACGTCGGGCACGTCATCGGGGAACTGCGAGCAGAAGTAGACGCCGACGCCCTTCGACCGGATGAGCCGCACGACCTGCTCGACCCGCTGGACGAGCCCCGGCGGGGCGTCGTCGAACAAGAGGTGAGCCTCGTCGAAAATGAAGACGAGCCGTGGCTTCTCGAGGTCTCCCACCTCGGGCAGGTTCTCGTAGAGTTCGGAGAGAAGCCACAAGAGGAGGCTCGAGTAGAGGCGGGGCTTGAGGACCAGTTGGTCGGCGGCGAGGATGCTGATGATGCCGCGGCCGCTCAGGTCCGTGCGGAGGACGTCGCCGAGCTCGATGCCGGGCTCGCCGAAGAGCGACGCGCCGCCCTCGCGCTCGAGAGAGAGGAGCGCGCGCTGGATCGCGGCGACGGTCTGCGCACTGACGAGGCCGTACTTGGACGAGATCTCTTTTCGCCTCTCGGCAACGAAGCCCAGTAGGGCGCGAAGATCGTCGAGGTCGAGCAAGAGCAGTCCCTGGTCGTCGGCCGCGCGAAACGCGACCTCAAGCGTCCCCTCCTGAACGTCGTTCAGTTCGAGAATCCGCCCGAGAAGGCTCGGCCCCATCTCGCTCACCGTCGCTCGGATCGGGTGTCCGAGCTTGCCGTAGAGGTCCCAGAAGACCACGGGAGACGGCTCGTTGGCGTATTCCTCGATGCCGATCTGCGCGACGCGCTCCCGGATCTTGTCGTTCGGCGTTCCGGGCGCGGCCAAGCCGGCGACGTCGCCTTTGACGTCGGCCATGAACACCGGAACGCCGAGGCGGGAGAAGCCCTCCGCCAAGACGAGGAGCGAGACGGTCTTGCCGGTGCCGCTCGCTCCGGAGACCAACCCGTGCCGGTTACCGTACTTGGCGAGGAGGCGCACGGGCCGCTCGCCCTTGCCGATGAGGATCTCACTCACACGTCCTCCCTTCCGCGAAGAGCGCGGCGACAGTGTAGCGCGTGGGGCGATGCCCGGTCGCGGGTCGTGTACGATGCGCACGGGAGGGGAACGTGCCTCGCAACGTAGAAGTGAAGACGCGAGTTGGCGACCTGAATGCCGTCCGCGCGCGGGTCGAGAAGCTGGCCGACGCGCCGGCCGTCGTTCTCGATCAGGTAGACACGTTCTTTCGCACGCCGGAAGGGCGACTCAAGCTGCGCGTCTTCCCCGACGGGAAGGGCGAACTGATCGCCTATCGCCGTCCTGACAGCGCGGGGCCCAAGACGTCCGAGTACTCGATCTATCGGACGTCGCAGCCGGAGGCGCTCGGCGCAGCTCTCCGCGGCGTCCTCGGCGTGCGCGGCGTGGTGCGCAAACGGCGCCTTCTCTACCTCGTCGGGCAGACGCGCGTCCACCTCGACGAGGTCGATGGGCTGGGGTCGTTCCTCGAGCTCGAGGTCGTGCTGGCGGACGGGCAGGCGCCGGGTGACGGCGAGGCCATCGCGCGCCAGCTGCTCCGTGAGCTGGGCGTGCGCGACGAGGATCGCGTGGCCGGGGCGTACATCGACCTTCTCGAGCGGGACGCGGGACGATGAATGTGCGGACGTTCGAGACCGCGGCCGAGTTTCTCGACGCGGTGGGACCGGTCTGGTTCGCGGGCGAGGCCGAGAACTCACTCCCGCTCGGCATCGCGCTCCGCGTCTGCAACGGGTTCCGCTTCGGCGACGAGCCGCCCTTCTTCGCCTGCGTCGAGCGCGCCGGCTCCCCGCCGCTCATCGCCCTGCGCACGCCGCCGTACAACCTCGTCCTCGCCGCGCGGCGACCCGACGTCGAGGCGCTGACCCTCCTGGCACGGCACCTCCACGCGAGCGGCGCGACGCTGCCGGGCGCGCAGGGCCGCCCGGACGTCGTCCAGGCCTTCGCTCTGATCTGGCAGGGTCTCACGGGGACTGGCTGGGCCGTCTCGATGGAGCAGCGGCTCTACCGGCTCACCCGCGTTGCGAGGCCCGTCGGCATCCCCGGCCGCGCTCGTCCGGCCGAGGAGCGAGACGCCGACTTCCTCTCCGAGTGGGCGACCGCGTTCGTCGACGAGGCGATCCCCGGGGATCCGAAGCACGACCTCCGCCCGACCGTCGAACGAGCGATCGCGGGCGGCACGCTCCTCGTCTGGGAAGACGGGGCGCCCGTCTCGATGTGCGCCCAGACTCGCTCCACCCCGCACGGCGCCTCGGTCAGTCTCGTCTACACGCCGCCTACCTTGCGCCGTCACGGGTACGCTTCAGCCTGCGTCGCTGAACTGAGTCAACGGATCCTCGACTCGGGGAAGTCTTTCTGCACCCTGTTCACCGACCTCGCGAACCCGACGTCGAACGCGATCTACCAGAAGATCGGCTACCAGCCGCTCTGCGACTTCCGCGAGATCCGCTTCGCTCCGGACGACGGGCCAGCCAGGCGCTAGCCCAAGGCGCGCGCGAGGATCCAGACGACGGCGGCGACGAGCGCCACGCCGGCCGCCAGTACGGCGATGCCCACGTTGACGGCGATGCCCAGTGCGGCACGCGCGGCGGGCAAGGTCGCGTGCGACGACGCGGCGGCAGCGGCCGACTCCTCTTGCGCGGGCGCGCTCTCCGCGCCGACCGCCGCCTGGACGGCCGCGGATGTTTCGGCCACGAAGGCTTCGGCGGCTCCGATCAGGTCGGTCGCAACGTCAGGCACGATGGGCGGCACCGGGCCCGTCTGCGAGGGACTCTGCGGCGCGGCGTCCACCGCGACGGCTACGCCGGGCCCCGGGACGGCGTCCACGGCAAGCGGGCCGCAGAGCGCGAACGAATCCAGCAACTCGCCGGGCGTGAGGACGAAGCTCGTCTCA
>JAKLFO010000065.1 GCA_022711155.1 Candidatus Bipolaricaulota bacterium
ATCGACATCGGGAAGCGGCCAGCTCTCGACGATCTTGCCTTCGGAGAGGCGGACGATCCAGATCTCTCTCCAGACGATCTCTCGCTTGAACGTAGCGTGCGTGCCGCGGTACTCCATGAGGCAGGCCACCTTGTCCGCATCGGCGAGCGTCAGCTTGATGTCGACTTGCAGGTCCGGGATCTCGCTCGTCATGAACTCCCGCATGTCTGACTTGGCCTGGTCGTTGTCGATATCGAAACCTGGCATGAGGCCTCGGGTCAGTTCCAGTTCGAGGGTCTCAGCGCCCCTTCGCACGCCGAGTTTGAGTTTGTTGCCTCGGTAGACCTGGAGGCCCTGCGCCATCTCTTCGTGGGTTGCCCAACGCTGGCACGCGTCCTCCACCCAGACGATCTCGTCTCCAACCTGGAGCTTGCCCTCGGCCGGACTGCCGGGGGAGATGGCGTTGATGACGTGCTTGCTCCCGCAGGTGTCTCTCGAGAAACCCATGCCGATGAACGGCGCGGCTCGCGCGACGTAATCCGGGCTGAAGTAGTCGTCCCACGCGCCGATCTTCTTCTGGTTGACGACCTCTTCGAGGACACCGCGGACGATCTCGGCATTGGACTTCATAGGATCCTGACCTCCTTGCGCGACGGTTGTGGGGGCGGACCACCGAACAGCTCAGGAATGCTACGCACTTGTCGGTAACCGTACTGCGCGTGCGGATTCGGCGCAAGCCAAACTCCTGCAGACCAATGGGAGCGGTCAGTAGGGCCTGGAGAGAACGACGTGGAATGCGTCGCCGCCCAGCGTCGTTGACACCACCTCGAAGCCGGCGTTGTGAGCCAGCGCCGCGATCGATGCGGCCGACATCGTGCGGTCGCGCCATGGGACGCCGTAGGCGGTCCGAATCGTCCGGTTGGGTAGCTCGGCGCGAACGGGAACGACGAACAGGCGCGCGGCGGACGCGCCGACCGGCGGGACGACGGCATCCCACAGGTGGAAGCGGCCACCCGGCGCGAGGACGCGGTAGGTCTCGCGAAGCACGGCCTCGCGGTCGGCGTCGCGAACGTAGAGGAAGAAGAAGAACGCGGTCGCCGCGTCGAAGGCGCCGTCTGGAAAGGGCAAGTTGCGGGCGTCGGCGACGACCTTGATGGGGCCGTCGGGCGCCTCGTCGAGTTCCTCCTTGCGCAGATCGACGGCGACGACTTGGCGCCCACGCAGTTGCCCGATGACGCCCTCTCCTCCGCCTCCGAGATCGAGGATGAGGTCTCTGTCGCAGAACGGATCTTCGACTTGCACGGTCTGGCGCGGCACGACGTGCATGCTTCGCGCGAGTCGGCCGCCGATGGAAACAAGATGCCACGCGATCGCGTTCATGGCCCTCCCGAAGAGGTGGGTCGTTGCCGCTCGTGTCATGGTTCATCGGCCTACGAATCTGCGCCTCCGCGGGCGCGAGTCCCGGCGGCGGAGCCGCCCTATCTAGCGTGAGTTCCCTCTCCTCTCGCCGCGGTGCACGCAGTCGACTTCGCGTATGGCGCGAGGAGGGGGCTGCGGCCTCTTACGGGCGCGCCTTCTCGGTCTCGCGCCAGGCCTGCCGACCGAGCTGACGCTCGCCTAACCGTAGATCCACCGCGGACTTGGCAGGAGAGGGCGATGGGCTATGCATTGGCTGCCTCAGGTGGTCGCGTCTTTTCTCCGCGCTGCGCAGGGGTCTGCGCGTGTGCTCTTGACTATGATTGAGCTTCATGGTATGTTGTGCATATTCCTGCACAAGGGGCTGAACGTCGATGCGAAACATATGTACGTTGTGCGTTGTGTGCGTTGTGTGCGTCGCGCTGGCGGGCGTCGTTGCGTCGGCCGCCACCGAGGTGGAGACGCTGATGGCGCTCTGGGGTCGCGACATGACGGTCGAGCAGTTGTGGCGGGCGCTCGATCCATCCGCGCTCGCAGGCATGTCGCCGAGAATGCGGGCGACCAAGGTGACGTGGGGGGAGCCGCTCGGTCCGGCCACCGCGGCAAGACACGAGGTACAAGTCTCACCTCTATCGAGCGGAGCTGTCCTGAGTTCGCTGCCGGACATTTCGTACGTATTCAGCCCGGGTGAGGTGGACATCTACGCCGATGTGGCCGGGTACGGCGGCTACAGCAAGATCACCAGCCCGCGTAGCTACGCCGTTCCGTACATCTGGGTTCGCGCACGCCTCTGCTGGAACGGAACTACGATTGACCAGGCCGAACGCGGACGGTACAACGCGTATTACGTAGCGGCCGGCGGAAACTACACCATCACGGGTCCCGGCGACTACCAATGTGTGGCTTACCACTACATTCAGTTCCCAACGGGGTACTCTCCCGCGGAGGTGTACGGGATCACCTATTCAGATGTCTATCATCTCATCTACTGGTAGCACCGTCGCGTCTCACGCGCCCGTCGGCATGCGCCGTCCTGCAAGGTGCTTGCGGCCGATCGCAGTGAGTTCGCGCGGAGGGTCACCGGTGTGCGGCCGGACGGGACCGACGCCTCGCCTCCCGAGGCGTGGCTCGAAGCCCTGGGCCTGTTACTGCACGATCGGAACGTCTTCGACGACAGAGGAGGTCTGCCATGAGACTCCGTAGAATCGGGTGCATCACGTGTGGGATTCTCGCAGCCGTTGCGTGCTTGGCAGCGAGCCAAACCATCGATCCAGCTCTGAACGCCCTTTGGGGCAGCGACATCACCGCAGGAGAACTGATGGCGGCAACGGATCCCGCCGCGCTGGCCCACATGTCCGAACGGATGAAGGACACCAAGGTCACGTGGGCAAGCGGGCCCGGGCCTATGCGCGGCGTCGCGCGCGCCCTGGAATCGGAAGGGCTTGCCGTAGGGCTCTCCGACGTGTTCCTGCCGCTCGCGTGCTTCGTGGGCGCGTGCGGACTCGTCGTGGCGGGCCGCGCGAACCGGCTCCGCATCGTGCGCCCGCGGACGAGGTGAGCTCGCGCTTCCTGGGCTGGGAAACAGGTCGCCGGTGCGCTAGGTCGGGCTCACGCCCGGCGTCCTGGGCGACCTTCCGACGCACGTCGTGTCGCCCTCCTCGAGGCGGCCCACCGACAGAGGGCGTTGCCCCGTGCGTCGCTAGGGGCGCTCGCCGAGCACGCGGCACGCGAGGTCGGCGGGGAAAGCGCCGCGCTGGGCGTTCGCTTCGAGCAGGGGACGTAGCGCGGGATTGATGTCAAGGTAGATGCGGAACGCGTCGACGGCCCCGTCGATGTCGCCGATCTCGTGGTAGGCCATGCCGAGCGCCTCCCACCAGTCGAGATACCGGCAATCCCGTCTGTCGTCGAGCGTCTGGCGCAACTTGGTCAAGAGCGCCGGCTTGTCGGCGTCGGCCGCTTCGGAGAGCGAGCCGAACTGCCGCAGGATGCCCACGAGCGTCTGGCCGACGCCCAGGATGCGCCCGAGTTCCCTCACAGGGTCTGCGTGGTCGGGAATCGAGAAATCGACGAGGCTGTCGGTGCCTGGATGTCCCCAGCCCGCCTTCTTCACGGCGAGTCGCGCGCTCTCTCTTCCGCGGCGGTCGCCTCCGGCGTCGTCGCCCGCGGCGAGCGCAGCGTACAGACGTTGATAGAGCGGTCCCTCTGTCTGCTCGAACGCCTCAACCATCGCGCGGATCACCTGCGGCCCGACGAGCGTGTTCCCCTGGATCGCGTAGTCGTCGCCGACCCGCTGTCCGGCCCACGGACTGCACTTCGTTCCGGTGAACGCGAGCGCCTGACCGTGGAACGGAGCCATCCCGATCTGCCGCGACTCGATCTCGGGATCGCTCGCGCGGAAACCGGCCAGGATGGTTGCCGGGTCGGCGCCTTCCAAGAGCCCGTCGAAGAAACGCGGCAGGAAAGCCACGTTGCCGTTGGCCTGCGATGCAATGGCTCCCGCCTCCGCCTTGGCCATGCAGACTTGACCGGCGTCCCAGCAACACGACGCGATGGCCAATCCCACTTCCCTTGCCTTCCGGTCTACCGCGACAATCGAGAACGTCATGACCTCTCCTCTCGCCTTCTGGGTCGGAGCTTCACGTCGCCGTGACGCGAATGGGTAGCGACGTTCCCGCTCCGGGTTCACCGGAGGACAGCGGGGTGTCGAGGAAGCGAGGGGCGCGCACGTCTCGCTCGGGTGTGGGGGGCAGCTCGTGCGTGCGGGTTCACCGAGCGCTCTTGGCCTTCTCGCGGCAGTTGCCCTGCGGCGGACCGGCGGCTCAGAGAGCGGTGAAGAAGAGGTACGAGACGATGCCGCCGCCGACGAGGAACGTGATGGCCGCGGTTCGGGCAAGCCAGGCGCGCCAGGCGAGCCGGCGGGACGATGCGGGCCGAAGGGCTTCGCACGCGCCGTCTCCCGGCAGGCTGTGTCGGCCGGGCACGGTGTCCTGTAGCGTCTCTCGGTTCACGAAGGTCCTCCCTTTCGTCTCGGTCCCAGAGAGTCAGTCGGGCCGCACTCCACCCACGCTCTCGGGAGAAGGTGGTTATCGCCGAATCACGCGAAGGAAGCGGTCCCGCTTGCCTCGAGACGAGGGGACATGCGCGGCTTGTGGTTCGGAATCTCGGGAGGAACCCGGGACACACACCCTATTCCCGCACGCATCTGCGACTCGTCGTCGGCCAACGCGCGTCCGGCATCACGGAGTGCGTTGCCCACGGCCGCAGATGCAGCGAGATGGTCCTGGGGCGCCCGCGCAGGGAATAGGGTGTGGTCCCCCCGGATCACCCGTCGTGGCAGCCGCCGTGGTGGCCGCATGCCGTCTCGGGGGTGACGGCGCGTAGGCGCCCGGCCTTTAGCGCTGCCACGGTCTCGCCGGCCGTGCCGGCCTGCGCGAGATAGACGTCGATCTTGGCGGCCTGCAGCTTCAGGAGGGCGCCCATGCCGATGCCTCCCACCACGATGGCGTCGACCTTCTCGCCGCCGAGAGCGGCCAGCGGCTGACACATGCCGTGGGCGTGGTGCTGGTCGCTGTTCTCCACCGCATGATGGCGCCCGTTCTCGGAATCGACGATCAGGAAGGCGGGCGCCGAGCCGAAGTGCTCGCTCACGACGCTGTCCAGTCCCTTGCTCTCTATTACCGGAATGCAGATGTTCATTCGCGCTTCTCCTATCTCCTTCGCGCCCTATCCAGGGTCTTGCCGCAGGGCGCCACGCGCCCTGCCGCTCCTCCGCCGTGGCTCCAACGCGGGCAATCCCGCGGTTCACAGCCGTCCACCGTGCAGACGCTTCCTCCCTCGATCCGGATCGGACGCCCTTCGACCAGCGCCACAGCAACCTTGCTGTGCGCCGACTCGAGCACGCGTCCGAACGTCGGCCGTGACACCTGCATCTCGCGGGCGGCGTCTTCCTGTTTCATCCCACAGCCATCGGCAAGCCGGAGCGCCTCGAACTCGTCGAGCGTGACGATCACAGGGTCTCGGTCGCACAACGTGCCGTCTGGGTCCTCGGCAGCGGCGGGCAAGAAAAGATAAGCAGCGGGCTTTCCAGACACGCGCCGGCAACACGACGGCCTTGCCACGGCCACCTCCGCGCAAATTATGAACCAACGCTCATAATAGTCAAGACGGGGAACTCCCTCGTTCGCCAGGCACAGCGCGTGTGGCGCCTCGCAACCCGGCCGTGTACCCTTCCTCCGACGACGCCTAGCTTGTGCTCCTGCGATTCACACCTCCTGGCATTGCTCCCTCTAGAGTAAGGAGTCTCTCATGTGTCCATTGAAAGCTAGCGTCTGGAACCAGACGCCCGATCTCACCGTCTACGCCCGTTGTCTGCACGAGATGGATCGGCTGCTCTCCGCCGAAGAGCCCCAAGCGGCGCTCGACTTGCTCGAAGCCACATGGCCGGGGCTTCCCGACGTCGCGCCGGACGTGCGCCTGATCGAGATCCTCCTCTTCAAGGCGTACCTCCACGCCCAACTCGGTCGCCCCAGAGAGGCGCTCGACGTGTTCCAATCGCTCCTGCGATGCGGCCTCGCGAGTAGCCTCGCCTCGACGGCCTACGCCGCGGTGCGCGATCTGCCCGAGTACGCTGAGTTCGCGCGCGCGAACGACCGCGCCCTCGACCGCGCCCAGCGCGACGCGAGGGTCGAGCTTGACGTCCACGTGCCCGACGGCCTGTTCGGCGGAGCCAAGGCCCCCGCGTTCCTCATCCTCCACGGCGAGCCGGGCAATCTCGTACGGACGCGCGACGAGTGGCCGCCTCGGGCGATCACCGCGCGCGGCGTCATCGCCGCGTACGTCCAATCGTCTCAGCTTCGCTCCGCCGGGCGCTACGTCTGGGGTTGGGGCGGCGCCGACCCGGTCCGGGCGCAAGAGGATGTCCGCCAGGCCGTCGACAGGCTGTGCCGCGAGCACCCGGTCGATCCGGCGCGCATCGTCCTCGGCGGGTTCTCCGGTGGCGCGACGGCCGCGCTCAACGCCTTGTTCCTCGAGACCGTCCCGGCCGCCGGGTTCGTTTGCCTCTGCGCGGGCGACAAGGTGGACGGCCTGACGCCCGAGAACCTGGCGAGGGCGAAGGCGCGTGGCGTCCGCGGCGTCCTCCTCGAGGGCGAGACGAACTGGCCTGACGAAGAAGAGCAGGCGTCGCTCGACGCGATGCGCGCGGCCGGACTCGCGGTGGAGTTCGTGCTCAACCCCGACGTGGGTCACGCGGTGCCCGCGGACTTCCCCGCGAGGATCGGGCGTGCCCTCGATTTCGTCTTGCGCGGCGCCCCCGCGTGAGACGCGGCGGAAACGCGTCGTGATCTACGCTATTCCCGGGTGGCAGGCGGTGCCGAGGAGGATCTCATGGAAGCTCGGGAGAGGGCCCTTGCGCGACTGCGTCCGATCGCAGCGGAGGACTTCGACGGCATCGTGGCGCTGGCGGATGCCCGCGCCGACCGGATGGGGAGCCCGACGCGCACGACGCGCGAGGGCTGGAAGGCGTGGTGGAAGGGCGCAGAGGAGCGGCTCTTCCAGGACAGCTGCGTGGCCGTCGATTCAGCCGATCGAATCGTCGGGATCGCGATGGTCGACCCGCCGGCCGAACCGTTCGTCGTCGTGTTCGTCGCGGCGAGCGTCCACCCGGACGCCTGGGACTTCGAGGCCCTCTGGGACGATCTCTGCCGCTGGGCGGCGGCGCGAGCTAGTGCCTACCTGAGTCTGGCGCCCGGCGACGCCGAGGTCTCCCTCATGGCGGAAGCCGTGGAGGGCGACGTCCAGCGGACGGCGGCGCTGGGCCGCGCGGGGTTCGAGCGCGTGCGGATCTTCTACCGCATGCGAGCCGACCTCGGCGAGCCGGCCTCGGCGCCGACGCTGCCGGGCGGGATCGCGATCCGCCGGATGGACCACGAGCGCGATCTGCTCGAGGTGGCGGCAGCCCACGTCGAAGCGTTCCGCGACCACTGGGGACACGCCGACCAGTCGGCGGAGGCCTTCGCGCAGAAGTGGCGAGACGACACGCGAGACCAGAGAACCGATCTCAGCTTCGTCGCCATCGCCGATGGGGCGATCGCCGGCTACGTGCTCTGCGAGGACAACTACAGGGGAGACCCGACCACGGCGTTCGTCTCCTTCGTGGGCGTGCGGCCCGCGTGGAGGCGGTCCGGCATCGCCCTGGCGCTCCTCCAGACGGCCTTCCAGGCCTTCCGCGGCGAGGGTTTCCTGGCGGCCCGGCTCGGCGTTGACGCCGCGAGCCCAACCGGCGCCGTGCGGCTCTACGAGAAGGCCGGGATGCGCGTCGTGGAGCAGGTCAACCGCTACGAGCGCGTCCTGCGGCCAGGGAAAGACCTGCGGGGGCGAGCCGCACACTAGAGCCCCTGGCAGAGCGCGACGCTCAAGGCATCGCAGCCCGCGGGTCTACCCGGGGATCTTGCCGACCGGCGCGACGTAGAGCGAGATCTCGTCCTTGCCGTCGGCGCCCACGTACGCGTCGAGCGCATCCTGATCGTAGGCGACGATGGCGCAGGTGCCCGCTCCGATCGACTCGCAGGCGAGGTACAAGTTCTGACAGATGTGGCCGCAGCTGAGGAGGATGTCCTTCAGCGAGTCGGGGCCGTAGCGCCACTCGGTGCGGTACGGGATGGCTGTCCAGATGAACGTCACCGCCGCCCGGTCGACGAAGCTCTGTTCGCTGCAGATCCCGGCGAGACTCGGCAGGGCCGCGCCTCCGGGCACGCGGGCGGCGACCAGCGCGTGCTCCAGGGGCGCGTAGCGGTAGAGCCCCGGCGGCACGCGGTCGACGTTGCGAGCCCAGAGGTAGGTCTCCATGGGATGGCGGCAGCCGCCTGACGGCACCGTGCGCATCGCCCAGACGCGCTGCGGGTGGACCTTCCGAATGCCCTGCGTTGCCCAGAGGAGGAACGACAGCTCGTCAAAGGACAGGGGCTCGTCTGAGAACGTCCTGCGGCTCTCGCGCTTGCCGATAGCGTCCCGCAGAGGCATCTGCCCAAGCGTCAAACGGTCGGGAGGCGTGAGGGAGATCTGCCGCGCCCCCGGCTCGATCGGCTTCTCGAGCGGCGGGGGCACGATCCCCTTGCGCTGGTCGCTTACGTAGTCCTCCAGCTCAGCGGGTGGCGGGTTTCGCAGATACGCGCGGTTCGGATCCATCGGCAGCTCCTTTGGGTTCTCGCGGATGTGTGGCCGACCGGGCCGTGAGCGTTCACCCCGCGGCCCCCGGCCGTCTTGCCCGACGCGGCTCTTCTGCTCTAGGGTCGAGGGCCATGGTCAAGATCGTGGTCGTGAACGACCTGATGCAGACGGACTACCGCTACGTCCTGACTGAGCCCGAGGGCAAATTCCCCCCGAGCTTTCGGCCCGACCTCACGCCGAAGGAGATGCTCGAGCTCGGCGTCTTCGGGGGCAAGTATATGACCGACTGCCGCGCCGAGTTTCCCGCCGAGTGGTTCGCCCACGCGAAGCTGAGCCCAGGGCGACGTGACCCTGAGCAGAACTACTTCCGCGTCGACGCCTCGCAGCCGCTCGCCTTGTGGAGGGCCCGAGGATGGATCCACCCCGACGATCCCCGCGGCTGGTTCCAGTGGTACTGCCGCTACTACCGCGGTCGACGGAGTCCTGACGACGAACGGCAGATCGCCCGATGGCGCGCCATGGCCCGCCATGTCGCGCAGCTTCGCGCCGCGTGCGCGCGCGGCGACCTCACCTGCCGCCCGCGTCAGCGCCAGGCTCTTCTCCACTGGGCCTACGACAGCCGGCGAATCTAGCCGAGCGGCCGAGAGCGTCTAGAACTGGATCTCGATCCCCGACGGAGCCGATCCGGGGAACCCTGTGACCGCGTTGCCCGTCAGCGCGCCGGTTGCCAGATCCAGCTCGACGATTCGGTGGCGGTCCACGTCGATGGCCCAGAGCCTGTTCCCGTAGACGTCGATTCCCGTGACGGGGAAGATGCCGGCCGCGAGTTCGGTGCCCGTTCCCTCCATCTGGAGCTGCGTCGTGGACATGATGTCGTAGCCCGGAATGATCTTGATCTTCCACAACACGTGGGTGTCCCCTTCGAGGTAGTAGAGGAAGCCGGGCGCGTTCGGCGCGGCCACCCAATCGAGCCCTTGCGGCGTGCGCAGGAAGGGCACGTCGCGCACCTGAAGCGACGTGGCCTTGAAGTACGACTGCCCGAAGGAATCGAAGACCTGAGCCGTCTCCGGAAGAAGGCGGTAGATGAGCCGCGACTGCCGGTCGACGTGCCACAGCATCTTCTGTCCCCACGGGCCGTAGGTGATCTCGCCCGGCGACTGCGCCGGAGCCGCGACGACCTGAAGCACGGCGCCGGTGATCGGATCGAGGTAGGCGAGCTTCTGCATGCCTTCGTTGGCCGCGCTCACGACGAGCGTTGGGAGCCCGTTCACGGTGGCCAGCGCGACGCCTCGCGGCTCCTTCACCGGCAGCGTGAACGTGTCGAGCAGGGCCCCGTCGAGCGTCAGGCGGTAGACGCAATCGAGGTTCTCGTCGGTCACCCACAGCGCGGGGCCGACGGTGATGGCGACGGTTTCGGTGACCGTTTTCCCGTCTTCGGCGCGCACGGTGAGCGAGAGCGTGTACGTTCCGGCGCTCCGATACGTGTACGTTCCCGCGGCCTCGTAGGACTCTTCTCCCGTTCCGAACTGCCAGTGGTAGGTCGTGATCCCGTCCGCTCCCGTCGAGGACGTGCCGTCGAACGCGATCGTCAGAGGCACCGTGCCCTCCGTGGCGTCGACGACGATCACGGCTGTCGTACCAGGTCCGAACAGCGTGCAGCTCGCCAGAGCCGTCACGAGCATGCCTGCGACCATTGCTGCTACCGCGCCGCGTCTTCTCATGTCTCCTCCCTGCGGGTTGAGTCCACAGCTAGACTAGACGAGACCTGACGTCCGGGGCAAGCGAGGCGACGCGCGGCCGGCTTTCATGCGGCGCCCAGGCGGTCGCGGGTCGCGGCATCGAGGACGTCGAGGCCTTCCACGCCGATCTCCAGATACAAGTCGCCGACGCGGACGATGAGGCGGTCACCGATCGCCAGGTGGGCGGAGAGCCAAGGCAGAACCTGGGGAAGGTCGAAGTACGCCTCGCTGTAGGCTCGCACCTGGATCGTCGATTCGCCGGCGTAGAGGCTGTCGACCCAGGCGCCGTCGCGCAGGAAGTAAACGCGATCTTCGACGACGCGCACGGACTCGACGGCGTTGGGCGCCGCGGCGCCTTCCGACAGGTCCTTGAGCGCCGACGCGGC
>JAKLFO010000066.1 GCA_022711155.1 Candidatus Bipolaricaulota bacterium
CCCGCCGCCGGGATCAGGAATTTCGCTGTCGTCGAAGAACAGAGAAATCCAGACGGCTCGTTTCCGACGGTGAGTTCTCCGAACCCCGAAGACCCGGGTGCGATGAAGATGGCCGTCGAACTGGCCGGCCGCCTCCTGGCCGAGATTGGACACGATGGCTGCCACCTGAATGATCTGCCCTTGCGTCACCGGGGACGGGGGCGTCATCCGCAGATCGACGAGCGCGAGATCGGGTCCGACGACGAAGACGGCTCCCTGCGCCAGGTTGTTCATCTCGTTCGACTCTGCGACCGATCCCGCGGTATTCGACGCCAGTTGGTCGATCTCGACGTTCACGTAGTAGGTCCCGGGCGCCAAGTCCTCCGTCTCGAGTCTCGTCGTCACGTTCCGCTGTTCGCCCGCCGCGAGCGCAGGCACGGCGACGACGGACGGGTAGAAGCCCGTCGCGTTGTACCCGAGCGTCGTGTCGCACGACGAGGCCGGGACTTGCCCGACCACGGCTTCCGGCGACAGGCACAGCGTGAAGCGGACGTCGAACGGAGCCGCCGGCGTGTCTCCCTCGTTGGCGACGCAGAGCGACAGGGTGACGCTGCGACCGCGGCGCACGGCTGAGGACGGGTCGGCAAAGACCGGCCCGCATGCGACGAGGTCCGGCAACTGGGCCGCCTGCAGCGTGAGGGCTGTGGCGAGTTCGTTGTTTCGCTCGTCCAGTTCCGCGACGCTCGCGTCGGGGTCGACGACGACGCGAAGCTCATAGACACCCGGCGTGAGTCCGACGGTCGACAGAGACCCGACGAGCGGCACAGACGCTCCCGCTCCGAGCGCCGCGGCCGAGCATTGCGCTGCATCCACGCACGGGAAAGGAATCCAGCGCGTCGCCCCCTTGGACCGATAGAAGAAGCGAACCCCGAAGTCGGTCGCCGCCGAACGTCCCGAGTTGAGGATTGTCGACGTGACGGTGAGCTCGTTGGCGCGACCGAGTTCGACCGGCGAGGTCGGGTAGAGCTCCAGGCTGCGAGGCATGAGCTCGGGAAGCTGCGCCAACGGCTCGAGGATGGACATCGAGCGAATGAGCGCGTTGTTGTCCTCGTCGGTCTCGTGGAGCGCATCGTGCGGATCGACGACCACCTGGATGTCGTAGGCTGCTGGGGCGTCGACGAACCCGAGTCGTGCGGCGTTCAGCACCGTCTCGGCCTTTGCCGTGCCGAGGTAGCCGATGGGGCCGACGCTCTGGATGTCGAGCTGTTTCCCGTTGACGTAGAACGCGACCTGGACTGCCTCTGCGCTGCCGCGGCCGGCGTTCTCGACGGTTGCCGTGAGCTTGACGTCGTCGTTCAGGCGAACGGGCGAGCGATCGAACGTGAGGCTTCGCGGCCGCAACTCAAGCGCCTGAACGGACATCGACCCGATGAGCGAGTTGTTCTGCTCGTCACGTTCGATGACTTCCTCGGCGCTGTCCACGAGCGCGCGGATCTCATACACGCCTGAAGCGAGTCCGCCCGTGCAGCCGAGAGTCCCAGAAGCGGTCCCGGCGAGCGCTGCATCGTCGCCGCACAGCGTGCCGGAGACGATGATCTCGCCTCCTTCGGCCAGGCCGAACTGAGGGATCGTCGCGAACGAAAGGCCGTCTCGGAGCAGCGTCACGCGGAAGGCGGCGGAGGGCTCGTCCCCTGCATTGACCACGGTGACGGACACGGTCCAGGGCGCTGTCTCGTCCGCAGGGTCGGAGGGGATGAAGTTGACCTCGGTCGGCTGCAAGTCCGGCAGCCCCGCCGCGGACTCCACCAGCGTCATGGCCGCGACGAACTCGTTGTTGTACTCGTCGGGCTCTTGGATGGCGTTCTCGACATCGACGACGGCGCGGATCTCGTACGTTCCGGGCTCCCACTCCATCGTCTCGACGGCGAACGCGAGCTCCAACTCTCGCCCGTCCGCGGGCGAGAGGTAGGGCGTTTCGAGGGCGCCGGGCAGGCGAACCCAGACCTCGCCCTCTCTCTGGGGGCGCACGTAGAGGCTCGTCTCAAAGCCCTCGGCCGTGCGCGTGCCTGTGTTTGCGACGTGGACGACGACGCCCAACTGCGTCCCCCGCGTCACGAGCGACGGCGGGTCAAGGATGATCTCCCGAATGCAGAGCTCGGCGAGGTTCGTCGCCCCAAGAAGCCCCGCTCCCACGGAGAGGCCCAACACCAGCACCAAGCCCACCAACACCACCCTCCTGGACATGCTCCTCTTCCTCCTTTGCGGCTCTCGTTGGGCCCTTTCTCCGGCGCGGTTACGGACAACCGCCGCGCGCGACTGCCACGACGTAGACGCTGCCATCACTCGTTCCCATGTAGTAGATCTCCGTCACTCCGGATGTGCCGTCCGTCCCCGCGAGGAGGGAGTCCGCCGCTGCGCCGGATCGGAAGGTCTTTCCAAGCCCGGCGAGTGCGTCCTCCTCGAGGATCGCCTCTCCGATGTCGCTCACTGCGCGGATTGTGCCGTCCGTCTCGGCGGCCGTGACGCGGCCGCGCCGCCGGTCGGCCGCGAGATCCGCGCTGATGCAGCCGATGCCCGCGTCGGGGTCCGTCGTCCACAGCATGCGCCCAGCGAGCGACAGCCCGACGATCCGTCCGCTTCCGCTCTCGCAGAGTCCGACGTATACAGGATCCGCCGCCGCTTCGGCGTAGGCGGCGAGAGATGTCACGCTGCCGCCGGACGACGACAGGTCAACGCTCCAGCTCTTGAGCATTGCGGTGCCCAACGACCCGTACGACGTGCAGGGGGAGAAGGCGATCACTCGTCCGGACGCCGTCCCCACGTAGATGCCCTGGGGGCCGAGCGCCATCGCCGTCGCCTCGGCCCCGAACGAGCCGGCGGTACAGATGACGGACAGGCTTGTAGCAGCAAGCGAGTACAACGCGGTGGGGGTCAACACGTAGACCAGGCTCCCCGACGTATCGATGGCGAGGTCGATGACGCGAGCGCCGAGAGTCGCCGTCGCCGCAACCGCGCCGGTGCGCCTCACCACGGCGACGCCGCTCTCCGTCCCGACGAAGGCCGTGCCCGCGGCGTCGAGCGCGAGGCACGTCGCTGGCACCCCGAGACGCACGGGCGTGCCGATGCGCGTTCCGCTCGAGAGAGCCAGCCGGTGGAGGTTGCCCGACGCGGTGGCGACGTAGATCGTGCGGGTCGCCGTCCCTCGGTCGATGGCCAGCCCGACGACCTTCGCGTCGTCGTCGAGCGACGCGTCGTAGAGCGGCGTCGGCGGCAGACCGCGCGCGAACGCGTGCACAACGCCGTCGTCTGAAGCCGCGACGGCGATCCCCGACGTCGAGTCGACGAGGACCGTCCCGACGGCGGCGCGGTATGGCCCTCCGATGCGCGTGGCCGACGAGTCGGCTCTCGCCACAAAGGCGAGGGTGACGGTCGCCGTGTTGTTCGCCTCGTCCTCTTCTTCGACCCGCCCATCTGCGTCGGCGAACGCCGACAGGGTATGCGTTGCCGTGGACTCTGTCGACAGATCGAAGTGGAGCGTCACGCTTCCCTGCGCTGACAAAGAGGTTACGTTCTGGGTTCCCATCGGGCTCCCGTCCTGCCGCAGCTCGACGCAGAAGGCGTCGGCCGTCAGGCTGCCCCGGTTGGTCACGACGACCTCAGCCGTCGCCGGGCAACCGGCGGTGACGGCGCCGTTGCGCGCCGTGGGAACGCGGAGTTCCGCGACCAAGTCAGGTCCCGAGGAGGTTCCCTGGCCGCAGTCGACGCGCAAAGCGGCCGACGCGGCATTGTCGGACTCGTTCGCCTCTGCGACGGCGTCGTCGATGTCCGCGACGACCTCGAACGTGTGATTGCCGCACGACCAGCCGATCGAGCCGAGCGCAAGTTGGTGCTGGATGCTGACGGACTGGGAAGGATCGAGGCCGTCGACATGCGATCGCGCGACGGAAAGCGGGGCGCCGCCGGGACGAATCCAGCGGATGTCGACGTCGAACGGTTCGGCTGCGAGCGATCCACGATTGGCGATCGTGGTGTAGAGCATGGCGCTCGCGGCGCCGGCAGGCACGACCGCAGGTTGAAGCGACACGACGTCGACGACGAGATCCGGGCCGGCGGATGCTCCACCCGGTACGGGCCGGCCGAGCGAGAACGCGAGTACCATCTCGTTGTTCGCGTCGTCAAGCTCGCGCACCTCCCCTCGCGCCGCGCCGGACGTCGGAGGATCGACCCAGACGTGGAGCGCGTAGGCTCCCTCGGGCCAGTCGGCGGTCCAGACGGTGTACGTGAAGGCCTGCGCAGCGCCGCGCGCCAGCCCGTTCGCCGACTGGCAGGCGCACGCCTGCGAGCCCGCCGCGCTGGCCGTTCCCCCCGTGCAGTCGACGCGTCCGAGATTCCAGGTCGTGCCGTCCTCGCGCACGATGGCGAACGCGACGGAGAACCTTCCCGCATCGATCGTGCCTCCGTTTCGGACCTGCGCCTGCACGACGAACGACTGCCCGGCCGGGATCGGCGAGGCCGGCGAGAGGACGACCTCGGGGACGAAGAGCTCCGCCAGGCGCTCGGCAGGGGCCAGAATCGTGATGCTGGTTCGGATCTGGTTGTTGGTCTCGTCGAGTTCGGGCACACGATTGTCGGGATCGGCGACCACGCGAAGCTCGTAGGTCCCAGGAGCCAGGTCCTGCGTGGAGAGCGTTCCCTTCGTCCGCGCACGGTCTTCCTCTTCGAGCCCCGGGTCACTTGTCGTCGACGCGCGGTAGACGGACGTAGCGAAGCGGGCGTCGCCGAGGAAGAAGCCGACGCTGAACCCTTCCAGGCTTCGCTCGCCCGTGTTCTCGATCGTTGCGACGATGTCGACCGACTCCCCCTGCCGCACCGTGGACGACGAAACGTCGAGTCCAACTGGGTGGAGCTCGGTCCCTTGGACGGAGAACCCCAGGACCAGCTCGTTGTTCTGTTCGTCGCGCTCGGGAATGGCGGCCTGGCCGTCCACCACGATGCGCAGCTCATAGCTGCCGGGAGCCAGACCGAGGTCCTCGGCGTCGATCGTCGTCTCGACGGTGTCCGAGCTGGTCTCCTCATCGATGCCTAGGCGCGGCATCGTCGTGGCGTCGAGGCTGCTCCACGACGCCGTGCCGGCCGAGCGATACCAGAAGGAGACGCCTATTCCCGCTGCGCCGGCCGCCGGAGCGACGCCGCCGCCGTGGTTCGCGACAGTGACTTCCACGTCGACGTCGTCGTCCCACGCGAGCGGCATGGCGCGGCTGAACGACACGGCGATCGGTACGAGATCGGCAAGCTCGAGCGATGAGGGCTTGACGCTTACAGCCATGTACAGAGCGTTGTTCGCCGGATCCTCGTCGGGCACGCCGTAGGCGTCGTCGAGCGACACGCGCACGAGGTAGGTCGTCCTGCACGACTCGAGCCGCGCCGCGTCCGCGGACGAGAGGGGAGCCATGACCGAGGACGCGATCCCCCCACTGCCTCCCGGGATGGTGAGGAGCTCGCGGAGCGGGAGCCCTGTGGCGAGTACCGCGGTTGCCTCGGCTTCGCCGTCTCGCTCCAGCCCGGCGATCTGCGTTTCGGAGAACACGAGCCAAGCCGCCTCGGGCAGGGCGCGCGCGCTCTCGGCAACCCCCTTCGTCTCGGGGCTCTCACTGCCTCCTCCGTCGGAGAGAAACCGCCAGCCGAGGAGCCCGTCGGATCCGGCCGCCTCCGCAGGCGACACGGCCCATCGCTCGCCCGTCGTCTCGTCGACGCAGTAGGCGGGGAAGACGACGAACGTCACGTGGAAAGGACCTGCCACGGCGCGGCCTGTGTTCATCACGCCGACGGCGATCGTCGCGGTCTCGCCCCAGAGGAGGGGCGAAGCGGGCCGGATCTCCGCGCGGACGGGGTGAAGCTCGGGTTTTGGCGCGACGATGTCGAGCGACGCGGCGAGGCGGTTGTTGGTCTCGCTCGACTCGGCGATGACTCCGCTTGGATCGATCGTCGCGATCACTTCGTACGCGCCGGGTGCGAGATCGCTCGTGGGGATCGTGACGGCGAACTGCAGGGCGAGAGGGCCGTCGCCCGCAGGGAAGACGCCGGCCGACGTGCCGCACGGCTCCTCGCGGTCGCGGCGGCGCCACGTGATGTCCACGGCAGCGTCGCGAGAGAGCACGGCGCCTGAGCGTTCGGCGACGATCGTCGCTGTGACGATCTCGCCGCCTGCAACGGTCGCGCTGGGAGCGAGCGCGACCTGAGACACAAAGAGGTCCGGAAGCGCGTCTTGCGCCGCGAGAGAGACGCCGGTTCCGAAGAAGACGCAACCTACAACAAACGCAACAACATGCCACCGGCTCGCCAGCATCCCCGCCCCCTTGTCCCTGTTGTTCCTACGCCTCCCCGCCGCAGCGACCGCCGCGACGTCCCCCTAGAGCTCACTGATGTCGAATGCGTAGAGCATGCCGTCGTCCGAGGAGACGACGAAGAGCGTCTGCGTCACCGGGTCGACCACCGGCCTCAGGAGTTCGGCCGCTGACGCGACGCCGCCCTCCTCGGGCTTGAAGACGAAGGGTACGGAGGCTCCCCAGACGCTGACCGAGACGTAGTCCTCGAGATCCTTGTCCCAAGCAACGAGGATCGGCCGGGTCGCTCGGCCTTCGCGGATGTGCCCGGCCGTGAACACGGCGAGCGCGTCGTCCTCGCTTGCGTTCGCGTACACGGCCGGATCGGCCGCGATGGAGTTGAGCTCGATCTCGCGTGCGAGCACCGAGTAGTCGCGGAACCCGCGCCCGTGGTCGTACTCGACGCGCTCGGCCTCGCCGATCTCGCCCGTGGCGAAGAGCACGGCGTCGTCATCGCTGCTGACCAAAGACAGGCCGACGACCGCGCGCAGGCGCCGTTCGGAGCTCAGGCTCGCACAGGTCGTCGGATGGATTGCGTAGATGAACCCCGTCTCCGTTCCGAAGAACAACGCTGTCCCTGTCGCGTTGCGCAGTAGGCGCGTCGTGATCTGCTCGTTGGCGTCGAATGTTGACTCGCTACCCGTCGCGGGCACGCGGTACACGGCCTGGTCCGCGACCAGCCACATCTCCTGGGTGGCGGCGGAGTAGATCGGCATCGCCGTGACCGGAGCGTGGTTTGTCACCTTCCGCAGGGTTTGGCCGGTCGCCGTATCGACGGCGAAGGCCCCCGACTCGGATCCCGCGACGAGCGCACTCGGGCTGTCGGCCGCGAGAGCGATGTACGTGTCCCCCTTCACGATGTCGGTCGCCGCCGACTGCCAGCGATCGGTCAGGAAGAAGACACTGTCCTCGTCGTACGCCCCCTCGAGCGCGTAGATCCGCCCGTCGCTCGCGCCGACGTAGATGTGATAGAGCCCCGTTTCGTCGTCATAGCTTGCGATGGGCGACGTGAGGGACTTCCCGGCGGGCGCGACCCACATCCCCTTCACGTCCCCCGTGCGAGCCTGCAGCACATACAGCACCTCGCTGATCGGCGTGTGCGCGACGTGGAACACCAAGCCCCCGGCGGCCGCCGGCTCGACAGGGGCTGACGTCACCGTCGCGCAGTCCTCTACGCAGCACGACGCTCTCTGCGGGAACGTCCAGAGATCGACGGTGGAGTAGAACTGCGACAGCTCGAACTGCTCGGGGAGGAAGATGTCCTGCGGGACGCCGCTGCCGTCGGCCGCCTGGACCGTGATGCGAATCTGCGCGGGATCGGAGTGCCCGAGCACTTCTCCCGACGCGCGCTCGGTGCTGCTCGGCGCGAACGCGGTGAGGAATGCGCCGTAGTCGAGGGTGATGGTGATGGAGCCCGAACTTCCCGGCCCCTTGAGCGACACGACCTTCGACAGGGGGGCAGCCTTTCCGGCGTCGACGACCAGCGGTGCGAACTCGTTGGCCGGCGGCGTCAACGACAAACGATAGTAGCCGTAGACGACGAGGTCGCCTCCGGTAAGGGTCTCCGTTCCGACATTGTGGACCTGCACGGTGAGCCGCGTCTGGAGGGCTCCCATGCGACACACCGGGAACGCGCCGCTCAGTCGGAGCTGCGAGATGTGTCGGCCTTCGAGCAAGAGCGTGAGCGAGTACTTCGCCGCATCCTCCGCCGTCTGTTCGCCGCACGGTCCGCGCGGAGCGGAGTTGTCGCAGAGATCCTCATCGCCGAGCGCCCCCCGCGGATCCGCCTCGGCGGAGAAGGCGTAGATCCCCGGAGACAAGGCCGACGTGTCGAACGCGATGATCGGTCGTTTGCTCTCTCCCGGCTCAAGTCCCGACACGACCTGCGTTCCCAGGCGGCCGTGCTCGCCCGAGATCGTTTCCGTGAAGAAGAAATCGACCTCGAACTCCCCCACCGCCTCGATGTCCTGGTTCGA
Source organism: Candidatus Bipolaricaulota bacterium (assembly GCA_022711155.1). Taxonomy (GTDB): domain Bacteria; phylum Bipolaricaulota; class Bipolaricaulia; order UBA7950; family UBA9294; genus CAIOGO01. The sequence continues at coordinate 8,339 of JAKLFO010000066.1, forward strand.
GACGAGCGCGTTCACGCGCACCGTGTCGCCCACGATGGCTTGGTCGAAGTCGAGGGTCGAGCGGTCGACGGCGGACGTTCCCTCGACGATGCTGATCTGAAGAGACTCCACGGAGATGTCCGCCCCTGCCGCCGCGCAGCTGCAAAGCGCCAGCAGGAACACCCCGAGGGAGACAGCCACGACGCCGCAGACGCGCTGCGGCGCATACCGCAGAGCCAACGCCACTCGCATGCGCCCTCCTTGCCTCCGGACCCCAGTCTCTACTCCCTGGGGTCCCTCCCCTCGTCTTCTCCCTCTGGAGACGGCGCTAGATGGCCAGCTGCAGGAAGATTCCCACCTCCGCGCCAAACACGCCGATGCCCTCGGGAATCACCGCGAGACCCGCTCGAATGCGATCGGACTTCACGGCATTGAGCGTCGCCGCGCGGTCGAAATCGATCGCCACGATCCGGTACGTCGAAGCCGGCAGCGTGAGCTCGCGCCCCAGCAGGTACTCACGCGGGTTATGCAGAAAGCTCGAGCGCTCCGGCGAATCCACGCCGAGCTTGTTCAATTCCTTCATCGCGTCCCGGAGCGTCTCCAGGGCCTCCGGCGTGAATCGGTCCACGAGGGCGAGCATCGCTTCGACCTGCTCGATCGGCGACCCGTCGCGCAACGCCATGCCGGCGGCCTCGCCGGCGGCGGGCTCGTGGGCCTCTTGGATGAAGATCCCGACGCTGCGGTAGAAGATGCCGAGTCCCTTCGGCTCGAACACGTACCCCTCGAGCGGCTCGGCGACTCCGAACCAGGCGCCCTCGTCCGTCTCCGCCTTGATCGAGAAGTCGATCGCCGTGATCTGGAAAGCGTCTGCCGCGAGAGCGATCGGCGCGGCGATCGTCTGCTTCGCCAGGTACTCACGCGGCGCCTCCATGAGGAGCGCCTGCAGCTCGGGCGTCTGTTGGAGCGCAATCGCGAGCCGGACGAGCGACGGAAGATCGGTCTGCGGAAGCAGGTTCAACGTGCGGTAGATCCTCTCGACGACGGGATCCTCCTGAGCGAGAGCCCCGAGGCCGGAGCCGGTCGCGAGCACGAGCAAGAGCACGACGGCCACAACACGGACGAGGCCGCCTTTCGCCCACCGCTGTGTCATGCGCATTACCTCCTTGGGATGACTATAGCCCCGGAACCCGTGAATGTGAAACGCACTCGACGAGGCTCGTTCCTTCACTGGAACCTCCTTCCGCGTCGCGTTCCTTCCCGCGGCGCGAGGGCATCCTACATACCCCCGGGGCGCGGGTCGGTTCCCGCTTCTCGGCCCGGCCGGGGTGTCTCATGCCCCGACGGGCCAGACGGCTCGGGCGGCCTGTGCTCCGATGTCCGGCTTCATCGGGTCATCTCCTCGGACGCGCCCTGCTGCGCCGAGAGACGATGGCGCGGGAGCGGAGGAGAGACGAAGGTGCCACGGAGTCGCGCGCTGGGTTTCTTTGTTGCAGTCTGCGCACTCGCTTCCTGCGTCGTCGCTCCGCCCGGCGGGGCCGCCTTAGGCGGAGCCGCCCTAGGCGGAGCCGCCTCGACGGAAGCTGCCGCGGCTGCAACAGGCGCGAATGGAGCGAGCCCGGCGAGCGTGCCGGTCCAAGAGGCCGAGACGGCCGCCGTCTACGGGGACTACACGGTCCGCGTGTGGAAGAGCCTCGACGTAGACGCGCCTTCCGCGGGCAGGACCGTCACGATCGAGCGGGGCGGCCGAGTGCTGGCTTGCCGGACCGAGGCGATGGGGCTTGGCGCTCTCTCCGGGACCGATCTGGACGGTTCGGGTTGGCCGAACGTCGTGATCGAGACGTACAGCGGAGGAGCCCACTGCTGTTTTGTGACGTACGTATACGACCTGGGAGAGACGTTGGCCGCGGTTGAGCTTCCCCCGCCGCCGGGGGGAAACGCGCCGATCGAGTTCGCCGACCTCGACTCGGACGGCGTCTACGAGATCCTCACCGCGGACGACTCCTTCGCCTACGCCTACTGCGCGTTTGCCGGGAGCCCGGCGGTGCGCGTCATCCTCGCTTACGACGCCGGAGGGAGGCGGTACGAGCCGGCGAGCCCGCGCTACCCCGCGGCCTACGCGGCCAGCCTTGCGCAGGACGCCGCGCGAGCTCGCGGGGCGCTGGCGGCGGGGGGGGACACGGGGTGGGATGGCACGACGAAGTGCGAGGTCCTGCCGCTCGTGCTCGACTACCTGTACCTCGGTGATGATGCGGCGGCGTGGGCCGCGCTCGACGCGTACTACCGCTTCCCCGACAAGGACGCGTTTCGGGCCGAGATCGAAGCGACGATCGCGGGGAGTTCGTACTACTCGCGGCCGGCTGG
>JAKLFO010000067.1 GCA_022711155.1 Candidatus Bipolaricaulota bacterium
CCATGCGCTTCTCCCCGGCCAAAACCACAATAAGGATAATCCTGCTTTGGAATCCCTGTTCCCGACTTTATTGTTCTATCTGGTGCTGGGCGCGTTCGCCGGCGTTATGGCCGGCCTGCTCGGCGTGGGTGGCGGCATCTTCGTGGTGCCGCTCTTGACGCTCACCGGCCTGGTCGGGACCGTCCAGGAAGCGGCCGGGACGAGCCTCGTGGCGATCACGTTCACGAGCCTGTCCGCGGCCATCGCCTACGCTCGCCGGCACGCCATCGCGTACCGCGTGGGCCTGACGCTGATGCCCGCCAGCCTCCTCGGCGCGTGGGCGGGAGCCAGGCTCACCTCGGTCATCGATTCGCGTTGGCTGGCCGTCGCGTTCGGCGCCCTCCTCCTCTACCCGATCTTCATGATGCTGCGCGGCAAGACGACGAGCGAGGTCGGGGAGAGCCACGTCGGGCCGGCGGAAGGGCTACGGCTCTACGGCATCGGCGCGGCCATCGGACTCGTGGCCGGCGTGGCCTCGGGACTCCTTGGGATCGGAAGCGGGACGATCATGGTCCCCTCGCTCGCCCTCTTCCTCGGCCTCGACATCCTCTCGGCCATCGCGACGAGCCTGTTCGTCATGGTCCCCTCGTCGGCGTTCGGCGGCCTGACCCACTACCTCGCCGGGAACGTCCACCTCGAACTGGCCATCCCCCTCATCGTCGGCACGATGATCGGCGCCCAGCTCGGGCCGCGCCTGGGCGAGCGCATCCCGCGCCGCCGCCTGCGGCAGATGTTCGGCGTCATCCTCCTGTACGCGGCCGTCAACATGGTCCTCAAGGCCCTCAGCTAGAGGACTCCCCGTTGCCCTTGACTTGTGGCGGGAGCGCCTCTACACTCGGTTAGCAATCAGACAAGTAGACTGCTAAGGCGCGAGGTGAACGATGATCCGATTTGACAAGATGACTGAGGGAGCGCAAGAGCTCTTCCGCGAGGCGCAGGATCTCCTCTCGCGCTACAGACACAATCAGCTCGACGTCGAGCACATCGCGTACGTGCTCGTCAGCAAGGAAGGCGTCGGCCGGGAACTCCTCCAGGCGATGGGCGTCAAGCCCGAGGCCCTCGCGAGAGACCTCGACCTTCTCTTGAAGGACAAGCCGTCTATCGCCGGGCCGGTGGGCGGGCAGGTGTACATCACGCCCCGCTTGGATTCCGTGGTGGCGGAGGCGCAGATGGAGGCCGACCGCCTGCACGACGAGTTCATCGGCACGGAGCACCTCCTGCTCGCGATCAGCCGCACGACCGATCCCCAGCTACGGCGCGTGCTCGGCCGGCATCAGATCACGCCCGAGGCGATCTATACATCGCTGCGTGACGTGCGCGGCGAGCAGCGCATCACCGACCCGGCGTCGGAAGAGCGCTACCAGATCTTGAAGAAGTACTCGACCAACCTGACGGAGATGGCGAAGCGCGGCGAACTCGACCCGGTGATCGGCCGAGACGAGGAGATCGTGCGCATGGAGCAGATCCTGTCCCGCCGGCGGAAGAACAACCCGGTCTTGATCGGCGAGCCCGGCGTGGGGAAGACGGCCGTCGTCGAAGGCCTCGCCCAACGCATGGCCTCCGGCGACGTGCCGGAGACCCTCAAGAACAAGGAGATCGTGTCGCTCGACATCGCGTCGATGGTCGCGGGGTCGAAGTTCCGCGGCGAGTTCGAAGACCGTCTGAAGGCCGTGATCCGCGAGATCGAGGCCCACGCGGGCGAGACGATCCTGTTCGTCGACGAACTGCACATGCTCGTCGGCGCCGGCGCGGCCGAGGGCGCGATCGACGCCTCGAACATGCTGAAGGAGCCGCTTTCGCGCGGCAAGTTCCAGTTGATCGGCGCGACGACGCTCGACGAGTACCGCGAGCACATCGAGAAGGACTCCGCATTCGAGCGGCGCTTCCAGAAGGTCTTCGTCCCCGAGCCGAGCCTCGACGACACGGTCCGCATCCTTGAAGGGCTGCGCGAGACGCTGGAGAAGCACCACCAGGTCAAGATCACGGACGCCGCGATCCGATCCGCCGTATCGCTGTCGGAGCGCTACATCTCCGAGCGCTTCTTGCCGGACAAGGCGATCGACCTCGTCGACGAGGCCGCGAGCCGCCTGCGGGTCAACGGAACAGGCGACACGGTCCGCGAGAGCGACATCGCGGCGCTCGTGTCGCAGTGGACGGGCATTCCGGCCGAGCGCATGCTCGAAGAGGAACGCTCGCGCCTCACGGCCATGGAGGATGCCCTTCACGCGCGCCTCGTGGATCAGGACGAGGGAGTGCGAGCCGTGGCCGAAGCCGTGCGGCACTCGCGCGCCGGCCTCTCCGACCCGCGGAGGCCGATCGGGACGTTCCTCTTCCTCGGACCGACGGGCGTGGGGAAGACGGAGCTCGCCAAGGCGCTGGCGGCCTTCTTGTTCGGCAGCGACCAGGCGCTCCTGCGCATCGACATGTCGGAGTACATGGAGCAGCATGCCGTGGCGCGGCTCATCGGTTCCCCGCCGGGGTACATCGGATACGAGGAGGGCGGTCAGCTCACGGAGGCCGTGCGGCGCCGGCCGTATCAGGTCATCCTGTTCGACGAGCTGGAGAAGGCTCATCCCCAGGTGATGAACCTCTTGCTGCAGCTTCTCGACGAGGGCCGTCTCACGGACGGCCACGGGCGCACGGTCGACTTCCGCCACACGATCCTCATCATGACGTCGAACGTCGGGAGCGAGCACTTCCTTTCCGACATGAGCGAGTCGCGCGTCCGCCAGGAGATCGAGGCGGAGCTCAAGCGAGCGTTCCGGCCGGAGTTCCTGAACCGGATCGACGAGACGATCATCTTCCACCCGCTGTCCGAAGACGCGATCGAGAAGATCGTCGACCTGAAGATCGCCGAACTGAACCGGCGCCTCGCGGAGCAGGACGTCCGCGTGACCGTGACGGCGGAGGCGAAGCGCGTCCTCACGAAGGAAGGCTTCGACCCGCACTACGGCGCGCGCCCGCTGGCACGCGCGATCAAGCGCCTGGTCGAGAATCCCCTCGCCTCGAGAATCGTCGCCGGCGAGATCCCACCGGGGACCATCGTCGCCGTGGACGCGGCGGCGATGTCGAACGCGCTCGTGTTGCGTCCGCAGAAGAAGCCCAACCGCGCCGAGTAGCCGGACGTCAGTCGATCAGGAGCGCGAGGAGGGCCATCCGCACGGGCACGCCATTCGCCGACTGCCGGAAGTACGCAGCGCCGGGAAGGTCGTCCACGTCGGTGGCGATCTCGTTCACGCGCGGCAGCGGGTGCATGACGGTGATCGATGCCTTCGCCTTGGCCATTCCAGCGCGGGTCAGGACGTACGCGTCCTTCAGTCGGTCGTACTCGGCCGGATCGGCGAACCGCTCCCGCTGAATGCGCGTCATGTAGGCGACGTCGCTCTCCGCAAGCGCCCGGCCAAGGTCGTCGGTCTCGCGGAACGATGCCCCGTTCGCTCGCACGCGCGCGATGACCTCGGGAGGCATGCGGAGTGCCTGCGGCGCGACGAAGAGGAACGAGACCTTGAACCGCGACAACAGCGTCGCCAGCGAGTGCACGGTGCGCCCGTGCTTCAGATCTCCGACGAGCGCGACCGTCAGCCCGTCGACGCGCCCCTGCTCCTTGCGAATCGTGTACAGATCGAGGAGCGACTGCGTCGGGTGCTCGCCCGAGCCGTCCCCCGCGTTGAGAACCGGCTTCGACGTCGCGCGGGCCGCAACCTCCGCCGCCCCGATCTCGGGGTGTCGGATGACGATGGCGTCGGCGTAGCCGTCCACCGTGCGAATGGTGTCGTGCAGCGTCTCGCCCTTCGAGGCCGACGTCGACTTCGCCTCCGACACCGAGAGGACGCGGCCTCCGAGCCTCTGCATGGCCGCCTCGAACGACAGTCGCGTCCGTGTGCTCGGCTCGAAGAAGAGCGTGGCGAGGATCCTCCCCCGCAGCTCGTCGAGCGCCTTGCCCGAGGCGAGCGCGGCCTCGTAGGTTGCCGCACGCTCGAGGATAAGATCGAGGTCCGCCGGCGTGAACTGGCCGGCCTGCAGGACGTCTTTCTTCGACAGCTTCGTCATGGTCCCTTTCCCTCCGGCGGCCCAGGCCGCCTAGCCAAGCTCCCGCACGTCGGCGCGGCCGGCGGCGGTCGCCAAGAACTGAGCTCCCCCCGGACGGGCGGACGTCTCGCCGCGCTCGGCGAGAACCCGACCGCGCTGCATCGTGAGAACCACCGCCCCGACCACGCTCCTGCCCTCGTACGCCGTGTACGAGGCGCGCGAGTGCTGCGACGCGCGTTCGATCTGAGTGCGGGCGCCGGCGTCGAAGAGGGCGAGGTCGGCATCGCTCCCAGGCGCGAGCGTCCCCTTCTTCGGGTAGAGCCCGAAGATCCTCGCGGGATTCTCCGAGAAGACGCGCACCATGCGTTCGAGAGACAGGCGCCCGTGCGCGACGCCGTCGTGCACGAGCGGCAGCATCGTCTCTGCTTGCGGCGAGCCGTAGGGAGCCGCGAAGAAGTCGTCGTCGGCCCGCTTGTCCTTCGCCGCGTGGTCGCTCGCGACGACGTCGAGCGTCCCGCACGCCAGGCCCTGCCACAGCGCCTCTCGGTCGCCGTCCTCGCGGAGTGGGGGCCCGATCTTGAGCAGGGCCTTCTTCTCGAGGAGGTCGCAGTTTGTGAGCGTCAGGTACTGCGGGCACGTCTCCGCGTAGACGCGCCGCCCGGACCGCCGCGCCGCGGTGATCACGTCGAGGGCGCGCGCCGCGCTCACGTGAGGAATGTAGAGGGGGCAGCCGGCGACCTCGGCCATCGCGATGGCTCGCCCGACGGCCTCCGCCTCGAGCGCCGCGGGGCGCGTCCGCACGAACGTCTCGACCGGGCTCAACCCCGCCTCGTTGCAGGCATCCTCGAGGTAGTCCGTCGCAAGCCCGTTCTCGGCGTGCACCATGCCCATTCCGCCCGCCCGCGCGAGGATGTCGAGGGTCCGCATGAGCTGGTAGTCGTCGGTCATCCAGCCGAGCTTGGCGTACGTCATGAACATCTTGAACGACGTCACCCCCGCCGCAACGGCTGCGGGGATCTCGCCCGACTGACGTTGCGGATCGAACAGGCCCCCGTGCAGGGCGAAGTCGAGCAGAGAGACGCTCTCGGCTTCCTCACGAAACGCGCCCAGGGCGTCGAGAAGCCGCGTGCCCGGTTTCGCGTAGGCATAGTGGATCACGGTCGTCACGCCGCCGTGTGCCGCAGTCACAGGCAGGCTCTGGAGGTCATCGACGTAGACGGGGTGCGTGTGCACGTCGATCACTCCCGGGAGGACGCAGAGACCGGTCGCGTCGATCACCCGGTCGGCCGACGCGCGGAGGTCCGGCCCGACGCGCGCCACCGTCCCATCGCGAACGAGGATGTCCGCCTGGGTGCGCGTCCCTCGATCGATCAGCGTCCCGCCCGCCACGAGCACTGTTCCCATTCGTCCTCCTCGCGTGAGGGAGCGGAGTGTACTGCGAGCGCCCACCGCGGGCGAGGCGCGTCGAAGCGGGATCGAGTACCCTCCGTGAGATCCAACATGAAGCGCGCGACGCTCTGCTTTCTCATCCGACGCGGACGGAACGACTCCGTCTTGCTCGGCCGCAAGAAGCGGGGCTTCGGACTGGGAAAGTACAACGGGTTCGGGGGAAAGATCGAGCCCGGCGAAGAGGCACCGCAGGCGGCGGTTCGCGAAGTCGCGGAGGAGTGCGGCCTCCTCGTCGACCCGAGCGACCTCGTGCGTGCCGGGCACCTCACCTTCTTCTTCCCGGCCAGCCCGAACTACGACCACGACGTGACGCTGTTCGTCGCGACGGCGTGGACGGGGCAGGTCGTCGAGACGGAGGAGATGGCTCCTCAGTGGTTCCCCACCCGCGACCTTCCCTTCTCCCGCATGTGGGTGGACGACGCGCACTGGCTCCCGCACGTGTTGGCGGGCGGCTTCGTGGAGGCGGAGTTCACGTTTGCAGACGACAACGAGACGATCGCCCGATCGTCCCTGCGCGCGACCTCGCTCGTCGTGCCGCGCGGCGGATCGAGCTCCCGCTAGGCGCTCGGGAACGTGAACGCGCCCTCGCGGAAGAGGCGGACGCAGGCGTCCACGGCGTCGGCATCGTATAGCGTGCCTCGGCCTCGCTCCGCTTCGGCGAGCGCCGCCTCGACGCCCAGCGCCGCGCGATACGGCCGGTGCGACGACATCGCCTCGACGACGTCGGCCACCGCGAGGATCCTGGCCTCGGCGAGGATCTTCTCCCCCTTCAGTCCGACGGGGTAGCCGGATCCGTCGATCCGCTCGTGGTGCTGCAGGACGATGTCCGCGACGGGCCAGGGGAACTCGATCGTGCGCAGCACCTCATACGCAGACTCCGGATGGGTCCTCATGAGCGACATCTCGAGCGGCGACAGGATGCTCGGCTTCGAGAGGATCTCGGCCGGGATCGCCAGCTTGCCGATGTCGTGAAGCAGGCCTGCGGCCCGCGTCGCTTCGATCCGCGCGGCCTCGAACCCGAGGCGCTCGGCGATGGCCACGGACAGGGCGGTGACTCGCCGCTGGTGGCCGGCCGTGTAGGGGTCGCGGGCCTCCGTCACGCGCCCGATCGCCTCGATCGCGCCGTCGAGCGCGCGTCGCACCTTGCGTTCTCCCTCGACGAGCGCCGTGATGTCCGTCTTCGCGAGGAGGACGCGCCCGAGGCTGTCCGTCTGGCCGGGAGGGATGCTCCAGCGCAAGGCGACGTGCAGCGGGCGGCCGTCCAGCGTGCGGTCGTCTGACGTCGTCTCGAAGACGCGATCGCCCCGCCAGATCGCGAGCAGCCGGTCGCGGAAGAACGCCAGCGCAGACGGGGGGTAGTCGCGCGTGACGTTCTGGAGGAGCGCGTCCTTGGACTCCACGCCGTGCAGGCGCACGGCCGCCTCGTTGGCGTCGAGGACGCGGATGGAACGGAGTGCCAGGTCCACCGTCTCCGGATGCTCGGACAGGTACGCGTCAAGGTCACGGATCCCGGCGCGACGCAACGAGTCGAACAGCATCTTGATGCCGGAGAAGTCCTCGACGAACAGCGACACCGGGGAGTCCTCGAACAGGCTGCGGTACTCCGTCTCGCTTCGCTCGAGGGCGCGCTCCGTCTCCCGTTGACGCGCCGACTCGATGGCGACGGTGACCAGCTCCGCCGCCGCGTTCACCAACTCGACCGCCTCCGGCGGCCAGTTGCGCGGCCCGCCCACGTGCTCCACCGAGAAGATGCCGACGACCTGCCCTCCGAGTCGCACCCCTACGTCGATCACGGCGCCGATGCCGAGCGGGGCGAAGTGCGGCTCCACAAACTCGGCCGTGCGAGGATCGTGCAGGGCGTCGAAAGCGACGATCGCGCGCTCGGAGCGGAGCGCCGCGGAGTAGACCGGGTGGATAGTCAGGGACGGCGAGCGCCCGCGAGAGTGGCGGCGCTGCGAGCGCTCGAACAGCTCGGCGCATCGGCCGTCGGGAAGCCCCTCCTCCGCCAGCCACAGCTCGACGCGCTCCACGTTGAGGAGGTCGGCGACGACTTCCGTGATCATCCCCAGCGCCGCGTCCAGGTTCCCGGCGTACAAGGCGGGTTCCATCGCCAGTTCGACGATCGCCCGGCTGTGCAGTTCGATCCGCCGCTGGCGCTCCGCCTGCCGCCGGCGTGTGTCCTGCTCGTCCGTCACGTCGCGCAGGAAGTGGAGTGTGGCCGGAGCCCCGTCCCACTCGAAACGGACCGGACGGAACTCGAGCCAGCGAACCTGGCCGTCACCGCGCTCGAAGCGGACCCGTCGGACGAGGTGGGCGTCGTCCCCTTCCCCGTCCACACGTTCTTCCTCGAAACGAGCCCGGTCCTCGGGGAGCACGCGCTCGCGCAGCGGCGCATCAAGCAGGGCGTCCGGCGCGTAGCCGCATAGCCGGAACGCGCTCTGATTGGCGAATCGAACGAGGCCGCCCTGCACGACGACGATGCCCTCCACCGCGTTCTCGACCACGGCACGGTGGCGTTCTTCGCTCTCACGGAGCGCGCGCCCGCGCCGCTCGACCTCCTCCTCCAGGTGCTCGCGGTACGTCCGATTCTCCTCTTCGAGTCTGCGCCGGTCGTCGGCCAGTTGCTTGACTCGGGCACATCGTGCGACGGCCGAGCGGACCGCCGTGCTCGACACAGGCTTGGGAAGGTAGTCGAACGCGCCCTGGCGGACCGCCTCGACCGCCGTCTCCACCGTGGGCTCGCCGGTGATCATGATGGCCTGCACGTCCGGGTGACTCTCGTGAAGGCGCGCGAGAAGCTCAACGCCGCTCATGTGCGGGAGGATGATGTCCGTGACGACGACGTCGGGTACGTCTTCGGCAATCGCCTGCAGTGCCTCCCCGGCGCTCTGGGCCGTGCGGACGTCGTGTCCATCCTCGCGAACGAACTCCGCCAACGTCGCACGGATGCTGCGCTCGTCGTCGACGATCAGAACCTTCGCCAATCCCGTCTCCTCACGGCTCGCCGCGAGCCCAACCGGAGCGGAGAAACCGCGGCGGTATCCGCCCGATTCTACGTCACCCCGCCTCCCGAGTGCGGCCGACGCTCACCTGGCGATGGGGCGGGCTCGGCATTGGCCCGACGGGGCGGGATTGCCTCCGGAGCCCACGCCGACGCGCAAGCGTCTCTTCGCGCGTTGCCCATTGGCTGAACCAATATCGCTTGACGAGCGTATGGGAACCATCTAGGCTCACTTTGGCTCCAACCATAAGGAGGTTGGTATGTCTCTGGCGATCAGACTCGAGCCGGCAGGCGGGGAACCGCTTCACATCCGGATCGCGGACTCGCTGCGCGGGCAATTCGAGCATGGCGCGCTCGGACCCGGCGATCCGCTCCCGACCTCGCGCGATCTCGCACGTGACCTCGGCGTGAGCCGGAGCACGGTCGTGCGCGCGTACGAGCAGCTCACGCGCGAGGGCTGGATCGAAGGCCGGGTGGGCAGAGGGACCCGAGTGAGCGACCGCCCGACGTCGGCGAAGGGCCGCCCGAACTGGGACCTTCTCTTGACAGAGCGCGTGCGCGGCCAGAGTCCCGAATACGCCGACGTCCTCCGCATGCTGTCCGAGCCCGACCTGTTGTCGTTCGCCGGCGGGTTGCCGTCGCCCGAGTTCTATCCCGAAGAGAGCTTCCAGCAGATCACGAGCGATGTCCTGCGACATCAGGGAACGAAACTCCTGCAGTGGTGCCCTGTCGATGGCTATCCGCCGCTCCGCAGCTGGATCGCCGAGCGCGTCGGCTGCGAGCCCGACAGCGTGCTCATCTCGTCTGGCTCCACGCAGGCCCTGCACCTCATCTCGCAGGCGTTCGTCGAGCCGGGCGACACCGTCGTCGTCGAGGCGCCGACCTACTCTGGGGCGCTGCGCGCGTTCCGAACCGCGGGGGCACGCATCGTCTCGATTCCGTGTGGCCCTGAGGGGATCGACGTCGACCGCCTTGAGGCGACGCTCGGCCGCGTTCGCGCCAAACTGCTGTACGTCGTGCCCACGTACCACAACCCGACGGGAAGCCTACTCTCGACGGAGAAGCGCCGCCGCCTCTTGGCGGTTTGCGCCCAGCACGGCCTGCCCGTGGTCGAGGACGACGCCTACGCCACGCTGCGTTATGACGGTCCTCACGTTCCGACGCTTCGTTCCCTCGACGATCACGAGCTTGTGCTCTACGTCTCAACGTTCTCCAAGGCGATCTTCCCCGGGCTGCGCGTCGGCTGGCTGGCCGCGCCGCCCGAGCTCGTGCGCCGGCTGAGCGCGCTCCGCAACGTCATTGACCTCTTCACGAACAGCATCGCCCAGGGCTCGCTGTACGAGTTCTGCAAGAGGGGACTCCTCGAAGCGCATATCCAGCGCGTTCGCCCGCTCTACGCGGAGCGACGCGACGCCATGGCGGCGGCGCTCCGCCGCTACTGCCCGTCGCTGCAGTTCGAGGTTCCCCACGGAGGCCTGTTCATCTGGGCGCAGCTCCCGGCAGGCATCGACAGCCGCCGCCTCCTCGAGGAAGCCGTCGAACTGGGGATCGGGTTCATGGTGGGTTCCCTCTTCTTCGCGGAGGAGGGAGGGCGCGACCGGATTCGCCTCTGCTTCGCGTGCCACTCGCCCGAGATGATCGCCGCGGGAATTCGGAAGTTGGGGCTCGCTCTGAAGCAGGTCCGCCCGGACGCCGAGGAGTGGCGCAACGCCGGCGCGGACGATCTCATCGTCTAGGCCGCGCCTTTGGGCACGCGCTCGGCCCCGTGGCATACTCGCTCCTTGGGGCTCCGCTCGTCTGCGGGCGCGGCCGAAGGGAGCATGGGTGATGAGATGGGCCGGACTCGTCTTCATCGCGCTCGCGATCCTGTTGGGCGTGACCGCGGATGACGGGCCTGTCCCCCCCGAGTCGGCGCAGCAGGTCAACCTCCTAGAATACCTCGACGATCTCGCGCTCCGCCTCATCCTGCAGTCGCCGCAGACGGTGACGAGCCGCGGCATCGCTCGCGAACTCGGCGTCCGCAACGACGGGTTGGACTCTCTCGTCCTCGACGCGTCGGGCGAGTCCTTCGCCCCGCTGGA
>JAKLFO010000068.1 GCA_022711155.1 Candidatus Bipolaricaulota bacterium
CCGGCGCCGGCGATACGGCGGTCTGGGTGCGCGAGGGGGTGGAACGCTTCATCCTGCGCCGGGTGGGCGTCGAGTCGCATGACGCGGCGACGGTGGCGGCGGTCGCGTCGGCCAGGAGCCCGGAGGCGCCGTTCTCGGTGAGCAGGGAGCCCTCGTTCACCGTCGCGGTGGAGCCGTTTAGGACTTCAATTCCGTTGCCCCCTTGGCGGGCGACGGTCGTGCCGGACACGGTCACCGTGCTCGCCGCGTCGAGGCGCAGCCCGACGCCGGCGTTCTCCTGGATGAAGCTTCGGAGGATCGAACCCTGCGACGAGACGTAGAGAACGCCCGGTTCCGTGTGCCCGCTCACCGTGGTGCCGTCGAGGGTGAGCTGCGCTCCCTCCGCGCGGATGCCGGGGCCGCGATTGCCGCGCACGCTGGCCGCGCCGCGCAGGGTCAACGAAGCGTCTTGGACGAGGATGCCGCCGAGCGCGTTGTCGGTGACCTGGGTTGCCGCGCCCGAGTCATTGAACGTCACTTCCGCCTGGCCGTCCACGAAGATGCCGTAGCCGTCATTGCGGGCGAACGTGCTCGACGCCGCCGTCGCCACCGCGGCGTGGATGCGGAAGCCCCCCAGCGCGTTGTCGCGGATCGTCGTGTTCAGGATCTCGATCTTCGAGTCCTGGATTCTGTTCGGGTCCCCGACGCGTTCGACGCCCCATCCGAGGTTCTGCTCGATCGTGCACTCGTCGAGCGTGAAGAGCGTCGCACCGCTCGTGCTGGTGTCCGTTCCTACGACGCCGGTCCCGAAGTTCTTCTGCATCGCGCAGCGGAGGAACGTGACCTCCTGGCTCCCAGTGAGCTGAACGCCGACGGAGCCGCTCTGCACCGCAATGTCCTGGAACACGACGTCACGGCAGTTGATAAGCTCGATGACCGGTTTGGAGTCGTAGCGGCCGGTGATCGTCACCGAACGGCCCTCGCGCTCGGATCGCACCGTCACGTTCCGCACGTTGCGAACGCTGAGCGACTCTCTGAGGCTCGTGCGCGAGATCTCGATCACGTCGCCCGAATCGGCCTCCTGAAGGGCCTCCCGGAGCGTGTTGTAGTCACCCGGAACATCGATCGTATCGGCCAGCACTTGTGCGCCGACCGCGACGACGAGAGCCGCGGCCAGAGTCCCAAGGATGACCAGACGGCGGGACCTCGTAGACATAGCTACCTCCTCCTCGCTGCTTCTCGCCAACCGCTACAAAGAACTGCAACCCAGCATATACACCCGAGTGTGCCCGAAGTTCCCTCTTGCGCCTACTCGGAACGCGCGGTCGGCGTATACTCCGCGCCGTGCGGCGATCCGAGCGAGAGATACGAGACGGCCAAGAGATCCGCGCCATCCTGGCGCGCGAGCGCGTCGTCCGGCTCGGATTCGCTGTGGACGGCGAGCCCTACGTCGTACCGGTGTCCTACGGGTATGACGCCGCGGCCCACGCACTCGTCTTTCACACGGCGCGCGAGGGACGGAAGATCGACCTCATCGCGAGGAACCCGCGCGTCTGCTTCGAGATCGAGGGGACGACCCGCGTACAGCTCGGACGCTCTGCGTGCGATTGGAGCCTCCAGTATGAGTCGCTCATCGGCTACGGCCGGATTCGCGAGGCCGCGGAGCCTGAGGCGAAAAGACGCGCCTTGGCATGTCTCATGCGCCAGCACGGGTGGGACGGCGGCGGCCCCTTCGAAGCCAAGTCCCTAGACGCCGCCCGCGTGTGGGAGCTCTCGATCGAGTCCCTGACGGGCAAGCGCGCTGGCCAGCGACCGACGGCGTGAGAGAGGTAGGAAGGCGCGTCGGAGATCTAGGGAAGGGCCGCTTTCCCCCAGTTTCTCCCGCAATAGGCCACGTCATGTCGAGCCGGTTGCTCGACGCCGATCCAGAACCCACCTGGAAAGCGGCCCTGCTGTTGGTACGACGAGGCTAGCATGGCACCCGGCGGGCCGGCTACCCCGCATGTCCATCCCCTGGGACGGTCTCCTGTCCGCTCGTGGGTCGGCCCTTTGTCGGCTAAGCGCTCTTCCCGCCGGGGTTGTCTTCTCCCTTGCGCGGCGCGAGACGCCGCCGAGCTCGGAGGTGGTACGTGAGCGCCAGGGCGAGACCGACGAGCGACACCACCAGGATCGGGATCGGGAAGTAGAAGAAGGCGACGGGCGCTTGCCACACGCTGGACGTCCACCAGCCGCGCGCCGGCACGTCGAGGTCCTCGGTTGACCCGCCGGAGCGAACGAGCACACCCGTTCCCCGATCCACGAGGCGCGCGGGCGAGAACCCCGTCCCTTCCGAGTACTCCACGATGACGGTCCCGCCGAGCGCGAGGACGGAGCAAGCTTCGCCGCGGGTTACGACGAAGTCCCCGTTGACTCCGAGAGTCCGGATGTCCGGCTGGCTCTCGTACCACGCCGAACTCCGCGTGCGCGCATCGAGTACGACTTCGAAACTGCCCGCTTCTGCGGTGTCCTCCAGGGCACGAATACGGGCGCTTCCAGAGACGACCTCCACGCGAACGAGGTCGGGTGAGCTGGCGCGCACGATGATCTCGGCATTCGCATCGAGCCAGATGGATCCCCAGACTCTCCCCGCTCGCGCGATCGAGATGTCCGCATACCCCTTGTCGCCCGTGCGCACGAACGTGCTCCCGCCGATCGCCACGGGGAATCGGGCCGGGGCCGACCCCGCCGGGCTCTGGAGGCTTGGGCCGAGAGTCACTTGCCTTCCCCGTTCCAGTTCGATCTGTTGTGCGTCGGGCTCGGCGACGGGCATGTCCCCCTTCAGCAGGTCGATGATCTTCGCCCAGACGTCGCGAGACTCCGTCAGTGCGGTTCCTTGGAGCGGCAGGCCGGGCGCGTGGACGACTTCATCGAAACGGAGGTCGGGGACTCCGTCGAGGTGAGACGAGGCGGCGCTGACGATCCCGTCATCTTGCACGGTGGCGGAACCTTGTCGCGATGCAGAGAGCGAGGGAGCCCGCCGGCCGACGATGTTCACGTAGGACGCGCGGCGGCTTGCGCTCGACGGCGCCAGCGCGCGAAGGAACGTGGATCCCTCCTGGAGGTCGGCCGCCGCGGTCGGGTGGGCCGCGAGCCACTTGACCGTCGCGTCGCCGATCTCTCGATCGAGCCACGCGATGCCGTGATTGGGCGTTCCCAAGAGTATCAGGCGACCCACGTCCTGGCGAGGATTCGCGCCTTCGAGCAGACTCCGCGCGAGAAGACCGGACGCGCTGTGCGCGACGATCTCGACCGCTCCGACCTGGATGCCGCTCTTCTCGTACGCCGACTTCGCGTCGTCGATGCTGCGAGCGAGGTTCTTCGCCCAGTCGGCGAGCGACCCATCGCGCGTCTCCCACGTGCCGCCTTCGCCGACGATCACGCAATCGATGCCGCTTCTCCCGGCTTCCGCGGCGAAGCCATCCCACGGCGCCGCGCCGCCGAGGTACGAACGAACGAGGAGCGTGGGCGGCCGGCAGACCTTGACCGCGAGCGTGGCTGCCTGCGGCGCTCCGCTCGGGTCAAGAAAGCGCACCGAAATGTTCACGACAACCGCAGGCACGGTTCGCGCGGCGGACCCAGTTCCGACGGAGAGCGTGCTCTTGAGAACGCTGTCGGGCAGCGCCCGCGGAGGAATGTAGGTGAGCGTCCCCTTGCCGTCCTTGTCCAGGGTCAGAGGGGACGCGCCCGACGACGCGCGCTCGAACTCGCCGAGCGCTGGCGCGTCGACGGAGACGGTCTCCGAGCGGATGCCGCGGCTCGTCACCTGGATCGCCAGGCGGGACACGCCGTCCGCGGCGATGGCAGTGACGGCGCCTTTTGCCGCGAGGGTGAGCGTTGCCCGTTGCAGCGTCACGTCGATCCTCTGCGCCGAGACCGCTGCTCCAGAGCTGAAGGTCGAGATCCTGTAGCTTCCGTCCGCCGCGGTTCGTGCGCTCACGTTCGCGTTCGGAATTCTGACCTCCGCGTTGGGGACCGGCTCTCCACGGTCGTCCGTGACGGTTCCCGCGACGACCAAGAAGCGGAACGCGTCGCCCGCGACGCCGAGCTGGGTCGTCGTCGCGAGGTGCTTGTCTGCGGAGGTCACGATGGACAGCGGTCCCGGCGCGAGCCCGCCGGCCTGCGGCGACGCGGTCGTCAGATCCTCGGCAAGGGAGCGCAGTTCGGCGCAGTACGCCTTCTTGTACAGGTCGCAGTAGTCCTGAATCTCCTCTTTGAGTTCGGCCGCCTTGCGGTTGTACTCCGCCCTCAGCGCTTCGACGAACCCGGCCGGAGCCGCGGAGACCGTGGCCTTCGTCCGAAGCGAGATCGTGATGTAAAGGAGGAGATCGCCTGAACTCGTCCGCTTCAGCGTGACCCCGGCGGTGGTGTCGATGAGGGAAGGGACATTCCACCCGGCGGTCGACACCACGACGTGGTAGACGATGATGTACCCGTAGCCCGCGTCGACCTCCTTCTCAAAGTAGGTCGTGTTCTCGCAGAGCATGTGCCAGGAGTACCCGTTCTCGCATCCCCACTGGCCCAGCCCGTACAGGGGGCCCCTGGTTCCCCTCTCCGGCGGCTGGTCGCAGACTGCGTCGGCCTGGGCCGTCAGCTTTGCGGCGAGGTCTCTCGGCGTGGGCGTCGCCGTGCCGAAGCTCTGGAGCGCCGACTCGAGGAAAGCGCGCGCGACGCTCTCCGCCGTGACCGACTCGGAGCATGGGATCGTCTCCGCTGTCGCGGCAGGAGTGTCGCAGGGCACGGTCTGTGCGGCGCCCGCCGCGGTCCCCAGAGAGACCAGCAAGAGCCCGATGCACACAGCCCGCATCTTCCTCAATGTCCCCACCTCCCAGAGTCCCACATTCTACTCCACAAACCGGTTCCCCTCTCGTCTGTTGCGACGCGCCGGGCGCGCCTCGCCCCAGCAGCCCGCTACCCCTTCCAACGCGGGTTGAGGTACACTTGACCGGCCGCGCGGGCGGGACTCTTGACTTGACACCGCCCGTGCGAAGGGTAGTCTGATAGTGAGCTCGCGCCAAACGCGCGGGCAAAGACCCTGTGGGGCCGCCTCAGCCCTCAGGGTGGGGGATAGATGAGGCAAGGAGACAGAGAAATGAAGCGCCGAGTATTGATTGTTACGGGTATCTGCGTACTGCTGAGCGTTGGCCTGATCTTCGGACTTGCCGGATGCGGCGAGAAGAAGGAGACGACCACGACGAAGCCGGCGACGACCACGACGCCGACGACGACGACGAAGCCGACGACGACGACCACGACGCCGGCCACGACGACGCCGGCGACGACGACGACGAAGCCGGCGACGACCACCACCACGACGCCGACGACGACCACGCCGACCACCACCACGCCGGCGACCACGACGACGAAGCCGGCGACGACGACCACCACGACGCCGACGACGACCACGCCGACGACCACCACGCCGACCACCACCACCACGACGCCGACGACCACGACCCCGACCACCACGACGACGGTCCCGACCGTGCCGGCGACGCCGACGACCACCACCACGACGCCGACGACTCCGGCGACGAACCCGTAGTGGGTTGGCATCGGGATGGTTTCGCCAAACCACCCCGAGTGTGAGTCTTGCACGATGGCGGAACCCGTGCGCTGCCCGGGTTCCGCCGTCTCTTTCTAGGGCGAGGAGGCACATCTCCTGATCCGCGCGCTCATCTTCGACTTTGACGGCCTGATCCTCGACACGGAGACGCCCCTCTACGAGTCGTGGGCCGAGATCTATCGCGAGTGCGGGCTACGAGACGTCCCGCTCGACGACTGGACGCGCATGCTCGGCACGACGGCGGATCCGCCCGCGGCGTACGAGCTCCTCGAGCGGCACCTCGGGCGATCGATCGACCGCGACGCGGTGCGCGTGCGCCGCGCGAGACGGGAAAGCGAGCTGCTCGCAAGAGAGCTGCCGCTGCCCGGAGTGCGCGCCCTGCTCGAGGCGGCGCGCGAGGCGCGCCTGCTCTTGGCGGTTGCCTCGAGCTCGGACCGCGCCTGGGTGAGAGGACACCTGGAGAGGTTTCGTCTCCTCCCCCTGTTTCACGCGATCGCCTGCGCGGACGATGTCGAGAGGACCAAGCCGTTTCCCGATCTGTACCTCGCGGCGCTCGCGCGTCTCGAGGTCGTGGCCGGCGAAGCCGTCGCGTTCGAGGATTCCCCTCATGGGGTCAGCGCGGCCAAGCGCGCCGGTCTCTTCTGCGTTGCCGTGCCCAACCGAGTCACCCGAGGCGGCGACTTTGCGTCCGCGGACATGGTGATCCCGTCGCTGTCCGATGTGGCGCTCGCCGACATCTTCCGTGCTGCGAGCGCCGACTAGGGCGCGGCGCCATTAGCTCCGCCTTGCGGGAGGAATCTCGCGGCTCTAGGATGCTGACGAAGTCCGGGAGGGGATCGGCATGAAGATCACGTTCTGCGGCGCGGCGAGGACCGTGACCGGGTCCTGTCACCTGGTTGAGGTGGACAGCCTCCGCATTCTCCTCGACTGCGGCTTCTTCCAAGGCGCACGGGACCAAGACGCGAGCAACCGAGCGGCCTTCCCGTTTGACGCCAAGTCGATCGACTTCGTGCTCCTGTCCCACGCGCACCTCGATCACGCCGGCCTTCTGCCTCGCCTTGTGCGCGAGGGGTTCTCCGGGCGGATCCTGTGCACGCGCCCGACGGCCGAGATCGCGCGCCTCATGCTGGCCGACTCGGCCCACATCCAGGTGGAAGATGCCGCCTATAAGACGAGGAAGGCCAGGCGGAGGGGCGAGCCGGCCGTATCGCCTCTCTACAACATGGACGACGTCCTGCGCGCAACCGAGCTCTTTCGTCCGGTGAGCGGATACGGCGTCGCGACAGAACTCAAAGGCAAGACGGCGTGCGTCTTCCATGACGCGGGGCACATCCTCGGCTCCGCCTGCGTCGAGATCCGCACCGCGAACGGGAACCTTCTGTTCAGTGGGGACCTCGGAAACAGCCATCGCCCCATCGTGCGTGACCCCAGTCCGCCTCCGCGCGCCGACGCCGTGCTTGTCGAGTCGACGTACGGGGACCGCCGCCACCGGACGATTCGGGAGTCCGTGGCCGAGCTCGAGGAGGCGATTCGGACGGTCGTCCCGCGCGGCGGGAATCTGCTCATTCCGTCGTTCGCGCTTGAGCGCACGCAAGAGGTCCTGTACGAGATGTTCCAGTTCTATCAAGCGAAGCGATTGCCGCCCTGCACGATCTACGTCGACAGCCCGCTCGCGACATCGACGACGCACGTCTTCGCGCGCTTCCTCGATTACTTCGACGACGAAGGACGGCGCGTGTTCGCCGGGCAACCGAATCCGTTCGAGTTCCCGGCCCTCGACTACGTCGAGACGACGGATGAGTCGAAGCGCCTCAACACCCAGCCGGGCGGCCACGTGATCATCGCTGGGAGCGGCATGTGCAACGGCGGCCGCATCGTCCACCACCTGCGCCACAACCTCTGGAACGACAAGTCCGGCGTGGTGTTTGTCGGCTTCCAGGCCGTGGGCACACTTGGGCGAGCGCTCGTCGACGGCGCGAGGTCGGTGCGCATCTTCGGAGAGGAGGTCGCCGTCCGGGCCCAGATCTGGACTGTCGGCGGCTTCTCTTCGCACGCCGACCAGCCGGCGCTCGTCGACTGGATTCGCCGGGCGTCGCCCAAGCACCTCTTCCTCGTCCATGGGGAACCGGCAACGCTGCAGGCGTTCCAGGATGTCATCGCGCGCGAGCTGCGCATCGAGTCGCAGATCGCGGCGTGGAAGGAAACAGTCACGATCTAGTCCACGAGAGCTGCCCCTGCGACGGCATGACGCGAGAACGGCTCTTGCGTTGAGCACGGGCCGGTTCGGCGGAGTTGAACCGCCGGACCTCGTGAGGTAACTCACTCTGCGTACGCTCTCCGGGTGCGGAATCGGAGACTGTCCCGAGACGCTCGCGGGCCATGCTGAAGCTGAAGACCGGGTAGGGACCGTGTACGATCCTCTGCCTGGCTCCCCTTGACGCACTCTTTGCTTTCCGCCGTTGCCCGGCGAAGGATGAGGGATTCGACGTGAAGACTCGATGGTTGACGCCTCCCGAGCGGGAGGAGATTCTCGGAGGGCCGGCGTTGCGGACGATGGTTCGCATCGGCCTGCCCGCCGTTTTTTCCGCAGTGCTGTTCACGCTGTACAACCTGACGGACGCCTTCTTCATCGGGCTTCTGCCGGGTGGGACGCCGCAGTCGGTGATGGCGGGGATTCAGATCTCTTGGCCGTTCGTCTGGTTCCTTGTGTCGTTCATCGGAGGCTTCGCCGGCGCCGTTGTGTCGGCCCTCGTGTCGCAGAACGTGGGAGCGAACAGGCCCGGCGAGGCGAATCTCGCCCTGAACCAGATGTTCACAGTCGGCGTCGTGGCGAGCGTCGTGCTCGGCGTGGTGGGGTATGCCTTCATGCCGCTCGTCTTGGGCGCGTTCGTGCGCGAGCCGGAGGTGACGCACCAAGCGAGCCTCTACATGCGCATCATTTTCCTCGGGCTTCCGACGATGATGATCCCGCAGCTCTTCTCCGGCGCCCTTCAGGCGACCGGCGATACGCTGACTCCGCTTCTGTTCACGTTCCTTGGCGTTGCCGTCAACATCCCGCTCGACGCGGCCCTCGTGCTCGGCTGGTGGGGATTTCCGCAGCTTGGGATCACGGGCGCGGCCCTCGCGACCGTGCTCGCCCAGGCCGTCTCCTCCGTGGTCTTCCTCGCGCTCTTCCTGCGCGGGCGCGGCGCCTTGCGCCTCAAGCGATCCCTTCTCGGCGTCCGGCGCCACTGGCTCGGGAAGACATTCCGCATCGGCGTTCCGGCCGCGCTCGGTAACTCGTCCGTCGCGCTCGGGTTCGTCGTCATGATGTCGGCGATCGGCAACCTGGACAACGCCGTGTCCGCGCTCTCCGGGTACGGCATCGCCGACCGCCTGTTCGGCCTCTTGTTCATCGCAACGGACGGACTCGGCATCGGACTCACGACGATGATCGGGCAGGCGCTCGGCGCCGGGCGCCTCGGCCGGACGAAGGAGGTTGCGCGCAAAGGAATGAAGGCGCTCCTTCTCATCGTGGTCTTCGAGGCCGCCTTCGTCTACCTCGCGCGGATGCCCCTCTTGCGGATCTTCATCCACGGCGACTCTCCGGGGGCGCTCGCCTCGCTGCACGAAGGCGCGCGCTTCATCGAGTTGTTCGCGGCAGGCATGCCGTTCCTCAGCGCGTTCTTCGCCGCTCAGGCGATCTACCGCGGCTCGGGGCACAACGTCCCGTCGATGGTCCTCGGAATCCTCCGCCTCTGGGTGTTCCGCATCCCGCTCTCGTACGCCTTCGCGTTCGGGCTCGGGATGGGGTCCGACGGCGTCTGGCTCGGCATGTCGGCGTCGAACGTCCTGTCCGGCATCGTGGCCGTGTACTACCTCTTGAGAACGAGCGGCTGGCAGGAGGCGCGCATCGACCCTCCGGCCGAGGTCGGCGAAGGGCGAGCGGGCGAGGAACCGGTGCCCGCTCCTGCCTACGCGCCGGCCGGCGGCGCGGCGGCCGCAGTCCGTGGGAAGAAGAGCCTGTGGCAGAGGCTCTCGTGGAGGCACTAGTCCCCGTCCTGCTGATCGCCCTGACCGGCGCGGCCGCGGCGTGGGCGACCCGCCTCGACTTTCGCGCCGTGCACGCCTTCGCGTACTGAGTCGCCGGGCCGGCCCTCGTCGCTGCGATGCTCGCCTTCTCGACGGTCGGCAGCCTCGCTACCCTGCCTCCATTCCTCTCGCTCTTGACGTAGACGGGGCAGCCGCGACGTCGGCGAGCCGAGGGACGATCGCCCTGGCGCCGCCGCGATCCGCGACGATCGTGAAGTCTACGCCGTAGACTGCGTAGAGCGAGGCCTCGGTCATCGCCTCCCCAGGCGTGCCGGCGTTGAGGACCTCTCCCTCACGCAGGAGGGTCACCGTGTGTCCGTAGAGAAGGGCGCTTCCCGGGTGATGCGAGGCGACGACGAAGGCGGCGCCCTCGGCGGCCAACCGCCGCACGACGGCGAACACGGCCTGCTCGTGATGCGGATCGAGGTGCGCGGCGGGCTCGTCGAGCAAGAGGCATTTCGCGCCTTGCGCGATGCCGCGTGCGATCCAGACCAGCTGGCGCTCGCCGCCGCTCAGCCGCGGCGTCGGCCTGCGGCGCAGGCGAGCCAGGCCCACGGCGTACAACGCGCGCTCGACGGCGAGACGATCCTCGCGGCCCGGCCTCGCGAACAGGCCCACGTACGGTGCGCGCCCAAGCGCCACGGTCTCCTCGACGCTGAATCCCCACGCCGGCTCGTAGAACTGCGGCACGACCCCGATCTGCTTTGCCCGTTCCCGCGGCGCGAATACCCACGGCTCTCCCCCCTTCCGTGATGATCTGGCGGACCTCGAAGCCGGTGAAAAGCTGCGCCGCCGCATTCAGGGCGCGGGGTATGTAGGAAAGGTTGGTCGATTGCTTGGAGTCCTTG
>JAKLFO010000069.1 GCA_022711155.1 Candidatus Bipolaricaulota bacterium
CTCGCCAAGCCCGGCTTGTGGCTCCAGCGCCTGACGACCGGCGAGCCGACGGACGACATGATCGAGGTTGCGATCGCGGCACTTGCGGAAGTGCGCACAACCGAGGCGGGCGCGGCGCCCGTCGAGGCGCCCACGGGCTGCCCGGCAGACTAGAGGCCGAGCGACGGATCCGGCGACAGCGACAACGGGTGCGACTCGCCGAGCTCACGGTGCCGGAACCCCCCTGCTGCAGCGATCATCGCGGCGTTGTCCGTGCACAGCGCAATCGGCGGGAAACGCACGTCGACGCCGCGAGCCTGCCCTTCGGCCGTCAGCGCGGCCCGCAGGTGCGCGTTCGCCGCGACGCCGCCCACGACGACGAGACGGCCGCGGTGGAAGCGGCGCGCCGCCTCGAGCGACTTCCGGGTGAGGACGGAGACAACGCTCGCCAGGACCGAAGCCGCGATGTCCTCGCGCCGCTCGCGCGGGTTCTTTCGCACGTGGTAGAGGACGGCCGTCTTCAGGCCGGAGAAGCTGAAGTCGAAGCTCGGGGATCCCTC
Source organism: Candidatus Bipolaricaulota bacterium (assembly GCA_022711155.1). Classification (GTDB taxonomy): domain Bacteria; phylum Bipolaricaulota; class Bipolaricaulia; order UBA7950; family UBA9294; genus CAIOGO01. The sequence continues at coordinate 540 of JAKLFO010000069.1, forward strand.
CATCGGACGCGGCAGCGCGATCGCCGCCGGGTCGCCGTGGTTGGCGAGTTCGTCGATCTTCGCCCCCGCGGGATAGCCGATTCCGATCATCTTGCCGATCTTGTCGATCGCTTCGCCCGCGGCGTCGTCGACGGTCGTGCCAATCACGTGGTACTCGCCATATCTCGCCACGTCGACGAGCAGCGTGTGCCCGCCGGACACGATGAGCCCGACGAACGGCGGCGGAAGGTCCGGGGAGGCGATCCGGTGCGCGAAGAGGTGCCCCTCGAGGTGGTTCACGCCGACGAACGGCGTGCGCGACGCGTAGGCCATGCCCTTGGCATGGCAGAGTCCCACCAAGAGCGGTCCGATGAGCCCGGGGCCGCTCGTCGCGGCGAAGAGCGAGACGTCCGCCGGCCGGGCGCCGGCCTTCGCGAGCGCTTCGTCAATGACGTAGGGAAGTTTGACGACGTGATTGCGCGAAGCGACCTCGGGAACGACCCCGCCGTAGCGGGCGTGCAGGTCGACCTGCGAGTAGACGACGTTCGACAGGACTTCCGCCTCGCCGCGGACGACCGCGGCCGACGTCTCGTCGCACGACGTCTCGATCCCGAGTGTCAAGAAGGGCTGGTCGGACCCGCGGGAGTCCGTCATCCGACGTGCTCCCGCTTGAGGACGCCGATGAACGGGAGATTCCTGTACAGCTCGGCGTAGTCCATCCCGTACCCGACGACGAACGCGTCCTCGGCGAGCTCGAAGCCGATGTAGTCGACGCGGGTCTCGATCTCCCGCCGCGCGCCTTTGTCAACGAGCGTGCAGACGCGAACCGAAGCCGGATCGCGCGACGCGAGGTTCCGGCGGAGGTACTCGATCGTGTACCCCGTGTCGATGATGTCCTCGACGATGAGCACGTCCCGCCCCTCGATCGGCCGTTCGAGGTCCTTGACGAGGCGGACCGCTCCCGGCGCCGTCCCGTTGCCGTAGGACGACACGCTGATGAGATCGTACTCGACCGGGATCGTCATCTGGCGCGCCAGATCGGCCAGGAACACGAGCGCGCCGCGAAGGATGCAGACGAGCAGGATCGGGCGTGCCTTCGCGTCCGCCGCGAAACCGCGCGAGCGATAGTCCTCGGAGATCTCGTGCGCCAACTCGCGAACTCGGCGTGCGATCGCCTCCTCGCTGTAGAGGACTCGCTCCATCCGCGTCCGAAGATCGATCTGGCTCATCGTGTCCACCTCGGGAGACGCCCCGCCCGGGCGCATGGGCTGACCAGGAGGCTGGATTATAGCTGTTGCCGTGGGGACTGCAACAGCGCAGGCCGTCGCCGCTTGCGCCTCCGCCTAGCCCAGCTTCGCCCGGCGCAGTCGGTTCGCGTTGAGGACGACGTTGACCGACGAGAACGCCATCGCCGCTTCGGCGACCAGCGGATGGAGGACTCCGAGGACGGCCAACGGAATCGCCACGACGTTGTAGGCGAAGGCGAAGAACAGGTTCTGCCGGATCTTGCGGAACGTCGCGCGCGACAGCCGCACAGCGCGAACGACCGCCGCGACCTCGCCCGACACGAGCGTGATGTCGGCCGACTCGATCGCCACGTCGGTTCCCGTGCCCAGAGCGATCCCCACGTCGGCGGCCGACAGCGCCGGCGCGTCGTTGATCCCGTCGCCGACCATGCCGACGACCGCGCCGGCCTCTCTGAGATCGTTCACGACGGCCATCTTGTCTTCCGGAAGGACGTTCGCGAGGACTCGTTCGATCCCGATGTCCGCGGCGACGGCGCGAGCAGCCAGTTCGTTGTCGCCTGTCAGGAGGACGACCTCGATCCCGAGGTTCCGCAGGTTCGCCACGGCCTCACGGGCGTCGGGCTTCGCCCGATCGGCCAGGCCGAGCAGTCCGACAACCGCCTTGTCTGCGGCCACGGCGACGATCGTCAGACCGTCCCTCTCGAAGGCTGCTCGGTCGTCCGCCCACTCCGCGAGCGCGAATCCCTCGGTCTCGAGCCAGTCGGGTCGCCCTGCCCAGACCTCGCGCCCGATGACGCGGCCGCGAACGCCTCGCCCGGGCACGGCTCGCACGTCGGCGGCTTCCGTCAGGCGCAGCCCGCGCCGCTCGCAAGCGCCGACGACGGCGCGCGCAATCGGGTGCTCCGAGCTCGCCTCGACGCTCCCTGCCAGCTCGAGCACGCTCTCTTCCGACACTCCTCGACTGGCAATCGAGACCACGTCGGGCCGCCCCGCCGTCACGGTCCCGGTCTTGTCCAGGACGAGAACCGTGACGCGGCTCAGGGTCTGAACCGCCTCGCCAGTGCGCAACAGGATCCCACTCCGCGCTCCGCGACCGGCGCCCACCGTCAGCGCCGTCGGCGTCGCGAGGCCGAGCGCGCACGGACAAGCGATCACGAGGACGGCAATCGCCGCGAAGAGCGCCCGGCCGAGAGGCGTGGCATCGCTCACCCCCCACGGCACGATCTGCGCCAGCTCTGTCGCGAGTCGCCCGAAGGTAGCAGGGAAGAGCCACCAGGCAGCGAACGTCGCAAGCGACAGGATGAGGACGCCCGGGACGAAGATGCGGGTGACGCGGTCGGCAAGCGCCTGCACGGGCACCTTCGACGCCTGCGCCTCTCCCACCAGCCGCACCACCTGGGCGAAGAACGTGTCCTCGCCTACTCCGGTCGCCCGCACGCGCAGCACCGCGTCGCCGTTGACGGTCGCGCCGATCACGCGGTCGCCCGGGCGCCGCAGGACGGGCATCGACTCCCCCGTGGCCAAGGACTCGTCGACGGGCCCCTCGCCCTCTTCCACGACGCCGTCCGTCGGGATCCTCTCCCCCGGACGGACGATCATGAGATCGCCCACGGCGACGTCGGTGACGGGGACCTCGACTTCGCTCCCTTCGCGCACCACGCGCGCCGTTTTCGCCCCAAGCTCCAGGAGGGCGCGGATTGCTCCCGACGTCCGGCCGCGCGCCGCGGCCTCGATCCAGCGCCCGGTCAAGTGAAACGCGAGGATCATCGCCGCGACGCCCGAGTAGTCGGGGATGTGCGGCAGGAAGCCGAAGTGCCCCAGGATGGAGAGCACGCCCGTCGCGTAGGACGCGCTGACGCCGAGAGCGATGAGCGTGTCCATGGTTGGCGCGCGCCGGAGCGCGGCTAGGAGCCCAGCCCGCAGCGTCGGCCCGCCGGCGAGGAGGACGGCGGGAGTCGCCAGGACGAGCATGCCAATGTGAAATGCCGCCGGCGTCGGCCAGAGGATCCCGGCCGCCATCTCGGGGATCATCCACGCGACGATCGGAAGGGCAAGCGCCCACGCCATTAGGGCGCGCCGGCGCGCCTGCCACGCGCGCGCGACGTCTCGCTCCACGGCGGCGTCAGCCGAGGCCGCCGTGCTCTGCTCGGCCGCCCGATAGCCTGCAGCCACGATGGCCGCAACGAGCGCGTCGGTCGCCACGCTGGGCGGCGCCTCGACGAGCGCGCGCTCGCCGACGAGATCGACGTTGGCGCGCTGCACGCCGTCGACGCCGAGCAACGCGCGCTCGACAGCTCCAGCGCATCCGGCGCAGTGCATGCCTTCGATCCGCAGGACTCGCTTCGCGTCGTTCCCTGAGTTCTCCGCCATCGAGGCGAGTGTATGCGAACTCGGCAACTCCAGGGAACGCGGCCGCCGCGACGGAGGGCGGCGGAGCCCAGAAGACCGGAGGGCTCTGCCGTCAGGCAGAGCCCTCATGCAGGCGTGATCGCCGCTCAGTCTCACTAAGAAGGTACGCTTCTCTTCTTGTAGCGGAATACTACCAGGTCTGCGCGACCCCGATCAAGTCGCCTCGCGCCCGGCCGACCGTTCCGTCCACTCCCGCTGCAGGAGAGACAAGAGGACGAGGTCGATGAACTCGCCGCGCTCGAACTCGTACTCGCGCAACGTCCCTTCCCTCTCGAAGCCGGCCCGCTGAAGGAGCCGAAGACAGGGCTCATTGCGCGGGTCGACGAGCGCCTCGACGCGATGGAGGCACTTGACGCGGAACCCGTAGCCAAGCGCGGCATCGAGCGCCTCGCCCATCAGCCCGCGGCCCCACAGCTCGCGGGCGAGCAGGAACCCAATCTCGGCCCGCGCGTGCTCGGGAGCGAAGTCGAAGAACCCGATGTCGCCGATGTACTCGTCTTGCCCCTGTTGCGTGAGAATCCAGCGGATCCCGTCGCCCGAGCTGGCCTGAACTCGGAAGATCTGCAACTCCTCGAGCGCTTCCCCACGCGTGTGAAGCGGTCCTGTTCCGAAGTAGCGAACCGTCTCCTCGTCGCTCCATGCCGCGAGGAGTCTCGCCGCGTCGGCGCGGCGCGGCGCGCGAAGGACAAGTCGATCGGTCACGAGGATCGGGAACCGGACGCGCATCTACGCTCTCCTCCCACGCGACTCCTTGGGACCTGCGCCGTCGCGGTCCGGCCGGCCCTGGGTGCGTCCCTTCCAGGCTCCGCCGCGCCCGGTCGCGTGCCGCCACGCGGAGTCCACCACCATCCCACTGTAGAGGACTCCGGCGACCGGCAAGAGGAAGGCCGGCCACGTTCCCACTCCGTGGTGCCTGAGGATCGGGAGGAAGCTCAGACCTATGAGCGTCCAGGACGCGGCGCCGAGCGCACAGAGGAGCCCGGCTCCGGGGTACCCGAGAGCCAAACAGACGAGCCCGGCAACGAAGGCCGCCGGCCCCACCGCGTACAGGAAGAGCATGGCGAGCACCGTGCCGAGGACGTAGAGGGGCGAGTGTCGCAGCTGCGTGTACGCCGAGCGGGCGACCATCTGCCACGTGCTCCGGAGCGTCCCGTACGGGCGAACGCTCGAGACGGACCGCGTGAACCCGAGCCAGACGCTTCCTCCGGAGCGCTTCACCAGCCGGCCGAACGCGCAGTCGTCGATAAGGGCGGACCGAATCGCCTCGAGGCCGCCGGCTCCTTCGAGCGCTGTCCGGCGGGCGAGCATGCAGCCGCCTGCCGCGCCGGCCGTTCGACGGCGCGGATCGGCGACGAGCCGAAACGGGTACAGCTTGGCGAAGAAGTACACGAACGCCGGAATGAGCAGCTTGTCCCAACGCGAGTCGACGCGCAGCTGGGCCATCAGCGAGACGAGGTCGAGGCGGTCGCTTTCCGCCTTGCGCACGAGGGCGGCGAGGATGCCGTCGGCGTGAGCCACGTCGGCGTCGGTGAACCAGAGGTAATGGGCTTCCCGCGCCAACGGGTACCCGGTTCCCTGCGCCATGGCCCACACCTTGCCTGCCCATCCCGAAGGCAGCGGCTCGCCGCGGAGAACCGTTAGCCGATCGGATTGTCCGGCGCGCCATGCGAGGTCCCCCGCTACCGCGGCGGTCCCGTCCTCGCTGCGATCGTCGACCAAGACGACGTGGAACGAACCCGGGTAGTCCTGCTGCAAGACCGTGGGAAGGGTCTCTTCGAGGATGCCCTCTTCATTCCGTGCGGGGATGACGGCGACCACCGCGGGCAGGCCGACGGAGGCTCGAACGCTGGCAGGGTCCACGTCGAGAAGAGGGCGCACCCGCCAGAACCCGCCACGAAGGGTGAGCAGGAAGAGCCATGCGACCAAACTCGCGCCAGCCACGGCCCAACCGACGACCATCTCGCCTCCCGGCTCGATCGTACCCCATCCTCCCAGGGCTCTCAGCCCGCCGTCTTGACCGGCGCCGCCCGCGCGTGGTCTACTCCATCGGAGGCACCCCCATGCGCATCGTTCGACGAGTCGTCTCTATCGCGCTCCTTGTCTGTCTCGCTCTCCTCGGCGGCTGCGTCGAGCCCGTCGAGTTCAACGCCGTCATCGAGCCGTCCGCCGGGCACGTCCCCTACGTGGCGCGCATCGCCTGCACGCCGCCCCACGGCACGTACACGGTCGAGCTGCCGAACGGTACATCCGTGACGACCGAGGAGAGCGAGATCTCGGTCACGGTAGACCGGCTCGAGTGGGAAGCGGAGGTGCGGTGGACGGACGGGAAAGAGGTCCGCGTCGACACGGTCACAGCGACGGGCACCAACGCACCGCCCACGATTCTCCCCCCTCGCCTGAACGGAAACGCTTACCAGAGCTCGTTGCGCGCGCGGGAAGCGACGCTGATCGACTTCACGCATTACGCCGGCGGGTTGTCGGGCCCCGAATCGGGCGTCGTCTATGACGGGCCGTGGCAGATCGTCTCCATCCGCCTCGAGGCCGGAGAGAAAGTCGTGTGTGGCGCCATCATGGCGGACTCCGTCTACACCCCGCCGTACGAGAACGGCGTCTACCACGCCACGTTCGGGGGGCAGCTCTGGGAGAACGCCTGTCTCGTCTACCCGCTGGTCACGATGGAGACCGCCCCGAACGGGCGTCCCTACGCGCCGGAGCCCCTTGTGGGCTACACGTACGATGGCGCGCGAAACCGCAACGTCCTCCTTGGAGTTCAGTTCCCAGAGCAGACAGCAACGATACAGGTCGTCGTCGAGGACGACTGGGGGCGCCGCACGAGCGCGTCGTTCCCGATCCGCGTGGCCGCGACGGGAACGGGCGACTCCGAGACCTGGGGACTCGAAGAAGGGCAGGCGCCGAACCCTGGACAGGGCGAGGACCCAACCCTGTTCCAGGACGCCGACTTCTACGTCTCCGGAGTGAGCGACCCGCACGTGCACCGCCGTACCTGCGTCGAGGTATGCCGCACGCCGGGGCCGACCCGGGTCTACTACTTGAGCGAGGAAAACGCGCGAACGAGCGGCAAGACCCGGTGTCCCATCTGCTTCGAGGAGTAGGTTGCGAGGGAAGAGAGGAGGCGCTGAGCGGCATGGAACTGGGACCCGCTTCCACCGTCACGTTGCGCGCGATCACGGCTGACACGGTCCGCCTCGTCTGCCGTCTCAGCGAGGCGCTGACCCCGCAACAGAGGAAGATGGTGGCGGACAACGCGGTCTCCATCGCGCAGGCCCACTTCGAGCCGCACGCGTGGTTCCGCGCGATCTACGCCGACGAGACCCCGGTCGGATTCGTCATGCTGCACGACGACCCGGAGAAGGACCACGTCTACCTGTGGCGGCTCATGATCGCCGGCCCGTACCAGAGGACAGGTCTCGGCCGCAAGGCGATTGGGCTCATCCTCGCGCACGCGCGATCGCGGGCGAACGTCCGCGAGATTCGCGCCAGCTACGTTCCCATCGAAGGCGGCGCCGGCCCCTTCTACCGCAAGCTCGGGTTCGAGCCGACCGGCGAGATCGATGATGACGAGGTGGTCATCCGCCTCGCCGTGCGCTAGCCGAAGACTTCGAATCGGTCGCTCGCGGCCCCGCAGATGGGGCAGACGGCCGGCGGGCGCTCGCGCGCGCACAGGTAGCCGCAGACGCGACAGCGCCACACGGGGAGCCGACCCTCTGCGTCAAGTCGGCCGGTTGCGCCGGAGGCGCGGCGCCCCGCAGGCGGACGGCGCTCGGGAACCGGCGAGAGGTTCGAGATGCCGGCGCGCACGCCGGCGGACACGTAGAGCCCGCAGTAGCAGCTTCCCCAGTCCAAGAGGTCTGCGTCGCGGTAATCGCACGGGCACACGATATCGCGGTCGAGGTCCGCGTCGGCGGTCGCGAGTCGGCACGGGCAGGAGCGGTACCCGTAGCGGCCGGCGTTCACGAGGAGACCCTCGGCGAGCCCGCGCGCAAACTCGGCGTCCGGGTTGAGGTGGTAGCCGGCCGCCTCCGCGTCGCGTTCGAGCCTCAGCCTCAGGGCTTCGGCGTCATCCGCGGTCGGGCGGCCGATCATCGCCCGAACGCCTTTCGGATTTCGTCGGGCCTGAAGCCGACGATACACGTGTCCCCGTCGATGACGAGGGTGGGAAAGGTCTCGCCGCGCCCGAGGCGCGCCAGCTCCGCAAGGGCGGCATCGCGCTCGCTCCCGACCAGGAGGTCCACGTAGGCGTAGTCAAACGACGCCCCGATCTCCTCGAGGAGCGCCCGCGCCTTCCGGCACCAGATGCACGTCGAGAGCCCATAGAACTGAACCCTGTTCCCGCCCGACGCCGATCCCTCGACGCGCCCACGCGCTTCCACATTCCCTCCCTTCCCGCATGACGCACGAGTCTACTCCTGCCCCTGCGGCCGCGCGAAATCTGCAAAGAGGGAGGGTCCAGGGCACCGCTCTGCTCTGGACCCTCGGCCTAAGGAGGTACTCGGACTGGTTCTTGTCTGAAAGGAAGGTTAGCCTTCCCTTGTGGAGGGGCTGTGACGGAACGACGTAGGTCCCGTGAGCTTCCCCGGAGACTCGCTAGATGTACCCGAGCTGCACTCCGATGATCATGCCCACGCCGAGCGCGACCATCACCACGCCTGAGATGAAGTGAAGCTTCCCAAGCTTGGCGTTGCGCCACCGCTCGGCGCGCGCCGTCGTGGTCACGCCGAAGTGGACCGTGAGCGCGATCACGATCATCGGCAGGATGAAGATCGCGTTGTACAGAAGGAGAAGGAGAACGCCCTCGACGCGCGTCGTCGTCGTGGACAGGAGGGACAGGATCGCAAGGTACGGACCGGACGTGCAGGGCGCGAGGAAGAGCGCGTCCACCATGCCTGCAAGGAAGACCCCCGGCAGGGACACGACCGAGTTCGTCACGCGCTTCAGCGCCGGCTTCCAGCTCTCAGGGACTTCGATCGAGAACCATCTCCCGTACCACAACAGGTCCTTCATCTGCCACAGGCCCATCAGGATCGCGATCGACGACACGGCGAGGATGTAGGGAACGCGCAAGCTTCGCGTCCCGACCGTCACGCCGAGGAGGGTGTAGAAGACGTATCCGATGAGGAAGTAGACGAGGAAGACGCCGGCCGCCCAGGAGAGACCGGCCCAGATGATCTTCTGCCTGCGGCCGATCACGAGGAGGCGTCCGAGCAAGAGGAGCATCACGGCGAAGTCACACGGGTTGAACGAGTCAAGAATGGCCGAGCCGATGACGGCCCACAGCGTCGCCTTCTCGCGCACGTTCAGCCGATCGAGCGGCGACGTCGCCTTCTGCGCGACCGCCTGTTCGACGCGCGCCGCGACGAACGCCTTGTCTTCCTCGGAGTAGGCGAACGCGCGGACTCGTTCTCGCCCCGGGTAGACGCTTCCAGAGACGACTACCGTGTCGCCGACGAACAAGGCTGGAGCCTGTCCCCGAACGCGATACAGCTTCGCCAGGCGCTCGAGCGCCGACTTGCCCTCTTCTTCGTCCGCCGAGAGCCGTCGGACGGCCAGGCCGGCGTGCGCCGCCTCGAGTTCCCTCACCCACTCGTCCATTCGGGCGCACTCCGCGCAGTCGCTCGCAAGGATGAGCACCGCCTCGGTCGCCGCCGCGGCGACCCGCGATCTCGGCGAAGGGGCTCCTTCCGACGCGGCTTGCTCGACGACGTTTCGCACCTGGAGGTCGGCGGCGCGCCCCGTCAGCTCCATCGTGGGTCCGCCAATCCGGTAGAACGTGCCGCGGACGACGGCCACGTCTCCGACGAAGAGGAGCGGCACCGACCCCATCTCCGCGCCGTATGCGGTGAGAAGGCGCGGCAAGAGCGACTGGGCTTCGTTGCTCGCGACGGAGTACATCGTCACCGTGACGGCCACGCCCTCACCTTGCATTTCTGCGAGGAGTTCCTCCATCTCCGCGCAGTGCGGGCACCCCTCTTCGTAGAAGAGGATGGCCTCGGTGGCTCCGGACACGGCAAGAGCGAACAGGAGGACGACTCCCACGACAAGCAGTCCCACGCGTCTCATGGTCCTCACTCCTCTCTCCGGCCGGCACGGCGCCCGCCGCCGACCGATGACTCTACCAGCTTCCGTGAGGAGCCGCAATGCGATCAGGACGAGGGTCCGGGCATCGCCGACGTCGACCAGGCTATGCAGGAAGGGTATTCGACGGCGAACGAGTGGGTGCGGTCCCTCGGCTTCGGCGCCGGGATGGGCTTGCCCAACGTCAAACGGGTCTCGGAC
>JAKLFO010000007.1 GCA_022711155.1 Candidatus Bipolaricaulota bacterium
GCTCGTCGTCGGCCCGCTCGTCGACGAACGCTCGTACGTGAACCGCATGCGGGCGACGGGAACGGATCGGCTCGGGATCCCGATCCCGCCGGATCAGCGCGCCACGGTTCCCGCGGACAGGGACGCCGATGACGCCTCGTCGGCCTCCGTTCGCGCTCGCTCGTGGCTCACCGAAGGATCGGGCGGACTGGTGAGCGTCCCCATCCTGCGCAAGACTGCCACGACGCTCGGCGCAGGAGGCTGCGCCGCGACGGCCGCCGTGATGGACCGCGTCTGGTTCCAGACGGACGTCGCCATGCTCGCCGCGAGCGAGTTCGCCTCCTACGCGGCGTCGCCGGCGGGCGGCGACCTCTTCCCAGACACGCTCCTGCCCACGTGGGCGAGGACGACGCGCGCGGACTTGGCGCGGTACGCCGTGGGCAACTTGCTGCAGGTGGACGTCCTCTCGTCCGTCGGCATCCGTTTCGCCGACGCGCCGCGGGTCCTGGATGCGGCGGCCGAACGCGGAATCCCGGCCGAGCAGGCCGTGGCGGAACGCCTCGCCGAACTCGCGCGCCTCTCCGGCGCGACGGAAGACGACCTCGTTCCCGCGGGAGACTGGATCTACCTCGAGTCCGAGGCCGGGGAGCCCGTCTTCTCGAGCGAGCGCGACACCGCCTGGGGCAAGAGCGGGGCCTGGACGTTCGTGGACGAGGACCTCGTCGGAAGCAGCCTCGGCATGGGGCTCGTGCGCCAGGCCCAGGCGGCGCGGTCGCTCGTCGGATCGGACGATCCGGCCGAGCGGTACACGGGATGGGTGATCGCCGAGCTGATGGCGAACAAGCTGCTGGCGCTCGATCGCGCGCTCACGGTCCGCCCGGCCGCCGCCCCGAGCTACGTGCCCCACGCGTCGCGCCGTCTCGACGAGTCCAGCGCGTTCGAGGTCGTCGACGGGACGAGCGTCTTGTTCGACCAGGCCTCCCTCCTGTGGGGCAGCGCGCGCGTACTCGCGTTCTTGAGCGACCGCGCGGGCGCCTGGCCGGAGTCCGAGCGCGGGCTCGCCTCCACGCTCGAGGAAGGGGCACGGACGCTCCTCGCTCGCGCGGCGGAGTCGATCGCGGCCTATCACGTGGCAGCGGACGGCCGCCTGCTCGGTCGTTCCTCGGCGGAGGAACGCGCGGACGCGTCCACCGTCGAGATCGGCGTCCTCCTGGCGGCTGTACGGGAGGCTCTGCCCCATAGCGAAGGCGGGCTCTCGGAGACCCTGACCGGGATCCAGGCGCGCGCCGCCGGGATTCTGCTGGAGCGGCAGGCGGCGAGCGGACGGTTCGCCGAGGTCGCGCCGACGGCAGGCCTGTCCAGCGACCTGGCGGCGCAGTTCGCCGGGATCTACGGCCTCCTCGCCGTCCGCGAAGGCGAGGCGGCGCAGCGCACGTTCGACTTCCTCGAACGGGAAGCGTGGGACGATTGGAAGGGCTTCGGCCTGTACCGAATGCCGGAGGACGCAGCCGAGGGCGCCTGCTACTCGGCGCTGGACATGGGGCTGGGCGTCGGCGCGCTGCGCGAGCTCGCGGGCGCGACCACGGCGGAGCGCCGCGCCGCGATCGAGCGGCGGTTGGCCGCGTTTGTCCGCAGCGTGCTGGACGACGCCGCGCTCGAGCTCGACAACGCAGGAAGGGCAGGCGCGCGCGAGGCCATCGCGGGCGACGGCCGCACGGCGATCCTGGGCATCACGGCGGGGGAATCCGAGATCTTGGCGCCCGTCCTCGCGCGCTCCCTGTGTCTCAGGCCGACTGCGTCGGAGGCTGCGTGCGGCGGCCTGCGGGTCCTGCCGCACGATCCCTGGTATCAGACGGACATCGCCATGTACGCCGCCTACGTTCTCCAGGCCGCCGGTGCCGGACGGGAGGACGACGCCGACGCCAACCTGATCGCCGTCGACTTCCACTCCACGCTCGGGGTCCCGTTTGTCGCTTACCCGGAACTCGCCGCGCTCGCCGCCGGCGCCGACCCGATCGCCGTGCCGTTCTACTCCGGTGATCCTTACCTCGGGGAGGAGGCGACGACCGATCTCGCGTGGAACGCGTCGACGTTCGACGCCCGAGTCGTCCCATCGGCCGTCGGCATGACGCTGTTGCGCGAGGCCCAGGAGGTCGTTGAACGAGCCGGCTCGTCCTCTGGCTCGCCGGAAGACGAGACCACGTTGCGCCGCCTCGCGGCGTCGACGGAGAAGAAGATCGACGTGCTCGAGCAGCTCGTGCAACGCGGCCCCGGAGGCCTGCCCTACATCCCGCACGCCTTCGCAGCAAGCGCCGAACCCGACGGCGTCCGGATGGACGTCGTGGATCCCACGAGCGACCTGTTCGACCAAGCGTCCCTCCTCCTCGGCCTGGCCGAGACCATCGCGCTCCTGCACGACCCGGCTGCGGCCGCGTGGGTCGCTGGCTCCGCGTCCGACGTCGCGGCGCGTGCCGAAGCTCTGGTCTCGATCGTCCTCGGGACGCTCGAGACGGCACACGCCGGACTCTCCGCGGCGGTCCTCGCTGATGTCGCGACTCCGGACGGCGCCCGCTGGGCGCCGGGAGCCGACGTGACGACGATGCGCCTCGGGCTCCTCGCGGAAGCGTTGGAAGAGGTGCTCGGAACGTTCGGCCCCGACTCCGCGCTCGGCGCCCGGGCGCGCGCCCTCATGGACATGGAGGCGGCCTTCCTGCGCTCCGCTCTGTGGGACGGAAGCGGCGGGTACAGAGAGACGTGGACCGCGTCCGGCGATCCAAGCGAGGCGTCGTGTGCGGCGCCGACGGTCGCGGGACAGCTCGCGGCCCTGCGCACCCTCCTCGCAGCGGACCGCGTCTCCGGAGGCGCGCAAGACGACATCCGGGCGGCCTTCCTCGCCTTCGAGACCCGGTTCTGGGACGACCGCGCCGAGATGTACGTGGGGCAGCTCGACCGCCTCGCGTGGTGCATGACGCCGCTCGACCTCGCGCTCGTGGTCGGCGTCCTCGCGCAGGCCGGGGAGTACGTCGGCCCCGCGGCCGCGGGCGCGATCGCCTCTCACGTCGTGCGCCACGTCGATCGCGCGCTCGACGCCGCGGACCTTCAGATCCCGGCGCGCTCGCTTGACGCGGAAGCGAGACCGGCCGTGTACGCGCCCGTCCTCGACCGACGCGTCTGTCTGGAGCCGCCGGCCCCGTACGCCGGCCTCTCCTGGACGAGACCGGGCGACCTCATTCGGTACGAGGTCGAGGTCGAGAACCCGACCGAGGGGGCGTTCACGCAGCTCGCGCTGGACGACCTCCTGCCCGAAGGCGTTGAGCTTCTCGGGGCGACCCCGGTGGGGGCCGTGGACGGGCGTTCCCTGCGCTGGACGTTCGACCGACTCGAGCCGGGCGCCGTCATGGCGTGGCAGATCGACGTCCGCGTGACCGACGCCGCGCTGGGCGACGCCCTCGTGAACTGCGCGACGCTCACGTACACGGACGAAGCCGGCCTCGCGCGCCCGACGCGCGAAGCGTGCGCCAGCGTGACCCTCCAGACGGCGGACGATGCGCGCGCCGCGGGGCTGCGCGCGTCGGACGTCGCCTATCGCACGGACGAAGCCATGCGGCTCGCGTCGGCCCTCGAACGCGCGGCCGACCTCGCGCTGCTCGGCTCTTCCGAGGACGCCGCGCGCGAGGCCTCGCGCGCGAACCTCGGCGTCTTGCTCGGGGAGTCCGGGCTTGGCATGGCATTCTCCCTCGCGCCCATCCGGGACGCCGGAGACACTGCAGCCGCTCTCCGCAGCCTCGCGCAGGCCGCCGGCCTCCCAGGTCTGCCCGACCTCGCGGCGCCCATCTTCCTGCCCACATCGGGAGGGGTTCCCCTCCTCGAGCGCGGCGCTGGGTTCGTCGAGCGAAGCCAGGAGGTTACGCCAGCCGCGCTCGGCTGGACGCTGGCGCGCGAGGCGCAGTTCCTCGCTCAGGTCGACCGCTCCGATGCGTGGTCGCGCTACCTCCGGGGGTTCGTCGCGCTGGCCGTCGAAGCGCAGCTTGCCTGGCTCGACGAGGCAAGCGGGCTCGCGAGCGCCGGTTCCCGAATGCCGCATGGAGTGACCGCGACGGCTGCAGATGGACGAGCGATCTACGCCGTCTCCGACTCGCGTAGTCTGGCCTACGATCAGGCGTCCCTCCTCCTTGGCTTGGCCGGCGTGGCCGCGTCGCGCGGCGCTTCGACCGAGTCGGCGCGGGCCGCCGCGCGCCTCGCGGAGCCCGTCTTCGCAGACCTCGCCCGGCACGTGAGCGCGGATGGAATCGTGTCTGCGGAGGTCGGCGCGACGGAGCCGGCGTCGTGGTCGGACGCGGCCGTCGTGGCTCGGTCTCTGGGCGAGGCTGCCGCGAGCGTGCCGCAGCTTGAACGCCAGGCGAAGAGCCTTTTGGCCGCCATGGGGCAAGCCGCTTGGTACGGAGTGGGAGCGACCCCTCGCGAGGAGGGGGGGCGCATCGCCACGCTCCTCCTCGTCGGGCGATTCCTCGGCGACCGCGCGACGCGCGACGCCGGCCTCGTCGCGTGGCGCAGTTTCGCATCGACGTCCGTCGATCGCGACGGAGACATTGTCTTCGCGACCGCCGCGCTCCTCGGGTGGCGCTACACGCCGGCCGAACTGGCGTTGGCGTTCGAGCTCCTGGAAGAGGTGGCGCAGGCCGACGTTGCCCTAAGGCTCCACACCGAGAGCGTGGCTGCGGCGCTGGTCCGCGGGCCCGTCCTCGCCGAGCGCGTCCAGCTCTGGACTCCTTCCGGCTACTGGAGCGACCACGTCGGACTCCCGTGCTCTGACGCCGCGCCCGTCTTCGCCGTACGCTCCGGGCCGCTCGCTCTCGATCCCCTCTGGGCGCTTCGCCCCTAGGGCGTCGACAACGCACCGGCGAGTCGGGGATGCGCGAAGCGGCCAGGGACTGAGGACTCTCAGCTCTCGTCGTCGGGGCGCGGAGCGTGGAGGATGAGCCGCGCCACGTTCTTGACCCAGAAGCTGCCGGCCGAGTCCGCCTGGTACTCTGCGTTGGACACGCGGCCGTCCTCGGGCAGGACGACGAGGCGAAACCCGTCTTCCCAAGCGGGCACTGCCGCTCCGTCTCGCGCGTAGGCGAGGACCATGGGGTAGTCCTCGTCTTCGACCCGCGCTCGCTCGATCGTGACGCGGTATCCATCCTCGGCCACGGCCTCGACGGTCTCGTACGGACCGGTCCCCAGGATGTCCAAGAGGAGGGCGCCCGTATAGACGCCGCCGTCACGCCAGTTGCCGTACTGGTTCTGCGCTTCTCCCTGTCGCTCGTGCGCCGGCAGCCGCTTCATCTCACGGAGTCCGACGCGGCGTTCCTCCCCGCGCGCGTCGACAACCGTGACGGCCGGCTCGTCGGCCGGCGCCCGCGTCAGCCATCGGACCGCCAGCGGCGCGACGACCAGGAGGGTCAACAGCACGAGCCCGGCCAACATGCCGCGACGCACGCCACTCATGCTCCCCACCCCGCGACCCGAGCGACGACGGCCACGGCGGCCACGGCGAAGGCCAGCAAGACGGCCACGAGACTCCAGCGGCTCGCTTGCGGCTCGCGGCTCGCGGTGCGCACGTCGCTGAGCCCGAAGCATCGCCCCTTCATGGAGATAGCGATGGCATCGACGCGCCGCAGGCCAGAGACGAGGACGGGAACGAACGTGTAGCGCGCCGCCCGGAGAACGCGACGCGGGGTGCGAACGGACACGCTGATGCCACGGACCTTCTGCGCATCGCGGACGGCCCGCAGTTCGTCTTCGAAGAACGGCACGAAGCGCAGCGCGAGCACGAGCACGTAGGCGTAGCGGTAGGGGACCCGCGCGCGGACGAGCGCGTCGCACAGTCGGTCGGGGTTCGTCGTTCGGACGAAGAGCGCGCTCGTCGCCAGGATGACGAGGAAGCGCAGGGCGATCCGGGCGCCCGAGAGGAGGCCGCCGGAAGTGATCTGAATCGGGGCGGCCACGACGATCGCGCCGTTGCGAAGGGAGAGCGCCTGGACGACGAACAGGACAAGGGCGAAGAGGAGGACGAAGCGCCGGGCGGGAACGAGGCCGAGGACCGACTCCCCGGAAAGGAGGGCCAGCCCCGCGGCAAGCAAGAGAACGCCGAGCGCCAGGGGAATGCCCGGCCACGCGAGGACCGCGCCCACGGTCCCGACGAGGAGAATCGCGTTGGCCGTCGGGGACGCGGCGTGCAGGCCGCGGCTCGCGCTCATGCCGCGGCCTCCGGCGTGAAGGCCGGATCCCCGGTCGCGCGCAGCCACGCGAACACGTCCTCCGGCTCGCCCAGCCGCCATGTCGCCCGATCGAGGTAGAGAATGCGGTCAGCGATCGCCGCCGCCAGCGCGATGTCGTGCGTCACGAGCGCAACGCCGCCCCCGTCGGCAGCGACGCCCTGGAGGCGGTCGACGATCCAGAGGACGTTTCGGCGATCCTGGCCGATGAACGGCTCGTCCAGGAGGAGGAGGTTCGGCCGTCGCGCCAGTGCGGTCGCGACGGTGAGGCGGCGCTGTTCGCCGAGGCTGAGGGAGAGAGGCGCGGCGCCCTCGAGCTCGGTGAGGCGGGCGGCACGGAGCTCGTCTGGGATCGCCGACGCGGGCCCCGAGTGCCCGAGTTCCATCTCCTGGCGCACGGTCCGTTCGAAGATCTGATGGTGCGGGTGCTGGAAGACGAACCCGACGCGCGCGTCGCTACGCCGGTCGACCCGACCGGCGTCCGGCGTCTCCAGACCCGCCAAGAGGCGCAAGAGCGTCGTCTTGCCGCCGCCGTTCGGCCCGATGACGGCCAGCACCTCGCCGGAGCGGATCGAGAGGGAGACGTCCTCGAGCAGGGGAGACCCGTAGCCGAACGACAGACCGTCCATCGCGAGGAGGTCGCGGTCGCCCTCCGCCTTGGAGCGCAGGCGCGACCACTCCCCGCGAAGGCCGAGGCGGGCGTAGTCGATGCGCTCACGGGCGGGGTATCGCTCGACGAGGCAGCCGCGGTCGAGCAGGAGAAGGCGCGGGGACAGGGCGCGCAGCGCGTCGACTCGGTGCTCGACGACCACGAGCGTTTTCTCGCCGCGCTCCTTCCACCCGCGGAGGAGAGCGAGGAGGTCGGCGACGCCGCGCGGGTCGAGGTTGGACGTGGGCTCATCGAACAACAGGATGGACGGCTCCATGGCCAGGATGGACGCGATGGCCAGCCGCTGCTTCTCGCCCCCTGAGAGCGTCGTCGTCTTGCGGTCGCGCAACGCGCCGATCCCGGTCGCCTCGAGAGCGCGTTCGACGCGGGCGCGGACCTCGCCCGCCGGCAGTCCCAAGTTCTCCGGTCCGAACGCTACCTCCTGCCACACGCCGAGCGTGCAGATCTGGGCGTCGGGGTCCTGCTGCACCAATCCCACGCGCCGCGCGAGCGACTCCGGCGGAGAGGCAAAGATGGAGATCCCCCCCAACGTGACGTCGCCCGACACGCGGGCGGGAATCATGGACGGGACAAACCCCGCCAAGGTAAGGCAGAGGGTCGTCTTGCCGCACCCCGACGGCCCGGCGATCGCGACGGCTTCGCCCTCGCCGATCTTCTCGCGAATTCCGTCGAGCGCGTCGGCCGCCCGGTCGACGTACCGCACGGACAGGTCGAGGAACTCGATCCCGCCTGGCTCACTCGACAACAAGACGCACCACCCCCCGGACCCACAGCGAGCCGTCGCGGCCGGGGACGACGAGCCGCAGAGAGGAGCCCTCGAGGACGAGCAGGCAACGCGGTTCCGCGGCGATGTCCGAGAGCGGGAGGGCGACCTCGTACCCGTCGCTCGCGACCACGCGCACGCGCTCCGCCCCGGGCGTCGGCCGAGCGTGCTCGAGGACGATGTCGAGCGGAACGCCCGTGTAGTCCGCCGGCGGCACGTAGGTCGCACTGCCGCGCAGCTCCGTCCGCGCCGTCTCTTCCTCGGCGACGAAGTCGTCGTACGCGAACGTGTAGGGAGTCGACACCGCGCCCGCGACGCGTGCGGATCCCGGAGCCGGGGCCGGCGCGGCGACTTCCAGGTAGTAGTAGACGCTGCCGCCGAGGAAGGCCGCAACCAGCGCGAAGAGGACGATTCGGCGCCACCACGCGACGGGACGCGCTGCCGGCGCCGCGTCGGCGGACCCGGGTGCGCCCGGCGTCGGGTTCCGCGGTCGCAGGATGCGCGAGGCGACGAGGACGCGTTCCAGATCCCAGGCCATGTACCCGCCGAAGACGGCCCCCGAGACGAAGGCCAGCCCGATCATCATCCAAAGGAAGGCGGCCTCGACGCCGGAGAAGTAGATCGCCTGGAATATCAGGACGTTGGACGCGCTCGCGAGCGCCCCCGCGAGCATGGTGAGGACGAGCGAGCGTCGCCTGGACAGCCCAAGGCCGAGATCGACGAAAAGCCCTTCGATCCCCGAGACGAGGACGATGACTGCTCCGTGGGTTCCGCCGCTGAACAGCTCGACGACGCCCTTGGTCAGCCCCGTCAACGTCCCCGAGCCGAAGCGCCCGACGAGAGCGCGGGCGAGGAGCGGCCAGACGATGTGGAGTCCCGCGATGAGCTGCCCGGCGCCGAACGGCACGCCGAACAGCCGATTCACGAGGTTCCCGAGGTAACCGACGTAGGTCGAGAGAACGCCACCGGCTGCGGAGAGGAGGGCGACGAGGACGAGGTCGCGAACGTCCAGGCGACGGCGCGTCCTCTCCGCAGCGGCGTTCACGTAGCTACTTCCGCACGATCGCGATCGACGCGAGGAACTTGACCGACTTCAGGGTCACGCCCTCCGGGGCGACCACGGAGTCGTCGAAGACGAACCGCATCGACCCGTTGGAGTCAGGATCGAGGAACGCTCCGTCCTTCTTGAACGCGACGACGAAGCGGTCATCCCGCGCCACCAGGCTCCCCGGGATCGTCACGCTGTAGCCGTCGGATGCCGTCAAGACGACGTCGTACCCCTCGGCGACCAGCGCGTCGTTGAAGTCGACCTCGTCGTAGTGGATGCCCTGTTCCGGAGCCGGTGCCGATCCTCCATCCACGTAGGCGAGCAGGCGCCACAACGGGAGGCCGGCATACGTCGACGTTTCGCCCTTCGACGTGACCGAGACCGTTGCCGTATGGCAAGGACACCCGATGCCGGCTTCCAGCTCGCCGCGCGTGAAGACGCGCGTCGTCTCGCCGCTCAGGGTGAGCGCGTAGTCCGTGTAGGTCCCCAGGACCTCGATGCGCGTCACCATGCGCGCCGAGAGGGAACTCGTGAAGTGCGGGTTCTCGCCGCCAACCTGGACGATGCGCAGGTAGCCCGGGTCGAGCGGCATGTACCAGCCGTTCTCCATGTACGCGAGGATCCATGTCCCAGCGGAGCGATCGAGGAGCTGCGAGACGGGGTAGTTCATCGAGTAGCCATCCGAAGCTGTCACGCGAACGGTTCCGTCACTCGGAGCGTTCCCAAGAAGCGCAGAGAGCGGGACACCCGAGTAGATCGCCGTGTAGTCGACGCCAGCCGAGTTGGTGAACGTCCCGGGCGCGGTGACCGATTCGAGGTTTCCGAGCTCGGACATCGTGTACGAGCGCGTCTCACCACCCGCCGCCAAGGTCAGCACAACGCCCTCCGCCGGGCCTGAGGCAACGGGCGCCGTCTCGCCGGACGTTGGGAGGGTAGCCCCGTCGTAGTTCACGATGAGGTACGCGACGCCTTTCACGAGGAGTCCTGTCGCCGAGGGCGAGGTCCCGCCGTAGTAATGGGAGTACTCCGTCCCGAACGCAGCCAGCATATCGGCGTTTGAGAATCGCTCGTCGGGAGCGAGGAACACGAGCGTTGGCGCGTCTTCTCCGTCCGAGCCGACCTCCAGTGCGAGGAGCGGCGTCCCGGCAGGCGTATTGCCGAAGAGGACCGAGTACGGGACCTGCTTGGCGTACCCATCGCCGGCGATGACGGATAGGACGTCGCCCTCGGACATCCCGCCCACGTCGGACAGAAGCGCGGCCACCGGGATGCCGTGGTACGTTTTGGCCGACTTCCAGTTCTCGGCCCCATCGCTCATCGTCGGGCCTTCGTACGCCACGGCGCCGCCGGCGCTGATCGTCTCGAGCGGCAGGTCGATGGAAACGACGCGATCGCCGTTCTGCACCGTGACCGTCCACGCCTCGGCTACCGCAACAGGAGACAGGCCGAGCACCAGGGCGGTAGCCGCTATCCAGGTCCACTTCTTGTTCATATCTTCTCCTTGCATGGCATCGTACGAACGGCCGCCGTCAGGAGCGTCGCAACGACGCGGTCGCCTGGGGCGGGCTGTGCGTCACCCCGATCCGCCGCGACGAGCGCATTGATCTCCAGCTTGTCGACTGCGAGCACGAGGTTCAGGAGTTGGCCCACGGGGCGGGCTTTGGAGACGACGGCATCGAGAAACGTCGCCGCGGAGCTGGCCACGCACTGGGGCACGTCGCGCGTCACGCTCACGGTCTCCGGCGGGACCACGAGGCGGAGCCGGCGCGCGTTGGAGAAGGAGATGGCACGAAGGACCGCACCTCGCACCTCCACGTCGCAGAGGGCGCCACGTCGCCGGATGACGCTGCCGTCGAACGTGTTGCGCGCGGCGAGGCGCGCCATGCCGGGACGGTAGGAGCCCGGCGCCAGTCCCTCGCGACCCAGTCGGACGCGCTCGGACCAGGCGAGTTCCTCGACCACAGATCGAGACGTGCCCGCGGCAACCAAGAGCTCTCCCAGTTCGAGACCGAGGATCTCGGCCAGAGCACGGATCGACGCGAGGTCCGGCGCGGGGCGCGTGCCGTGTTCGATCCGCGCGAGGCGGCTGTACTCGACGCCGGACAGGCTGGCCAGTTGTCGCAGACTGAGGCTCTTCTCCGCCCGAGCCTCGCGAATCAAGACGCCGAACACCTGCTTCTCCACGGTCGGGGAGTCTAGCTGGTCTGTTGCCAAACGTCAACAGAGCTGAAGCCAAAGCAAGTTGCATTGACGATCTCGCTCCCCTACCCTCACGCCATCTACGGAACGGGGGTTCGGACATGACAGCGATCACGATCTCCGAGGCGCGAGATCACCTGGGAGAGACGATCACCCTCCAGGGGTGGCTGTACAACAAGCGCTCGAGCGGGAAGATCCTCTTTCTGCAGCTGCGCGACGGGACGGGCGTGTTGCAGGCCGTGCTGTCGGAGCCGGACAACCCGAGTCTGTTCGCGCTCGCGTCGCGGCTCCCGCGCGAGACTTCCCTCGTCGCGAGGGGCGACCTGCGGGAAGACCGGCGCGCGCCGAGTGGATGCGAGATGCAGCTCGCCGAGATCGCCGTCATCCAGGAGCCGACGAGCGACTTCCCGATCGAACTGAAAGAGCAGACCCCAAGTTATCTGCTCGACCACCGGCACCTGTGGATCCGCACGGGGCGACAGGTCCCGATCCTGCACGTCCGCGACGCCGCCTTCCGCGCGTTCCGCGCGTTCTTCCACGAGCGCGGCTTCGTGGCGACCGAGGCGCCGATCCTCACGGGAGCCTCGGTCGAGGGAACGACGACCTTGTTCGAGCTGGACTACTTCGGCGACAAGGCCTACCTGAGCCAGAGCGGCCAGCTCTATCTCGAGGCGACCGCCATGGCGCTCGGCCGCGTGTACTGGATCGGCCCCGCGTTCCGCGCCGAGAAGTCGAAGACGCGCAAGCACGTGACGGAGTTCTGGATCGCCGAGGCGGAGATGGCGTTCTACGACCACGCGATGAACCTCCGCCTCCAAGAGGACCTCGTGCGCTACCTGGTGGAAACGGTCGTCGCCGAGCGCCGCGAGGATCTGGTCGCTCTCGAGCGAGATCCCGAGGCGCTTCTCCGCGCCGTCCGGGAGCCGTTCGCACGGATCGACTACGGCGACGCCATCGACCTGCTCAAGGGGAAGGGGCACGAACTGACGTTCGGCGATGACTTCGGCGCGCCCGAGGAGGAGGCGCTCGGCGCGCACTTCGGGCGCCCCGTGTTCATCGAGCGCTTCCCCGTCACGATGAAGCCGTTTTACATGAAGCGCGATCCGAAGGACCCGACGCGCGTCCTCGCCGCCGACCTGATCGCGCCGGACGGGTACGGCGAGATCATCGGCGGCAGCCAACGCGTCGACACGGAAGGCGAGCTCATCGCGCAACTGGACGAGAACAAGCTGCCGCGCGCGGCGTACGAGTGGTACATCGACCTGCGCCGGTTCGGCGCCGTCCCCCACTCGGGCTTCGGAATGGGGCTCGAGCGCGTGATCACCTGGATCTGCGGGGTCCCGCACATCCGCGAGGTCATCCCCTTCCCGCGGCAGATCCACAGGCTCTACCCATAGCCGGCGCCCTAGAGCTTGATCAGGATGTCCACGACGGCCGCGGCGCGCGCGCCGGCGATCACGGGGTTGAGGTCGACTTCCTGAACCTGGGGTAGGTCGAGGCCGAGCCGGCCGAGCGCGGTGAGCAAGCGGACGAGCGGATCCAGATCGACGGCCTCTTGGCCGCGGAACGCCTCGAGCAGACGGAACGAGCGGATCGACCGAATCGTGGCCGCCGCTTGGTAGGCGTTGACCGGCGACACGGCGAAGGCCACGTCGTGGAGCGCCTCCACGAAGGTGCCGCCGAGTCCGAACATCACGACAGGGCCGAACGCCGGGTCGCGCTCGACGCCGAAGATGAGCTCGCGCCCGCGCGCCGTCTCCTGCAACAGGATGCGGGCGTCCTCGAGCCCGAGGTCTCGCGCGATGCCTCGCAGCCGAGCGACGGCAGAGCGAAGTCCGCTCTCCGTCTCGATCCCGGTCACGACCGCCCCGCTCTCGAAACGGTGGAAGAGCTTCGGCGAGTCGATCTTGGCGACGACCGGCCAGCCGAGCGCCGCCGCGGCTGCGGCGACGTCCTCCCCATCGTCGACGTAGCGGAAGGAACAGACGGGAATGTCGTACGCGGAGAGAACCTCGGCCCCTTCGTCGAAGGTGAGCGCGCTTCGCCCCGCGGCGCGGGCACGGTCGATCACGGCCTGCGCCCGCGCGCGATCGAACGAGCGCGAGATCTCGGGCGCCTGCCAGCTCTCACGGATCCGCCGCGCGCGATCGAGCGCAGCGAGCGCCTCCACGGCCGTCTCCGGCATGGCGTACACCGGAAGGCGCGCGGCCCTCAGGCACTCAACGGCCGGCGAGGAGTGGTCGCTCAACGTGCAGACGAGAACGGGCTTGTCCGGCGCGCTCGCGGCTCCCTCGACGATGCGCGCCGCGACGGCGAGAGGCGGATCCTGCAGCACGAGCGGCGGGCGGAAGATGACGAGCGCGGCGTCCGTCTCCGCGAGGCCAACCTCGAGGCCGCCGCGGTAGTCGTCGGCGCCGGCGGTCGCGATCATGTCAATCGGGTTATTGACCCCCGCCTCTCGAGGAAGGAATTCCAGGAGCCGGCGCCTCGCGCCGTCGGACAACGGCGGAACGTCGATCCCGACTCTGGCGCACGCGTCGGCGGCGATGATCCCCGCGCCGCCGGCGTTCGTGAGGATGGTCACCCGGTTCCCGCGTGGCAGGACACCCCGTTCCATGGCGCGGAGTGCCGTCAGCGTTTCTTCGATCGTCGTGACGCGCAGCGCGCCGCACTGCTTGAGGAAAGCCTCGACGACCGAGTCGGGGCTCGCCAGCGACCCGGTGTGCGACGCGACGGCCGCCGCTCCCGCTTCCGTGCGCCCGGCCTTGAGCACGACGACCGGTTTGGTCCTCGAGATGCGCTCGACGTGGTCGCGGAACTCCTGGGGGAGGGCGAAACTCTCGAGATACAGGAAGATGGCCGAGCAGCCGGGGTCGGCTTCCAGGTGCGCGAGGAAGTCGTTCTCCGACAGGCCGGCGCGATTCCCTAGGTTGATGAACAGAGAGACGCCGAGGCCGGCATCGGCGAAGCACTCGAGCAGCGTCTCGCCGAGTGAGCCGCTCTGGGACACGAAGGCGACGCCTCCGGCCTCGGGAAACCAACGCGAGAACGACGCGTTCAGCCTCGCCGACGGCGAGCTGTTGATGATCCCCATGCAGTTCGGACCGACGACGTTCAGGGAGTGGCGCGCGATCTCCTCGCGGAGGGCGCGCTCGCGCTCCACGCCTTCGCTTCCCGCCTCCTTGAACCCTGCCGTGATGATGATCAGGTTGCGAATGCCTCGCGCGGCGCACTGCTCGACTTCCGCCAGGACCAGATCGCGGCGGATGGCGAGAACGGCGAGATCGGGAGCGATGGGCAGCTCGGCGACCTCCGCGTAGGCGCGGAGTCCGTCCACCTCGCGGTATCTCGGATTGATCGGGAAAATCCCGCCACGGAACCCGCAGCGTCGTAGGTTGCGGAGGATCTCTCCCCCCACCGAGCCTGGCTTCGGGCTCGCGCCCACGACGGCGACGGACTGTGGCTCGAGGAGCCCTCGGAGATCCCTAGCCACGACGCGACCTCATTCCCGCCGCGACAAGCCATACGATGCCGGCCATGATCAGCACGTCCCCGGCGCTGATCGCCGCGGCGAACGGGAGCCACGATGGAAGCGGGATCACGTCGCCAAGGAAGTTGAGCCGGGTGGTCGAGTCCATCAAGACGAGGTTTCCGTACGTCTGCCCGCGCGCGACGATCTCGGCCACTCCGTGGAGACCGGAGCCGCGCAGCGCGCCGGCGGACGCCGGGATGAAGCCCCCGTTCGCCAAGACGACGGCCAGATTGAGGACCGCGCCTGCCCCGATCGCGAGGAGCGGGCGAATCCGGAGATTGAGGATGAGCCAGAGGACCACGAGCCCGTACGAGATGCCGTGCAGCACAGCCGTCCCGTACGGGACGATCGGCTCGGACGCGAACAGCGGGAAGATGAGGAGCTGGATCGCGAGGGAGACGAGCACGAGCCAGAGGCCGCGGAGCTGGAGCGCCGTGAGGCCCGAGAGCCGGCCGCGCAGCGCGTATCCGAGGAGGACGCCCAGGGCCAACGAGTAGAGGAAGATCATGCGCGGACCGGAGCCGCCGCGGCCCCGTCCGCGGCGGCCAGCCTCTCCTTGACCACGCGAAGAAGCGCGTCGGCGACTTGGGGATCGATGTCGTTGCCACGCATGTCCGCGATGATGCGGAGCGTTTCTTCGCGCGTGTAGGCCTTGCGGTACGGGCGATCCGTGGACAGCGCGTTGTAGATGTCCGCCGCGGCGATGATGCGGGCGACGAGCGGGATGTTTTCGCCTCGAAGGCCGTCGGGGTATCCGGTTCCATCCCAGCGTTCGTGCTCGTGCCGCACGGCGGCGGCAACGCTCGAGTAGATCTCAAGTCCCTCGATGAGCTGGGCGCTCACGACCGGGTGGGTCTTCATGATCTCCCATTCGGCATCGGAGAGGGGGCCCGGCTTCAGGAGGATGGAGTCCGGAATGGCCACCTTTCCGATGTCGTGCACGCGCGCCGCGATGTCGATCTGCTCCAGATCCCCCTGCGTCATGCCAAGGGCGTTCCCAATCTCGAGGGCGAGCTCGGCCACTTCGTTGGAGTGCACGGCCGTGTAGTGGTCGCGACGGTCGAGCAATTGCGAGATCCTCTCGAACGTCCCCCTTGCCTGCGTCTGCAGCTTCAGATAGCTGCGGAACGAGATGTGGACGAGCGTCAAAGGAAACAGCGCGAGGAGGACGTGCCACACGGAGATGGTCCGGAGCACCGCCAGCAGGATGGCGGAAATGCAGAGGACGGCGTACTGCACGAAGAACGCGCGGAAGTTCTGGGCCAACAGGTGCCAGAAGGCCTTCTTCTGCGTGAGCGAGATGATGCGGACGACGAGGCTGACGTTGACGAGGAAATAGGCGGCGAATGCGGCGAAGGCCCAGAGGAAGTCCATCGGGACGCGCATCCCGAGCTCCGGCCGCTGGGCGGCACGCATGACGACGCCCGCGGCCACGACCGCCGCCATCATCTGGCCCACGTTGAACGCGATCGGAATCAACGCGCTGGAGAGGCGCTCGCGGCGGGCGCTCCACCGCAAGAGCAGTTCCGAGGCGAGGCAGGAGCCGCAGACGACGAATAGGGCGAGATCGGGGCCGAGGATGTACAGGGCCGCGAGGTAGATGGCGATCGAACTCGAGATCTCCCACTTGTAGGCGGGGATCCAGGTTGCGGACACCTCGGCCAAGACCGCCAAGACCGCAAAGGCGCAGCTGACGAGAATGCTCTCAGCCGACGGACGGCCCACGTGCGCGGCCGACCACGCGAGCGACGCTACCGCAAATAGAGACAGGAATGCGACAAGCAGTACCGCCCGGATAGGAAGTCGCATCCAGCCTCCTCATGTTCATGTTCCAGGCCATGCGCGCGCCAGATCGTACTGGATCGCAGTGTGCGGGACGAGCGGGCTCATGGACCGCGGCCTAGCCGGGCCGCCACTTCAGGCTCTCGGTCAACACCAACGCCGCAGCAGCAATCGTCAACAGGATGTACATCGCCTTCCCGCCGAGCAGCTTCTTCATCTTCTTCTCTCCTTCTCGGTTGAAACCGCCCCACTTCATGGCCTTCCTCCTTGTTCGTCACGATGGTTGCGGGTCGAGGTCCGGACGCGGCCCCCTCCCCGGGCGCCTTAGACTACCGCGCCAGCGTTTCTCCATCAAGTTTGCATAATAGATACGGTGCACACCTCCGCTGTTCAAGGACTTTTGTCCCTACCGGAGGCGCTCGCAGGGGGCGGCGGGAGGGCCGATTTCTGAGAACGCCCTAGCGTCGCAGGGTTTGACTTCGCGGGGGGGCACGGATACCCTCTTGCCTAGATCAATAGCGAGGTGTCAGAGTGCGCGATTACGAGATTGTGTATGTGATTCGTCCGGATCTGTCTGACGAAGCGCGAACCGCCAAGATGGAGCGCGTCCATTCTCTGATCTCGGAGAACGGCGGCGAGATTGGCAAGGTGGAGGATTGGGGCAAGCGCGTGCTTGCCTACGAGATCCGCCACTTCACCGAGGGTTTCTATCGTCTGACGGAGTTCCGCATGCCGCCGGAGTCGGTCGTGGCGGTCGAGGGGCGCCTCAATCTGGACGAAGAGCTCTTGCGATACCAGATCATCGTGCGGGAGTAGCGAGAGGCCATGTCCGCAAGTCTCAACCGAGTCATCCTCATAGGAAACTTGACGGCCGACCCCGAGCTTCGCTACACGCCGGGGGGAACAGCCCGCGTCAGGTTCTCGATCGCGCTCAATCGCCAGTTCAAGGACGCCTCGGGCAAGCTGCAAGACGAAGTGACGTTCGTGCCGATCGTCGTGTGGGGCACCCAGGCGGAGAACTGCGCCAACTACCTCCGCAAAGGACGATCGATTGCCGTTGAAGGGCGACTGCGGATTGACTCGTTCGAGAACGCAGACGGAGAGAGAGTTCGCGTCACCGAAGTCGTTGCGTCGACGGTTCAGTTCCTGGGGGGCGGGCCCCAGCGGACGGCTGCGGAAGAACCCGCCGCTACCCCGGAGGCCACGGGGCCCGGCGATGACAATCCACTCCCCGAGGAGGAGGTTCCTTTCTAGACCATGTTTCACAAGAGAAAGCGAAAGTGCCGCGCGTGCGAGAACGCGTTCTTGCTTGACTACAAGAAGCCGGAAGAGCTGAAGCAGTACATGAACCGTCTGGGCAAGATCCTGCCCAAGAGAGCGACTCGCCTGTGCGCGAAACATCAGCGCAAGCTCGCCATCGAGATCAACCGCGCGCGGAAGCTCGCCTTGCTCCCGTATGTCGGAGAGCGCGAGGCGATGCGCGTGAGGCGATAGCCGAGAGGCACAGAAAGCGCGCAAGAGGACGGCCTCTTCGATCTTCCGCCGAGGGATCGAGGAGGCCTACCTGTTTGCCCGCGCCAGGCGGCGCCCTCTCGGCGAGCATCGGGGGCGAAAAGCGGTGAAGCGAGTCGCAGGTCTCCTCTTTCACGCCGCCATGGGCGACAGCCCGGCGGAGAACCTGGTAGAGCGCGGACGTTGGGCCGCTTCCCTAGACCTCGCGCGACGGCTTCGGGGAGCGGGGGTGGCCGAGGTCTGCGTAGTGACTCCGGACCCCGCGCGCTGCCCGGGCGGAGGCGAGCACATCGAGTTCATTCGCTCGGAGGCGGGCACGGACTTCCACTTCGGGCGAACCCTGGCGCGCGTCTCTTCCGAGCTCGGACTCGACGGATTCCTCTACTTCGGCAGCGGCTCGGGCGGGCTCATGCCCGAAGGGGACCTCGCGCGGATGGTGAGTTTCGCCTCCGGGGACGCGCCGCGGGCTCTGTTCAACAACTTCTACTCCTGCGACTTCTGCGCCGTCGCGTGCGCGGGGCAAGCGCTCGCAGCCGATCTGCCGTCGATCGATAACCCGCTCGGCTTCGCTCTCTCGGACGCCGGGGTACCGTGCCTCGCGCTCCCGCGCAGCGCCTCGACCCAGTTCGACATCGACACGCCCACGGACCTGCTCGTTGCGGCCGAGAGCGCGCTCGAGCTGGGCGAGCTTCGCGCTTTCTGCCTCGGCCTCGAGAGCGATCACCCTTCGCTCGGACGCGCGCTCGCCGTGCTCACGGAGCGCTCAGCCACGACGATGCTCGTCGGCCGGCTGAGCCCGGCGACCTGGAGCCACTTCGAGGGCGAGGTCGCTTCGCGGACGAGCGCGCTCGTCGAAGGGCGAGGCATGCGCGCCGGCTCGTCGCAGCACCTTCTCTGGGTGCGGCAGGTCCTCGCCGAGGACGGACCGACGGTCTTCTTCGAGCGTCTGGCGAGGGCGTGCGATGCCGCCTGGATCGACACCCGTCCTCTCCTCGGAACGGAAGCCGCCACGGCGCCGGCGAGCGACCGCTTCGCAAGCGACCTCTACCGCATCGAGGAGATTCGCGATCCTGCCTGGAGAGCGTTCACCGCGGCGGCCCTCCGTTCGCCGATCCCCGTCGTCCTCGGCGGCCACAGTCTGGTCGGCGGGGACCTCTACTTGGCCGCGCAGGCCTGCTGGAAAGGCCGGAACCTAGCTCGTAGACTTCACCCGGAAACCTTCGCGTGAACGACAAAGGAGCGATCATGAGCATCGGACGTTCTCCTCTGCACGTGCTCGACGTCGACGCACAGACGGCTGCCCTGATGGCCGCGGAGGAGCGCCGACAGCGGGAGAAGATCATCCTCATTCCGTCCGAGAGCCTTACGCCGCCTGCGGTTCGTGAAGCGCTCGGCTCGGCCTTCACCAGCGTCTATGCCGAGGGATACCCGCGCAAGGCGATGATGCGGCAGACGCAGGAGGACCTCGCCGACATCGATGCTCAATTGTCGGCCTATCGCCGCTATTCCGACCGCCGCTTCTACAAGGGCGCGGAGATCGCCGATCTGGTCGAGTCGCTCGCCGGACGCCGCGCGGCGGAGTGCTTCGCGACGCCCGAGTACCCGGCCGAACGAATCTTCGCAAACGTCCAGCCTCTCTCGGGCGCGGCGGCGAACCTCGCCGTCTACGACGCGTTCGTCAAGCCCGGGGAGACCGTCATGGGCATGGCCCTCACGGAGGGCGGACACCTCACGCACGGATCGGAGTTCAACGTCACCGGGCGCAGGTACCATATCGTCTCCTACGCCATCGATCGCGCGACAGGGAAGCTCGACTACGAGCAGATTCGCGCTCTGGCGCGCGAGCATCGCCCGCGCATGATCATCGGCGGCTTCACGTCGTACCCTTGGCAGCCGGACTGGGCGGAGTTCCGCGCCATTGCCGACGAGGTCGGCGCCATCTTGTTGGCCGACGTCGCCCACACGGCGGGACTGATCGTCGGCAAGGTCTACCCGAACCCCATCGGCACCGCGCACGTCGTGACGTTCACCACCCACAAGACCCTGTGCGGCGGACGCGGGGCCGTCATCCTGACGACCGACCCCGAGATTGCCTCGCGCGTCGACACGGCCATCTTCCCGGGCCAACAGGGCGGGCCGCACGTGAACAAGTTCGCCGCGCTCGCCGTCGCGCTCAAGATCGCCCAAGAGCCGGCGTTCGCCGCGCTGCAACGCCGTATCGTCGAGAACGCGCAGCACCTCGCCCGCTCGTTGTCCGACCACGGCCTCACGCTTGCCTACGGCGGCACGGACACGCACCTCTTGCTCGTTGACCTGCGCGAGCTTCCGAGCGACACGGGGTTCGTGATGATGGGCGAGATCGCGTCCCGCATCCTCGACCTGGTGGGACTCGTCTGCAACAAGAACACGCTCCCGGGAGACCAGAGCGCCGCCGACGCGCACGGGATCCGGCTGGGCACGCCGTGGGCCACGCAGCGAGGCATGGGGAAGTCGGAGATGGAAGCGATCGGCAAGGTCGTGGCGCAGGTGCTCCACGCCATTCGTCCTTTCTCGTACCAGGGCCTGCGCGGCGAGCTGTCGCGCGGCAAGCTGCCGCTCGACGTCCTGGAACGGGCTCGGCAAGACGTGCGCGAGATCGTGGCAAAGGTCGACTCACGCGTGGGCGGAGCGGCGGACGCGCCGCGGCGCGCGGGCGGAGCGGCGTGGACTGTCCTTCGCGTGCGAAGCGGGAGGGCGGGCGCTCTCTTGCAGGAGGCCGCAACGTGCGACGTCAAGCGGATCGCAGCGCAGGCGTCGTCGCGCGCCTACTTCCTCAACGACGAAGGCCGCGTCTTGTCTTCCGGCGTCATCGGCGTCCTCGGGCACGATGACTACGCCGTGCTCGTGCCCTCAGACCAGGCCCGCGCGTTGCGCGCGTGGCTTGAGGGTCTGGCCGAGGGCTACACGCTGTTCGACTCGTCAGACCTCTATCGCAAGGTTCAGGGGCCGGCGACAATCGAGGAGATCGATCCCTCGTCGCTGCCGGACTTCGCTCAAGCCTGGCTGTCGCTGCCTCCGGAGGACACCGCGACCGGCCGGCCGGCCGCGGAGGTCGCGGCCGCGTATCCACAACGCTTCGCCTTTGAGAAGCCGTACTTCGTCGGGCGCCGGTCCATCGATCAGCGCGTCGCTGAGGCGCGGCCCCCCTTCTCTTGGCACGAGGACAAGGCCGCGCCCGTTCGCACGACCTCGCTTCACGAGGCCCACGTCGCGCTCGGCGCGCGACTCGTCCCGTTCGCCGGGTGGGAAATGCCCGTGTGGTACACGTCGGCACTCGAGGAGCACCGCGCGGTGCGCCGCGCCGCGGGCTTGTTTGATCTCGGCCACATGGGCGTGTTCCAGGTGGAGGGCGAGGGAGCGACCGACTTCCTGAATGCCGTGACATCGAACTACGAAGGCTGGCTCGAGGACGGCCAGTCGCACTACGCCTACCTCTTCGCGCCCGATGGGAAGATCATCGACGACATCTGGGTCTACCGACGAGCGTGGAACCGCTACCTCGTCGTCGTGAATGCGTCAAACGAGACGAAAGACTGGGAGTGGCTGACGGGGCTCGCCGAAGGCCGATACGAAGCGGACCTCGACCACCCCGGCTGCCGCGTCGCGGTGGGAGTCGTCTTGCGGGACCTGAAGCGCGAGCGAGGCGTGATGGATGTGGCGCTCCAGGGACCGAAGAGCCTCTCTATCCTCCGCGAGATCCTCGGACCGACCGAGCAAAGGGAGGTCGCAGGGCTCGAGCGGACCGAGTTCGCCGAGGTGGTCGCGGACGGCCATCAGCTCCTCGTGGCTCGCACGGGCTACACGGGGGAGCCTCTCGGATACGAGATCTACTCCGCCGCTGCGGACGCTCTGTGGCTGTGGAATCGTCTCCTCGAAGTCGGCCGGCCCCACGGCCTCCTGCCTTGCGGCCTCGCGTCGCGCGACTCCACGCGCACAGAGGCCGGACTGCCTCTCTACGGGCACGAGTTGGCCGGACCGCATGAGGTGAACCCGTTCGAGGCGGGATTCGGTCCGTACGTCAAACTGCACAAGACCTTCTTCGTCGGGCGACAGGCGTGCATCGCGGCTCTTCAGAAACAGGAACGCGAGATCGTTCGCTTCGCCGTCGACGCGGGCTCGCGCCCCGTCCGGGACGGCGCCCTCGTCCTCGACCGGAATGGAACGGTTCTGGGGAAGGTCACGAGCTGCGTCAGCCTCGGCGAGGCGCAAGTCGGCCTGGCGCTCGCCGAACGCCGCGGGCTCGAGCCCGGGACCCCCATCCTCCTTCTTCCCGCTCCGCGCGCCGGCGACGCGGTGGCCGCGCCCGTCGCGGGGAGCCGCGTCGCGGTGCCCGGCGTGGGGAGGATCATGAAGCGCTTCCAGATGAAGAGCCTCCCGCCCGAGAGCGAGGCCGAGTGAGCCCGGCGGGAGATGCCTCGCAGCAGGAAGACGGGGCTAGTTGAGTCGGCGATCGCCCGACGAAGTGGGAGCGACCGACTGGAGCCACTTGAGTTCGGGCGGCAGGACGGACTGCAGCGCCAGCGCGTACTCGCGCCACTGGTCCCGCTCGCGGCTCACGTCCTCCAGGAGCTCCTGAACGAGGGAGATCTCGACTTCGGGCCGGATGACGATCCACATGCCCGAAGAAGCGTCAGGCTCTCCCAACTCGCCGCGCAGCTTATCGGCGGCAGCTCGGATCGCCAGGCCTTCCTCGCGTCGAAGCTCTTCCAGACGGCGGAGGATCGCGACGGCTTCGCCGCGGAAGATGAGACGGTTGCGGTCATCGCGTGACAAGTAGCCCTCGAGCATGTCGCCGAGCGCATCCACGCGCACTCGGACCGCACGCTTTGAGAGGCCGAGGAACCTTGCCACGTCGTCCAACGTCACCATGGCGGCCATTATACGCCAAACCCTCCGAGCGTCCTGTGATGCGCAAAACCCTCGCGAGAAGCGGGCTGCGCCGCTCGCCGCAACGGGCGAGACGGCGCATTCCCGCTACGGGCAAGGAGACGGCGTTATGCCTGATGGAGAGTGCGTTTCGGGGCCGCACCGGCCATCTTCTGTGGACAGCGGCTCCCGCGCGGCGCGGCGAGCGCCGTCGATGAGCCGCGCCAGGCCATCCAGAGCGTCGGAGTCGGGTCGCGCGTCTGGGCTTGCGTCGAACAGACGATGGATGCGCGCGAGCACGGCGCTTCTCCCCGCACGCCCGCGCAGCAGGTCGTCGGCGCGGCAGACGTAGGAGAGGCGTAGCAGAGCGGGGTCGTGCTCTCGCTCGTCCGTCGTCGGCAGCACCCTCAGGATCTCCGTAGAACGCGCGCCGCCGGGAGCGCCACCGGGGGCCGCGTTGCGGCCTGCTCGCCTTCCAGGTCTGCCTTTCATGTCTCCTCCCTCCGAACCCAAAAAGAAAAGACCCAGGCCGTGCCTGTGGTCTCCACGCCCGCGCCGTCCGGCGAGTGCCGGCGGCCGGGCTACTTCGTCGTCGTGATCAGGGAAACGCTGGCGCAGGCCACGCGGGGGCCGCACGCCGAGTACCGTTCGCTGCTTCGTCTCCTGACCATGCGGACACCCTACCACGAAACGCTCCCCTCGTCAACGAAACGCGAGACGCTGGCACCGGCGCAGCCGCTGCGATAGGCTCGCGCCATGGACCTTCTTCGACTGGCTCGGCAGTTCGAGCGTTCGTTCGCCACGGGCGACCGAGTCGTCCGGCTGTCTCACGACCGCAAGACCGTCTTCGTCGGCGACATTCACGGAGACCTCGATGCCTTCGAGCGCGCTCTCGCCGCCGCGGGCGACGCGGCCGTCGTCTTCCTCGGAGACCTCGTGGACCGCGGCCCGCTCTCGCGAGACGTGCTCGAGCGGGCGCTCGCGGCGAAGCTCGAGCGCCCGGAGGCGGTTCACATCCTGATGGGAAACCACGAAGCGTGGGCCGCGGCCAAGTTCCGGCCGGCCGACTTCTGGCAATCTCTCTCGCCTGGTGAGGTCAAGACGGTCGGAGCCGCCTTGCTGCGGCTCCCATTCGCGGCATCGCACCCGGCCGGCGTGCTTGGCGTCCACGGGGCGCTCCCGGACCTCGCTAGCCTCGATCTCGTCTCGTCGGTTTCGCCGGGCGACCCCGCCTGGCGCGCCATCACGTGGGGGGACTGGGGCGAGACGAGCGGCGCCGCGGATCCGGCAAGCGGACGTCCTCGCTTCGGGCCGGGCGACTTTCGCGAGCGCAGCGCGCGCCTCGGGGCACGCGTCGTCGTCCGATCGCACCAACCGGACGCCCCGACGTACCAGTTCGACGACCGCTGCCTCACCTTGTTCACGTCTTCGTCCTACGGCGAGTCGCGACAGATCGCCATCCTGCCCCGGGGGCGATGCGTTCAGACGGCGCGCGATCTCGACCTCGTTCGCATCTAGGTGCTTGTCGGGTGCCCGCCCGGAAGCTATCTTCGAGGAACGGCCCTCGTGCCGACTGTCCTGAAGGAGATCGCATGATCGACGCGCGCGTGGAGAAGCTGGCGCAGGTCCTCGTCCAGTATTCGGTCGCCGTTCGCCCGAACGATAAGGTGCTCATCCAGGGAAGCGTGCTCGCCGAACCTCTGCTCAAGGCGCTGCTGGTGGAAGTCCTTCGCGCCGGCGGTCACCCGTACCTGCGAGCCCAACTGCCCGATGTCGAAGAGCTCGTCTACCGGAACGCGTCGGACGAGCAGCTGCGCCACGTGCCCCCGCCGACCCGCCTCCTCTACGAGACGTACGACGTCATGATCTCCGTTTCGGGAGCGGCAAACACGAAGAACCTCACGAACGTCCCGCCGAGCCGCCTCGTGCTCGCAAGGCAGTCGACGCGCGACCTCTTCCAGACGTTCACCCATCGCTCCGCGCGCGGCGAGCTCCGCTGGGTGGGGACGCTCTTTCCGACCCCCGCCTACGCGCAGGATGCCGAGATGGGACTTGTGGAGTACGAGGAGTTCGTCTTCGGAGCCTGTCTGCCGGACCCGGCGAACCCCATCGGCTACTGGAAGAGCCTCTCGTCCCGCCAGGGCCGGCTCGTCGACTGGCTCAAGGGGAAAAAGAGCCTGCGCGTCGAGGGACCCGGCGTCGACCTGCGCATGAGCATCGCCGGCCGCACGTTCGAGAACTGCGACGGCAAGAAGAACATGCCAGACGGCGAGATCTTCACCGGGCCGGTGGAGGACTCCGTCGAGGGGCACGTGCGGTTCTCGTACCCGACCGTGTACGACGGGCGGCGTCTCGAGGGCGTCGAGCTATGGTTCGAGCGAGGCAAGGTCGTCAAGGCCGCGGCGCAGAAGGGCGAGGACTTCCTCTGGAAGACCCTCGACGTGGACGACGGAGCGCGCTACGTCGGCGAGTTCGCGATCGGCACGAACGAGGGCATCCAGCGCGCAACGGGAGCCACGCTGTTCGACGAGAAGATCCGCGGCAGCTTCCACATGGCGCTTGGCGCCGGGATGCCCGAGACCGGAAGCCGCAACGAGTCGGCCATCCATTGGGACATGGTCTGCGACCTGATGGACGGCGGGCGGATCTGGGTCGACGACCGCCTGTTCTACGACCGCGGCAAGTTCCAGGTGGAAGAGGTACACGAGGAGCGACATGCCCGCCGCGAGTCGGCGTGAGGAGACGGACCTCCACCGCGCGATCGAGTCCGCCGCAAGCGCCATCGACGCGGACGTGATCGCCGATCGGCGCGCCGTGCACCGCCACGCGGAGGCGGGGTGGACCGAGTACTGGACGACGTCGCTCATCGCCAAGCGGCTGGAAGAGCTCGGGTACGAGACGCTCGTCGGGCGTCGCGTGTGCGCGTCCGAGTCGCGGATGGGCGTTCCCGCGGAAGAGGCGCTCGAGGCGCACCGGAAGCGGGCGGAGGCCCAGGGCGCCGACCCGAAGCTGCTCGAGTCGATGCGCGGCGGATTCACGGGAGCGATCGGCGAGAGGTCGCACAGCAAGGGTCCCGTGATCGCGCTCCGCGTGGACATCGACGGACTCGACATCCGCGAGGACAGGACGACGGACCATCGGCCGGCGCGAGAGGGATTCGCGTCGATCAACGACGGCGCGTCGCACGCCTGCGGGCACGACGGCCACGTGGCCATCGGCCTCGGGGTCGCGCGCGTCTTGGCGGAGCTGCCCGCGCCGCTCGCCGGCACGGTGCGCCTGATCTTCCAGCCGGCGGAAGAGGGCGTGCGCGGCGCACGCTCCATCGTGGAGGCAGGACACCTGGCGGACGCCGACTACGTCCTCGGCTGTCACCTTCTCGCCGGGTGGGCCGTGGGGGAGCTGGCGCCGGGCCTGGGAGGGTACGCCGCCACGCGGAAGTTCGACGTGGCGTTCTTCGGGGAGGCCGCGCACGCCGGCGCGTTGCCGGAAGGCGGGAGAAACGCGCTCCTGGCAGCGGCAACGGCCGCCCTGCATCTCCACGCCTTGCCGCGCCACCACGCCGGGTTCACGCGCGTGCACGTGGGTCGCATGGAGGCGGGGACGGGACGCAACGTCATTCCGGACCGAGCCCTGTTGATCGCGGAGGTGCGCGGCGGGACAGGCGAGCTCTGCGAGTCCATGTACGAGCGCGCGGTGCGCGTCGTCAAGTCCGCCGCGGCCATGTACGAGTGCGAAGCGGAGATCCACCCGATGGGGCAAGCCGGCAGCGCAGAGAGCGATCCCACGTTGGCGAAGCAGGTGCGGACGTCGGCGGGCCGCGCGGGACGGTTCACGTTTCACGACGTGAGCGCCGTAGGCGGAAGCGAAGATTTCGTCGAGATGATGCGTGCGGTCCAGGCCCACGGCGGGCTGGCCGCGAACATCGGAATCGGCGCGGACTTCCACGGCACGAGGCGGGACGACGCCGACCGCAGCCGCGTCCTCGCGCCGCACAGCCCCACGTTCGACTTCGACGAACGCGGCCTGGGCGTCGGAGTGCGCGTCCTGTCGCACCTCGCCGTCGATCTTGCGGCCGCCTGGCGCGCCGAGGAGGAGGGCGGCCACGCCCGCTGACGGGCAACTGGGCTGGACAAACGACGAAAAACGGGGTATTGACTCGGCAAGATGGGAGTCGTACTCTGCGGCCCCAAGGGAACCCCGGCCGAGACGACAGGGCGGGGCTGAGGATCCTCGTGCCCGAAAGGCAAGGAGAGCCAACATGGCGGATGCGGCGAAGAAGCGACGCGGGACGGGAAGCGCTCCCAAGGGGCGGTCGAAGGAGGCGGCGGCCTCATCCCAAGACGGCCGAGACGTGGGGACCGCGAAGAAGCCGAAAGCGAAAGAGGGAACGCCGGGCAAGATTCTCTGTCCTGTGTGCGATGCAGCGCTCGAGCTGGACAAGGATGAGCTGAGCCTCTTCAACCGCCTGCGCTGCGAGGAGTGCGAGGCCCTGCTCGAAGTCATCGACGAAGATCCGGTCCGCCTGGAGTGGATTGAGGAAGACGACGACTTCGAGGACGACGAGGAACTGGACGCCGACGAAGAAGAAGACGACGACTACTTCTAAAGGGCAGGCCGAACCTCCGAAGCGAGGCGACGGCGCCCGCGGGAAGGCGTAATCCGAGTTCGCCTTCCCGCGGTTTTTTCTAGAGCCACTTCTTCCTCTTGAAGTAGACGAGCATGGCGGCGGAGATCGCTGCCATGGCCGCCAGCAGGGCGTAGTACCCGTACTTCCACTCGAGCTCCGGCATGAAGCGGAAGTTCATCCCGTAGAGGCCGGCGAGAAACGAGAGCGGGATGAACAGGGTCGTGATCATCGTCAGGACCTTCATGACCTCGTTCGTCCGATTCGCCACGCTGGAGAGGTACACGTCCATCAGGCTCGTCAGCATCTCGCGGAACGTCTCGATCGCGTCGAGGATTTGCACCGTGTGGTCGTAGACGTCTCGGAAGTACGGCGCCGTGTCAGGACGGATGAGCGACGAGTCGCCGTGCTCCAAGCGGCTTTGCACCTCGCGCAGCGGCCACACCGCCTTGCGCATGAACAGGAGTTCTCGCTTCAGGCGGCGGATGTCGTCGAGATCGAGGCGACTCGGGTTGTGGGTCACGCGCTCGTACACGGTCTCCACGCGGTCTCCGATGCTTTCGAGGACCACGAAGTAGTGATCGACCACGGCGTCGAGCAGCGAGTAGAAGAGATAGTCGGCTCCCGATCGCCGGATCCGCCCGTGGCCCGTCCGGATGCGCTCGCGCACCGCGTCGAACACGTCGCCCTGCCGTTCCTGGAAAGAGATCACCCACGACGGCCCGAGGACGAGGCTCACCTGCTCGTCCTCCACCTCTTGCGTCGCCGCAGAGAGCTTCAGCATGCGGAGCGAGACGAAGAGCGACGACGCCGACTCCTCCAGCTTGGGCCTCTCTCCCGTGTGCATGACGTCCTCGAGCACGAGCGGGTGGATGTCGGCCGAGGCGCCGATCGACTCGATGATCGAGGCGTCGTGAACGCCATCCACGTCGAGCCACACGACACTCTCGGGGAGCGCGGGCCGGAGGGAATCGCCGGCCGCCGGAGACGTCTCCTCCACCGCGGTCGCGTTGTACTCTATGCGAGCGAGCGTCGTCTCCCGGCTGTATACCTTGCCGACGTGGACAAGAGAGCCGGGCGGCTGGCCGAGCGACTTCCGCGCAGGACGAACGAAACGCGCCATCGTACCTCCGTCTCGAAGGTACGCCGGGATAGGGCGAACGACAAGCGACTTGTGCCCGGCGGACGCGGAGCGGTATTCTTCGTGCCCAGCCAAAGGGGGATCGGGTGGACAAAACGGCGGTCCGGCCTCTCGTCTTCGACGCACTGCGGCGGACTCCGCAGACGCACCTTCACGCGATCGACAACGAGGTGCGACAGAAGGCGGGGGACTACGAGCGCGGGGACTCCCTCCTCGTCCAGGAGGTCGTCTGGGAACTCCTCGTGCAGGGCGTTCTCGCACCCGGCAAGAACTCGCTCAACCTCCACCTGCCGTTCGTGCACGTGACGGACTACGGACAACGCTGCCTGGAGGAAGGG
>JAKLFO010000070.1 GCA_022711155.1 Candidatus Bipolaricaulota bacterium
GCGCTTATGTGGTCGAGAAGACGGAGGGTCTCGAGCGATTCTTCGATCGGATCGTCAGTGTGGATGTCGTCCTCTCGGCCGAGAAGGAACGGCAGACGGCCGACTTCCACGCGCACCTGACGAACAAGAAGATCATCACGGCTCGCGAGGAATCCACGGACATGTACGCGTCGATCGACAAAGCGATCGACCGCCTCCGCCGCCAGCTGGTGAAGTTCAAGGACCAATTGGCCGACGTCAAAGGGCGCGTTCCGAGCGTGGAAGACGATCCGGGCAGCGGTCGGAAGGCGGAGCGGCACATCGTTCGGACCGAGACGCACTTCTTCAAGCCGATGACTCCGGAGGAGGCAGCGCTCCAGCTGGAGGCCATCGAGAAGGGGTTCCTCGTCTTCGTCGACGCGGAGACCGACCAGGTAGCAATCATTTACCACAGGCGAGATGGGAACTACGGGCTGATTGAACCGCGACGGTAGCCGCGGTCGGGGGAGGAACGGGGTAGCGGGTTGGCCAAGGTTGTCGTGTTGTTCTCAGGCAGTCTCGCGAGCCGTGTTGTAGCCGCCCTTCTGCAACGCCATCCGGAAGTAGAGCAGATGCAGCTGCTTCACTTCCGATCCCCGTTCGCGGCCGAAGACGAAGCCTTGCGGGATCTCGTGCGTGAGGAGTGGGCGGGGACGGTCTTGCGTACGCAGTCGCTCAAGCGCGAGTACCGGAGGTTCGTGGAACCTAGAGCCGATGCGTTCTCGCTCCGACGGACTTGCCTGCAGTGTCGCTCGCTCTTGTTGGGCCGCTCGGCGAGGTACATGGAGCGCGTGGGCGCCGACTACCTCGCGACGGGGGAGCGTCTGGAGCAGAACGGGCTCGATTGCGATGACATGAACTGGCTTGCCGAGCGGCACGGGATCGCCGGACGCGTGTTGCGCCCACTCTGTCATAGGCGGCGGCTCGGGCAGACGAACTTGGCGACGTGGGCGCTCCTCCCCGCGAGCCATCCGGGTACGCCCCCGAACGACGGAGATCTCGCGACTCTTGCGGCCCAGCTGGGGCTCGGCGCGGCGAATCCGCTCGGGTCGTGCGCGCGCTGCAAGTTGACCAAGCCGGGGTTCGGTGAGCGGGTGGCAAACCTGTTCGGCGAAGAGGGGTTCACCCTCAACGCGCTCCGCCTGCTGGACTTCACGTACTACTACAAGATCGAGCGGGGGGCAAAGGTGGTTCTCGCCGTCGACGAAGACGAGAAGAGGGAGCTGCAGAACCTCTTTCTGCCGCAGGATGTGCGCGTCTACCCGGCGACGCCGCACGGGCCGATGGCGCTTGCGCGGGCTGACTGGGAGACGAAGTCGAGCGCTGAGCGAGCGCAGACGCTCGAACTCATCGCGACGATCGTGGCGACCCACACGAGCGCGGGTCGGTGCGCGTCAGTTCCCGTCTACTACCGCCTCGAGAGCGACGATGAGACATCGCTCCTGAACGCCCGGGCGCTCGGTTCGGTCGAGGAGCTCGGTGAGATGCCGGGCGTCCTCGGAATGCGGCTGCCCACTCCGGAACCGGCTGCAGCTTGACAGGCCGGCCGGGACGGCTATACTCCACAGATTGGTCGGACCAGGGGATGCGCGGCTTCGAGTGGGGCGCTCGCCCTTCTCGCTCCATGCATGAGAGAGCGGAAAAGAGCCAGGCTAGCTCTAGGGGACTAGGGCGGGGCGACTATGCCTTTTTACCGATACGAATGCGGGAACTGCCGTGAGGAGTTCCGCGTCCTTCGTCGCGGCGAGGAGAAAGACCCCATCTTGTGCCCACACTGCGGTAGCTCCAAGACGAAGCGCCTTCTCCCACGGATCGGCGTCATCTACAAAGGTAATGGGTATTACTCCACGGACTACC
Source organism: Candidatus Bipolaricaulota bacterium (assembly GCA_022711155.1). Lineage (GTDB taxonomy): Bacteria > Bipolaricaulota > Bipolaricaulia > UBA7950 > UBA9294 > CAIOGO01. The sequence goes on from JAKLFO010000070.1 coordinate 1,876, forward strand.
GGAAGACCAAGAGCGGAAGCAGTTCGCGGTCGAGTTCAGCTGAGTCGTCGCCTGCATCGGATGACTGAGGCGGGCGACGCAGGGCGCCTTCTGGGTTCGGTTCCCGCGGGGACAAGGAGAGGTGAGGCGATTGATTTCCGGCGATGACATCCGTCGCATCAGGCTACAGCTGGCTCCGCCATCGGCGATTCTCGGCTGGTCGCACGGCGAGATCACCGAGTCCGAGACGATCAACTACCGGACGCACCGGGCGGAGCGAGGCGGCCTCTACGCCGAAGAGATCTTCGGACCCGCCAACGACTACGAGTGCGCGTGCGGCAAGTACAAGGGGAAGAAGTACGAGGGGATCACCTGCGAGAAGTGCCACGTGCTGGTGACGGACTCGTCCGTCCGGCGCGTCAACATGGGGCACATTCAGTTGGCCAGTCCCGTAGTGCACTTCTGGTACCTGAAGGGCGTCTCGAGCCTCCTGGCGCGCCTGCTCGGGCTGAAGCGCCGAGACCTGCAACGCATCGCATATTACGAGACGGAGCCGCTGGAACAGTCTCTCCACATCGTCACGACGTCCGACAACAAGGAGGTTCGCCCGGGAGAGTCGCTCTACTCGTCCGAGGTGGCCATCCTGTCCCAGGCACTGGCGTTTGAAGTCGAGCCTGCGTACTTCATCGATGACGCTCCACGGGTTGTGGCGGAAGAGGGTGGCCGCGTCACCATCGAGGAGCGGCAGCTGACGAACGGCGAGCGCATCCACACCGTCGTCGTCGGCAACCAGGAGTACCCGATGGTCGGTGACGCGGAGCTGATGGTCGAAGATGGCGACGACGTCGAGACGGACACGGTGATCGCCGAACGGCCCGTCGGCGAGGTCTGCTCCAAGACGGCCTACGACATGCTCGTCGACCGCTACGGCGCGGTGACGGGGCAGGCTCTCGACCGGGAGATCCTGGACAGCCTCGCGTTCATCGTCACTCGCATCAAGGACCACAACATGCCGGTGTCGCTCGGCGATCGGCTGAACTACCTCGAGAAGCGCGCCTACGAACGCGTCTTCCCGGACGGGTTCTCGGCGGAGACCGGCGCCGCGGGCATCAAGGGCCTGCTCGAGTCGCTCGACATGCAGGAGCTTTACTCCGAGTTGGCCGAGGAACTGCGGCAGGAGACGAGCGTCGGCAACCAGCGCCGGATCGTGAAGCGGCTCGAAGTCGTCGACCAGTTGCGGCGTTCGGGCAACAATGCGCAGGACATGGTCCTCGAAGTCATTCCGGTGCTTCCTCCGGACCTTCGCCCGATGATCCAGCTCGAAGGCGGCAAGTTCGCGACGACGGACTTGAATGACCTGTACCGCCGCATCATCAACCGCAATAACCGTCTGAAGAAGCTGGTGGACATGGGCGCGCCGGAGGTCATCCTGCGCAACGAGCGTCGCATGCTTCAGGAGGCGGTCGACGCCCTGATCCACAACGAGAAGAAGGAGAGCCCGATCCGCGGCCGCGACAATCGGCCCCTGAAGTCGCTCTCCGAGCGAATCCACGGCAAGCACGGAAGACTCCGCCGCAACCTCCTGGGACGCCGCGTGGACTACTCCGGCCGCGCCGTCATCGTCGTCGACCCGAAGTTGAAGCTCGCGCAGTGCGGCATTCCGAAGAAGATGGCGCTCGAGCTGTTCAAGCCGTTCATCCTGCACAACCTGGAGACGACGACGTTCTCCGATTTCGACGAGATCAAGAATCGGGCTCTCATGGGCGAGATGCCCGAGGTGTGGGACATCCTCGACAAGCTGATCAAGAAGCATCCGGTCTTGCTCAATCGGGCGCCGACGCTGCACCGGCTGTCGATGCAGGCGTTCGAGCCGATCCTCGTCGATGGCGAGGCGATCCACGTGCATCCGCTCGTGTGCCCACCGTACAACGCGGACTTCGACGGCGACACGATGTCGGTGCACCTCCCGCTCTCGCCGGAAGCCATTCAGGAGGCGCGCGAGCTCATGGCGGCGCCGCGGAACATCTTGTCGCCTTCGAGCGGCGAACCGCTGACGCTCCCGACCCAGGACCCGATCTTCGCCTTCTACTATCTGACGCTCGAAGAACCCGAGGGCAAAGGGACGGGGAAGGCGTTCCGCGACATCGACGAGGCGAGGAGAGCGTTCGAGACGGGCGCTCTCGGCCTTCATAGCCGCGCCAAGATCCGCATCGATGGAAAGGTCATCGAGACAACCCTCGGGCGGGCGGAAGTCAACGGAGCGTTGCCCGAGGCGATTCGCGACTACACGATCGTCGTCGACCGCAAGACGGTCAAGAGGATCGTCATGCGCTGCTTCCACGAGTTCGGGTGGCAGAAGACGGCCGAGGTTCTCGACAACCTGAAGGACTTGGGCTTCAAGTACGCCACGTACGCCGGGCTGACCATCTCGCTCAAGGACTGTCTCATCCCCGAGGCCAAGTCGGACATCGTCCGCGAGTCTCAGGCCGCCGTGCTGCGCATCGAGACGATGTTCAAGATGGGCTTGTCCACCGACGAGGAGCGGCGCGACGCGGTGATCCGCATTTGGCGCCGCACGGTCGACGACGTCGAGCAGGCGACGATGGAGAACCTGCGCCAGCACTTGTTCAACCCCGTGTACGGGATGGTCACCTCGGGCGCGCGCGGCGGCCCGGACCAGGTCAAGCAGTTGTGCGGCATGCGCGGCCCGATGGCGGGCCCGTCGGGCGACATCATCGAGCGGCCGGTCATCTCGAACTTCCGCGAAGGGCTCGACATGATGGAGTACTTCATCTCGACCCACGGCGGGCGGAAGGGCGCCGCGGACACGGCGCTCAAGACGGCAGATTCCGGCTACCTGACCCGCCGCCTCGTCGACGCGTCGTCGGACACGATCGTGCGCGAAGTCGACTGCGGCACCACGCAGGGCACGGACATCGACCCGTTCCGCTTCAGCAAGACGGAGATCATGGAGCCGGTTGAGGAGCGCGTGTACGGCCGAGTGACCGCGGCGTCGATCTACGACCCCGCGAGCGGCGAGGTCGTCGTGGAAGCGAACCAGTGGATCACGCGCGAGATGGCGACCCTGATCGGGCAGATGGAGTGCGAGCTGTCCACGACGAGCGCGGCGGATCGAGAGCGTGCGGTCGGAAAGACGAAGAGCCTGCAGGATGTGAAGGACCCCAAGACGGGGCGCGTGCTCGTGCGGATCGACGAGGCGGTGACGGCCCGCCTTATGGACACGTTGCGCATGGCCAAGGTCAAAAAGATCCGCGTTCGGCCGCGCATCGTGATCCGCTCGCCGATGACGTGCGAGACGACGAACGGCGTCTGCCAGCTCTGCTACGGCTTCGACATGAGCTCGCACAAGCCGGTCAGTCTCGGCACGGCCGTGGGCGTGATCGCCGCGCAGTCGGTCGGGGAGCCTGGGACGCAGCTCACGATGCGCACGTTCCACCTCGGCGGCGTGGCGGGAGAGGACATCACGCAGGGACTGCCCCGCGCGGAGGAGCTGTTCGAAGCGCGGAAGACGCCGAAGGAGAGCGAGGCTGGCATCTCGCCGCTCGACGGTTTCGTGACGAACGTGGTGGCGACCGAGACCGGTCAGAACCAGATCGAGATCACGGGCGAGCCGAGGGATGTCGTGCTTCCGGCGGCGCTCCTCAACGTCGAGGAAGGCGAGGAGGTCGAGGTCGGCGCGCTGATTCTCGTCAAGAGCCCGTGCAAGGGGGAAGTGTACGTCCTGCGCTCGGACACGGGCGAACAGGAGGTCCTGCTCATCGACACCGCGAGCGGCGACCGCTCGTACCTCCTTCCTCGAGGAGCCACGCCGTGCGTGCAGACAGGCGACGTTGTGGAGGCGAAGGACCCGCTCACGGATCGGTTCAACACGGAGCCGATCGTCGCGCCGCGCAAGGGCAAGGTGCAGATGTCGGAGGACGACGACCGGACGTTCCGCCTCGTCTTCGGCCAGGGCGAGTCGGCCGAGTACGAGATTCCCTACGGGGGACGCCTTCTCGTGGAGCCCGGTGACACAGTGGAGGCGGGCAAGGCCGTCACGTCCAAGTCCAAGCCGATCTTCGTCGCTGCGGACGCCGAAGGGACCGTGGCCGTCCTCGAAGACCGCATCGTCGTCTACAACCCGGATGGCGGCGGCAGACGGTTCCCGCTGACAGGCGACATTTCGCTGCTCAAAGGACACGGCGAGACGGTTCGCTCCGGGGAGACGTTCGTCCGGCTGGAGATCCCGCACGCCGGCAACGTGCGTGTCGAGTCGGTGGACGTCCAGGACGAGATCGCGAATGTGCGCGTCGAGCCGAAGATCCTCCTCCCGATTGACAAGGCCGTCACGGTCCGCACGGGCGACAAGGTGGAAGAAGGCGATCTCCTCACGAAGGGAATCGTCGCCCCGCACACGGTTCTCGGAGCGGCCGGCGTCCAGAAGGCGCGGCAGTACCTGTTGACGGAGATCCACAAGGTGTACCGACAGCAGGGCGTCGACATCAACGACAAGCACCTCGAGGTCATCATCCGACAGATCCTGAACAACGTTGGGATCGTGGATCGCGGCGACTCGCGCTTCCTGCTCGGCGACCTCGTGACGCTCGAGGAGTTCCGCAAAGAGAACAAGGCGATCGCCGCGTGGAATCAGGAGGCGGACCAGGCGCGCGCTGAAGCCCTCGGGCTTCCGCTGGCCGAGGACGTCGTAGATGGAGACCAGGTCATCGCGCGCAGCGGCGACGCCCTCTCGGAAGGCGTGCTCACATCCGCGCGGAAGGCCGAGATCGAAACGCTCCGGGTTCTGCAGGACGGCGAGGCCGTGGAGGTTCCCGCAGCCATCAAGCGTGCGGCCGCCGGCGAGCCGGAGCTCTTGCGGATTTCGAAGGCGGCGCTGCAGACGAAGGGATGGCTCTCGGCCGCCTCGTTCCAGCGCACGACCAAGGTGCTTGCCGAAGCGGCGCTGCGCGGGGAGACGGACGACCTGGACGGCCTGAAGCCGAGCATCATCGTGGGGAAGAGAATCCCGGCCGGGACGGGGTTCCGCGTGCCCGCGGGTGTGGCGACGGAAGGCGAGGCGGTGGAAGGGGCGAAGTCCGACCAGGAATCGATGGTGCCTTGAAGGGTTCAGCCCTGCGTTCTATAATCGGCGCCATTCTAGCCAGGGAGTGAAGATGCCAACGATCAACCAGCTGATCCGACTCGGGCGGAAGCCCAAGACGAAGAAGAGCAAGGCTCCGCAGCTCGGCACGTGCCCGCAGAAGCGCGGCGTGTGCACGCGCGTGTACACGCGAACCCCGAAGAAGCCGAACTCGGCTCTGCGGAAGGTCGCCCGCGTGCGAATGAGCAACGGGAAGGAAGTCACTGCGTACATCGGCGGCGAGGGACACAACCTTCAGGAGCACTCGATGGTGCTCGTGCGCGGCGGTCGCGTGAAGGACCTCCCCGGCGTCCGCTACCACATCATTCGCGGGACGCTGGATTCGGAAGGCGTGACAGCGCGGCATCAGGGTCGGTCGAAGTATGGCGCCAAGAAGCAGTAGCGAGGAGAAGACGATGAAGATCCCTGGCCGCGACGTGAAGCCGGACATCCGCCACAACAGCAAGCTTCTGGCCAAGCTGACGAACTACATCATGCAGGAAGGCAAGAAGCCGATCGCCCAGAGCATCGTCTACGACGCGCTCGAGGCTGTTGAGGCGCGAAGCGGGTCCCCCGCTCTTGACGTCTTCAACGAGGCGATCACGAACTGCTCTCCGCGGCTAGAGGTCAGAACCCGCCGAGTCGGCGGCGCCAACTACCAGGTCCCCTACGAGGTTCCGGTCGACCGCCAGATCGCCCTCGCGTTGCGCTGGCTCGTCGCCGCGGCGCGTGAGCGCGGCGAGCACACGATGGCCGAGCGACTCGCGGCGGAGATCATCGAAGCGTCCCGCAAGGAAGGCAAGGCGTACACCAAGCGGCTCGACGCTCACCGCATGGCCGAGTCCAACAAGGCCTTCGCGCACTACCGCTGGTAGACGGCAGCCGGTCTTGCCCGGAGCCTCGGAAAGGAACCGGTTTGTCGTCGCGTCTGTCGGACCTCGAGAGGGTGCGCAACATCGGCATCATGGCGCACATCGATGCCGGGAAGACGACGACGACAGAGCGGATCCTCTTTTACACGGGCCAGATCCACAAGATGGGCGAAGTCCATGAGGGCGACACCGAAATGGACTGGATGGCCCAGGAGCGGGAGCGCGGGATCACGATCACCGCGGCGGCCACGAGCTGCCCCTGGCTCGACCACCGCATCAACATCATCGACACGCCGGGACACGTCGACTTCACGGCCGAAGTCGAGCGCAGCCTGCGCGTTCTCGACGGCGGGGTCGTCCTCTTCTCGGGCGTGGAGATGGTCGAGTCGCAGTCCGAGACCGTCTGGCGCCAGGCGGACCGCTATCGCGTGCCGCGGATCGCCTTCGTCAACAAGCTCGATCGCGCGGAGTCCAACTTCACCGGCACCCTCGAGATGATCGAGGCGCGTCTCGGCGCGCTCACCGTTCCCCTGTGCCTTCCCTACCGGGATGCGGGCCGCAAGCTCGTGGGGATGATCGACCTCCTCTCCCGCGAGCTCATCACCTGGGACGTCGAGCGACGCGGCTCCGCGATGACGCGCGGGCCGGTCCCGGAGGAGATGCGGGACCAGGTCGAGCTGTACCGCGAGCTCGCCGTCGAACGCGTCGCCGAGTTCGACGATCGCGTCATGGAGGCGTTCGTCGACGGGCGCGAGGTGCGTCAGGACGACTTTCACGCCGGGCTTCGCCGGGCCTGCATCGCGCGCGGCGTCGTCCCAGTCGTAGGCGGCTCAGCGTTTCAGAACATCGGGGTCCAGCCTCTACTCGATGCGATCGTGCGCTACCTACCTTCGCCTCTCGACGTGCCCGCGGTCCGCAGCGCGGACGGCTCGGAAGAGCGGAAGACCGACCCGGAGGCGCCGTTCTGCGGGCTCGCGTTTAAGGTGACGTCGGACGCGTACGCGGGCCGACTCGTCTACGTGCGGATCTACTCCGGGACGTTGAAGGCGGGCGGGCATGCCTACAACGCCACGGCCGAGAAGGGCCTTCGCGTGACGAAGCTCTTCCGCATGCACGCCAACCACCGCCAGCCGCTGGAGGAAGCGTCCGCCGGGGACATCGTGGCGATCGTCGGGTCTCAAACCGTGTCGACCGGAGACACGCTGTGCGACAAGGACGCTCCGATCCTGCTCGAGAAGATCCACTTTCCCGAGCCCGTGATCTTCGCGGCGGTGGAGCCGCGCACGGAGGCCGAGCGGCCGGAGCTCATGGAGGGGCTCGACAAGCTCGCCCAAGAGGATCCGACCTTCCACGTCCGCGTGGACGACGCCACGGACGAGATCGTGATCGGCGGAATGGGCGAGCTGCACCTCGACGTCCTCGTGCGCCGCCTGCGCGAGGACCTCCGGGTTCACGCCAGCGTGGGGACGCCGCAGGTGGCCTATCGCGAGACGTTGCGCGAGCCCATCGTCGTCGAGGACCGGTTCGCGCGCCAAGCGGCGGGGCGAGGACAATTCGCCGAGGTGGTCGTGCGCTTGGAGCCGCTGCCGCGCGAAAGCGGCATCCGGTTTGCGTTCGAAGCCAAGCCGGAGGAGATTCCCAAGGCATACGCAGCCGCCATCGAAAGCGCGCTGCGCGGCACGTTGACAAACGGACCACTAGCGGGATATCCTCTGGCCGACATCGGAGCCACCGTAATCGGTGGATCTTTTCATCCGGTAGACTCGTCCGAGCTTGCGTTTCGTGCCGCGACATCCGCCGCGCTGCACAAGGCGTACGGCGCGGGTGTGTTTGAGCTTCTCGAGCCCATCATGGAGGGAGAAGTCATCACGCCTGCCGAGTACCTGGGTGAAGTGATGGAGGACTTGGCGCGCAGGCGCGGGGAGATTCGTACGCTCCGGCCGCTGGAGACGGTGCAGATTCTCATGGTGTCCGTCCCGCTGGCGGAGACGTTCGGCTACGCGACTCGGCTGCGCTCCTTGACCCAGGGAAGGGCGACCTGCTCGCTACGAGTGGCTCGCTACGAGATGGTCCCGGAAGGATTGCGGGAAAAGATCGTGAAGAGCAGAGGGTACTGACATGGCGAGAGAGAAGATCCGGATCAAGCTGCGGGGATACGATCACGAGCTCGTCGACAGCTCGGTTCGGAAGATCGTCGAGTCGGCGAAAGAGACGCGCGCCAAGATCGCGGGACCGATCCCGCTTCCGACCGAGCGGCGCGTCTACACCGTGCTTCGGTCTCCGCACATCGACAAGCGCTCGATGGAGCACTTCGAGCGGCGGATCCACACGCGCTTGCTGGACATCAAGGAGACGACCTCCGAGACGATCAACGCGCTGATGGACATCGAGCTCCCTACGGGCATCGACATCGAGATCGAGCGCAGCGGCAACGTGCTCACGCTCGAGATGCCCGACGGCTCGAAGGTGATCGTCAACTCGCAGGCGCCGATGCGGCAGTTGTGGGTCGCGGCGCGCAGCGGAGGCTTTCACTACGCGTTGCA